>JAYPUF010000061.1:0-13268 GCA_038133925.1 Marivivens sp. | reverse complement strand
GTATGCCCGGCTGAGCCAGTACATAGGCCTGAACCGTGGAACCGATGTGATAATACGCGCTCCCGTCAAACCGTTGATTCCCAAGGCGATCGTCGACCGCTTGTTTGATCGCTTCTTTCCATTCCTCGTTGGACGCTTCGCGCGACAAGGGGCCCTTTTGTGGCTCTTTGGACACAACAATGTTGTGTCCGAGAAGGAAGTTACCAAGCGGTTTTGGCTCTTTTGAAATGTCATCACGAAACCCGCCACATGCGGTTAGGGCAACGAGCGAAGCAAGAGCGACAGCAGCTTTAAACATAGAACGTCCTCAAATGTGATGGATACCATCGTTAAAAGACGAAAGGGCGGCGCGCAACTGCCGCCGCCCACACTTTACGATGTGAACTTGTTGTCGCGCGGGAATCCGCGTGGTGCCATTCGGCCGGTCCCTGCCCTCTTACCGAGCCACTCTTCAAGTTGTGTCTCAGACCGAGTGCGGCCCGCCGGATCAAGCCAGCTCAGACCTTCTGCAAGATTAAAGGTCGTCGCATCGGACAAACCACCATCTTTGTACTTCTGAAGGCGAACGCCTTTACCTCTGCTCATTTCCGGCAATTCTTCGATGTCAAAAACAAGGACCTTGCGGTTCTCACCGACCACCGCGACATGATCACCGGCGACAGGCTTTACGACTTGAGTAACAACCCCATCCTTGACGTTGAGTACCTGCTTACCGGTTCTGGTTTGGGCAAGAATTTCCTCTTCCGCAACGAGGAAACCATCGCCCGCAGAGGACGCAACCAAGAGCTTGCGCCCAGCGCGGTGCGCAAAAATATCAACAATCTCGGCTTCATTGGGTAGATCAATCATGAGCCTCAGAGGCTCGCCCATGCCTCGCCCCCCCGGAAGATTGGCGGCACTCAGCGTAAAGAAGCGACCATTTGTTCCAGCGACAATCAGGCGATCCGTCGTTTCGGCGTGGAACATAAATCGCGGCCCGTCACCGTCTTTAAACTTCACCTCAGCATCAAGCGCTTGGTGGCCCTTCATTGCACGAATCCAGCCCATTGCCGAACAGATCACGGTTATCGGTTCACGCTCAATCATAGCTTCAAGGGGAACTTCTTCGACCTCTGCCGCATCGGCGAAGGCGCTGCGACGCGCACCACCAACCGAGTCGCGGCCGAACTGTTTGCGCGTTTCTCTGAGCTGCTCGGCGATTCTCGACCACTGAAGTCCTTCATCAGAAAGAAGGTCCTGAAGCTCTGCGCGTTCCTCCATGAGAGCATCACGCTCGCGGACGAGTTCCATCTCTTCAAGACGGCGTAACGAACGCAGACGCATGTTGAGAATGGCTTCGGCCTGAACTTCGCTCAGCGTAAGTTCAGCGTCGTCCGAAGCACCCGTCAGTGGCGAGACGTAATCCTTCTCGGATGTCGCTCGTTTCTGATCCTTCCCCCAATCTTCGATCATCAAGGCGCGCTTGGGATCATCATCATAGCGAATGATGTCGATCACCCGATCAAGATTGAGGAAGGCGATAATCAAACCTTCGAGCACCTCAAGGCGGTGGTCGATCTTTTCCATACGGTGCTCGGACCGACGGTTAAGAACCTCGCGACGATGATCAAGAAACGCGCGAAGCACTTCCTTGAGAGAGCAGACTTTTGGTGTGACCCCATCAATCAGCACGTTCATGTTGAGGCTAAACCGCACCTCCAGATCGGAATTGCGGAACAACATCCCCATGAGCATTTCAGGCTCAACCGTACGCGCGCGCGGCTCTAGGATGACGCGAACATCTTCGGCGCTTTCGTCGCGTACATCGGCGAGAAGCGGAACCTTCTTTGTCTGAATGACCTCAGCAAGTTTTTCAATGAGCTTGGACTTTTGAACCTGATAGGGGATCTCGGTGACAACGATTTGCCACTGACCACGGCCGAGATCCTCGACCTCCCATTTGGCGCGAAGACGGAACGATCCACGACCCGTGCGATAGGCCTCGGCAATATTCTCTTTGGGCTCGACAATCACGCCACCGGTCGGGAAATCGGGGCCAGGTACGTATTGAAGCAAAGTTTCATCACGTGCATCTGGCGCCTTGATCAAATGCAGACAGGCGTCGATCAATTCGTGAATGTTGTGCGGCGGAATGTTCGTCGCCATACCCACCGCAATTCCACTGGACCCATTGGCCAAGAGGTTTGGGAAAGCTGCGGGCAGAACGACGGGTTCTTCCAGAGTTCCGTCATAGTTTGGTCGATAATCGACCGCATCCTCATTAAGCCCTTCAAGTAGGGCTTCGGCAGCAGCGGTCATACGCGCTTCGGTGTATCGGCTCGCAGCGGGATTATCGCCATCGATGTTGCCAAAGTTACCCTGACCGTCCACCAACGGATAACGGACGTTAAAGTCCTGAGCCAATCGCGCCATGGCGTCATAAATCGCAGCATCGCCATGCGGGTGATAATTGCCCATGACGTCGCCGCTGATCTTGGCAGACTTGCGGAAGCCACCCGTCGCGGAGAGCCGCAATTCGCGCATTGCATAAAGTATGCGTCGATGCACTGGCTTGAGACCGTCTCGCGCATCAGGAAGCGCGCGGTGCATGATCGTTGAAAGCGCATAGGTTAGGTAACGCTCACCAATCGCGCGCCGTAGCGTCTCGGTCAGATTTTGGCTGCTCTCGCCGGATTCAGTATCGGTCATTTCACTCATACATCGGGTTTAGCGGCAACCCGCCTGACGATCTAGTGGGATTTGATTGGAACCCTTTTCAATCACAAAAGTTGATTTCTCATTGAGAGCAAAAAGTAGATGACAATTCAAACCAAGCGGTTCATTAAGCCGCGAAAATCATATACAATCTATAGGTGAGTCTTTCTAACCATTGATTGCGTGCACATGGGGGTGTGTCATGAAGTCGTACATTTGGACTACATTTATTTTTCTTGGCCTAGCATTTTACCAACTGTCTGGCGGGGCAAATTTCAAACCTGAAACTCGGAACACCGAATCCGCAAGGCTTGCATTTGGTCCAAGCATTGCTTCGCGTGATAGCAAGCCAAGCTCTATTCCGACACGCACCGCAACTGATGTCCTAACAGTCACACCTGTTGCTGCCCAATCTGCAGACTCGTTTGAGGCAAATGTCATCGCCGCTTCTTTCACTGACGCACCTGCAGCTGCTCCTACCAGCGCGGCTGAAGCGCTTGCTCTTTTGGCCGCACAAAAGGTTGCGCCAGCAGTTGAAGCGAAACTTGTCTCTCCCAGCGCAGACATTCGCACCGTAGCCGGTTCGCGCGTCAACATGCGACAAGGCCCGAGCACGCGCTATGGCGTTGTCACGACATTAGAACACGGAACCGAGGCAGAGGTTCTGGAAGCTGCCAATGGTTGGGTTCGTATACGTGTGGTCGAAACAGGTCGAATGGGTTGGATGGCCGAAAGCCTGCTCGAGATTTCGAGCGGTTGAGCTTGCAAGTCCTGAATGACTGAGCAACATCGCGCTATGACACAGCGCACCGTTCTGATCACAGGTTCTTCGACTGGCATCGGGTATGATGCCGCAAACGCCCTTCGCAAACGTGGATGGCGGGTATTTGCGACCTGCCGCAAACAAGAAGATGTAGATCGTCTCAAGTCCGAGGGTCTTGAAAGCGTCGTCCTTGATTTGCGCGACAAGACATCGATCACTGAGGCCGTTTCGGCCATCCTCGGTCAAACCGACGGTCGGCTCGATGCGCTTTATAACAACGGTGCTTACGCTTGCCCCGGCGCGGTCGAAGACCTTCCGACGGATGCCCTACGTGCGATTTTTGAAACGAACGTTTTCGGCTGGCACGAGCTCACTCGGCAAATCATACCCGTAATGCGCCGACAGGGGCATGGACGCATCGTCAACTGCTCCTCAGTTCTGGGCCTAGTCCCATTTGGTTGGCGCGGTGCATACGTTTCCACAAAGTTCGCGATTGAAGGACTTTCTGACGTTCTCCGCCTAGAGCTTCGAGGAACCGGTATTTCCGTTAGCCTCATTGAACCGGGTCCGATCACGTCCAAAATTCGCGAAAACGCTATTCCGCATTTTGAAAAATGGATCGACTGGAGGAATTCCGCTCGCAAGGCCGACTACGAACGCCTCATGGATCGACTTTACGTTGACCGCGGGAAAGACCGCTTCGAGCTTCCCGCCAGTGCAGTCTCAGCAAAGCTTATTCACGCTCTCGAGTCTGCGAACCCTAAACCGCGTTACTATGTCACAACGGCGACTTATCTAATGGGCAACCTCAAGCGTTTGCTGCCCACGCGGGCCTTGGATTGGCTCATCGCCAAAGGCTGACCCCCTTTCTTTTCAGGCCAAGACTGCTACATCGGGGATAACCGAAAAACACGAGGGCCGAGATGAGAGACGATCCCCTATTCTATGTAGTCGCATTTGCATGTCTTTCCGTGGCTGGAATCCTGCTATGGGGCGTAGGATCTTTTGGACGGGGCGGAGAATATAACGCTCGGAACTCCAACAAGATCATGCGTTATCGGATCATCGCACAGGCAATTGCGGTCGCACTGATTCTTCTCTTTGTATGGGTTCGCCGCTGATATGGTCGTTCTAAACAAAATCTACACCCGCACAGGTGACAAAGGTGAAACCGCTCTCGGAAACGGTGATCGCGTGGCCAAGTATTCCCCGCGTGTTGACGCCTATGGGACTGTGGATGAAACCAATGCGACAGTCGGCCTTGCACGTCTTCACGCAGAAGGCACGTTGGCAGACCGCCTTGCAGCAATTCAAAACGATCTTTTCGACCTTGGCGCAGATCTATGTCGCCCCGACATGGAGAAAGACAGCGAAGCACCCTATCCTGTCCTTCGGATGATCGACACACAAGTCACTCGTCTCGAATCCGAAATCGATGAGATGAATGCGAACCTCGAGCCGCTGCGTAGCTTCATTCTACCAGGTGGTTCGGCACTCGCTGCACAGCTTCACTTATGCCGTACTGTCTCACGCCGCGCCGAGCGGCTTTGCGTCGAACTAGCCTCGGTGGAATCAGTGAATCCTGCTGCCGTAAAATACCTTAATCGCCTGTCTGATTGGTTCTTTGTGGCGTCGCGAGTCGCCAATGAAAACGGCAAAGCGGATGTTCTTTGGGTACCTGGAGCAAACCGATAGCGATAACGTAAATCTGAAGCTGAGGGTCGCTGCCTATTTGCTGCGGCCCTTATTTTATGGGCCACTTCTTCCCGACCAATCCAAAAGTCTTATCCGAACGTGGCGTCTCCGACACAAACCGCGTCGATTTTACACTGTTTTCCGATTGCTGCGCTTGCTAACAACCTCCCGAACAGGTGCATTTGCGCCAACTTTGAGGGAGAACTACGCCAATGAAGGTCTTGGTACCGGTCAAGCGCGTGATCGACTATAACGTGAAGGTTCGCGTGAAAGCGGACGGCACGGGTGTTGATCTTGCGAACGTAAAGATGTCGATGAACCCCTTTGACGAAATCGCCGTCGAAGAAGCCATTCGCCTTAAAGAGGCTGGCAAGGCTGACGAGATCATTGTTGTTTCAATCGGCGTTAAGCAGGCTCAGGAAACACTTCGCACCGCGCTTGCGATGGGTGCGGACCGTGCGATCCTTGTGACCGCTGCTGATGACGTCCACACCGATATCGAGCCTCTCGCTGTTGCGAAAATCCTCGCCAAAGTCGTGGAAGAAGAGCAGCCCGGCCTCGTGCTTTGTGGCAAGCAAGCCATCGACAACGACATGAACGCGACCGGTCAGATGCTTTCGGCGCTGCTTGGTTGGGGTCAGGCGACCTTTGCCTCCAAGGTTGAGATCGACGGCAATGCCGTCTCGGTTACTCGCGAAGTCGACGGTGGCCTTCAGACAATCAAGGTTAACCTTCCCGCTGTCATCTCGGCGGATCTTCGTCTGAACGAGCCGCGCTATGCCTCGCTTCCGAACATCATGAAGGCCAAGAAAAAGCCTCTCGATGAAAAGACAGCTGCCGATTACGGCGTTGATGTGAGCCCGCGCCTTGAGGTCGTCAAGACGTCTGAGCCTGCTGTGCGTCAGGCCGGCATCAAAGTTGGTTCGGTTGACGAGCTTGTCTCGAAACTCAAAGAAGTGGGAGCAATCTAATGGCTGTACTTCTCCTTGCTGAAGTCGCGAACGGCCAGCTGGCCCTCGACGCAGTTTCCAAATCTGTAAGCGCTGTTGCATCGCTCGGCGATGTTCATGTTCTCGTGGCGGGTCAAGGTGGCGACGCCGCTGCTGCCGAAGCCGCAACCATCGCTGGTGTATCCAAGGTCATCTTTGCGGGCGACCACGGCTTTTGCCATATGCTCGCAGAGCCTGTTGCGGCACTGATTGTGTCGCTCGCTGGCGGCTATTCGCATATCGCTGCGGCTTCGACTTCGGACGCCAAGAACGTGCTTCCGCGCGTTGCGGCTCTTCTCGATGTGATGATCCTGTCGGACGTGACCGCAGTGATTGACGCCGACACCTTCGAGCGCCCGATCTACGCAGGTAACGCGATCCAAACTGTAAAGTCCGCAGATAGCGTCAAGGTCTTCACCATCCGCACCACCTCGTTTGAGGCCGCCGCTGGCGGCAATTCGGCACCTGTCGAAGCTCTCGGCGCCGCTGCTGAGAACGGCAAGTCCGAATGGGTCGAGGACAAAGTCGCCGAGAGCGACCGCCCAGAGCTTACCTCCGCAGGCATCGTCGTCTCTGGCGGCCGCGGCGTTGGTTCGGAAGAAAGCTTCTCGATCATCGAAGGTCTTGCAGACAAGCTCGGTGCAGCTGTTGGTGCATCCCGCGCAGCAGTCGACTCGGGCTATGCTCCGAACGATTGGCAGGTCGGCCAGACAGGCAAGGTCGTTGCTCCGCAGCTTTATGTTGCTGTCGGCATTTCTGGCGCAATTCAGCACCTTGCGGGTATGAAAGACTCCAAGATCATCGTTGCGATCAACAAGGACGAGGAAGCCCCGATCTTCCAAGTTGCTGACTTCGGCCTCGTCGCTGATCTCTTCGACGCGGTCCCTGAGCTCACCAGCAAGCTCTAATCGCAAGATCAGACAATCCCAGAGGCCCGTGCGAACACCGTGCGGGCCTTTTTATTTTGGATGAGTGGTGCGATTTTCCCGACCAAAGCCTCGCATATTTCTGAATGTAGGCGCGGGTTTGGGAAGTACATCGCCTGGTCCTTTTCAGTAACCGAGAACTCCATTCCTTCGGTGGTATTTTCGCTCGAAAGCGAGAGCTCGACGACGTCATGCGCAACGTCTTTAATTTTTGACAGAAGTTGCGAAGTTACGCCGAGGCTACCGGGCATGGGCCGCAATCGTGGCAGTGCCGCGACTATGGTTCGCACGCCAAAATTCGCCATGAGCGTTTTCATCCGCGCCGTCCATGCATCAGTTAGCTCCGATTGGACTATGCTAAATTTCTCTGGTGAGGTTTTTTTCAGTTGGGCCAGCAGATGATGCGTGAAGTCGATCTCGCTAAAATCAACACTTGGGTAAAGTACCTTTAGCACTGTTGATGCCGCCACAAACCGATCATTGCGGCGCGGGTGCACACGATAAAATCGGTTCGACATGTTCTGAATTTCAGAAACTTGCACGACTACCGCATCCGCTCCCTCGCAAATGGACAAAACCGAAGGATCTTTGACAAATGCATCGATACCGGCATGCGGGATTCCCAAGTTTACACAGGTCTGTCCAAGCTCTTTTTCAAGCATCGCTGGAAATGGCGTTTTTACATATTTTCCATATGTCGCACCG
The DNA here is from genome assembly GCA_038133925.1 of Marivivens sp. Classification (GTDB taxonomy): domain Bacteria; phylum Pseudomonadota; class Alphaproteobacteria; order Rhodobacterales; family Rhodobacteraceae; genus Marivivens. The sequence goes on along the minus strand of JAYPUF010000061.1, from coordinate 5,496 downwards.
TCCCCGATACAAACAACATAACCCCGTTCAAGCGACCGCTTTGGTCCCCGAAAATTCAGTTTAGAATGCGCATAACGGCAAGGAGCATAATTCAACCCCAAAGCGCCGAAAGACTCGTGCTTCATAATTTCCACCACTCAAGATTTTCACTCACCTACCCCGAGATTCGCCCAAATTCCTTGCCAAGTTGCTAAATTTCGAATTTGAACCATCTCCAGTAAGATGTGCGCCTTGATGAGAATAAGAATTCAAGACTAAGGTGCTCGTGAACAGTGAGAGGCGAGAAAATGGTAATCCAGCAGGTTGGAATCGTTGGTGCAGGTCAAATGGGTAACGGGATTGCTCATGTGTTTGCACTTGCTGGCTATGACGTACTCCTCACCGACGTGAGCGCAGAAGCAATTAATAAGGCTCTCTCTCTGATCGACAAAAACCTTGAACGTCAGGTCAGCAAAGACGCCATATCGGCGGCACAAAAAGCCGAGGCGCTCGCACGTATCAAAACGACAACCACGCTCGCCGACCTTGGCCAAACCGACCTTGTCATCGAGGCCGCGACAGAGCGCGAAACCATCAAACAGGCAATCTTTGAGGATTTGCTCCCGCACCTCAAACCTTCGACAATCCTTGCGTCGAACACCTCTTCTATCTCGATCACGCGCCTCGGAAGCCGGACGGATCGGCCAGAAAAGTTCATCGGCTTCCACTTTATGAACCCCGTTCCCGTCATGCAGCTCGTCGAACTGATCCGAGGTATTGCGACGGATGAAGAGACCTTCCAAGCCTGCCATGCCGTCGTAGAAAAACTTGGCAAAACGTCTGCAACTGCAGAAGATTTTCCAGCCTTCATCGTGAACCGCATTCTAATGCCGATGATCAACGAGGCGATCTATACACTCTATGAAGGAGTGGGATCAGTTGAGTCCATCGACACTTCAATGAAGCTTGGTGCGAACCATCCAATGGGCCCGCTCGAACTCGCCGATTTTATTGGTCTTGATACCTGTCTCGCGATCATGAACGTTTTGCACGACGGCCTCGCCGACACAAAGTACCGTCCTTGCCCACTTCTCACTAAATACGTGGAAGCTGGCTGGCTCGGTCGCAAAACCCAACGCGGTTTCTACGATTATCGCGGAGAAAAACCAGTTCCGACCCGGTAAGGGCCAGAATTAATTACCTTCACCAAACTTATCAGCAACAAGCGCTTCAATGGCAGAAGCTAACTCTTCTGCCTCAACGCCACTTGTCTCGACTTCGATAAAAGTACCGATAGATGCGGCGAGCATTAAAAGACCCATAATGCTATCACCGCCAGCAGATTCTCCATCTTTGGAGATCGTGGCAGTTGCATCAAACTTTTCGCAAAGCTCAGAGAGCTTTGCCGAGGCGCGGGCGTGGAGCCCTTTCACGTTAACAATCTTAAGCTTGCGATGCGCCATTAGTCAAAGTCCATGTCCGAAGTAACAGCGTGGCTGTCGATGTATTTGCGTCCTGCAACCAAAGCGGCATTCACGGCATCAGGAACGGTCCGACCACGACACTTTGCGAGCTTGATAAGCATAGGCAAATTTGTCCCATAGAGAATGCGGCGATCCGTCAAACTGCATGCACGAAGGGATAGGTTTGAGGGAGAGCCCCCAAATAGGTCAGTGCAAAGCACAACACCATTCCCAGTATCAACGTCGTTCGCCGCGCGACAAATCTCGTCCTGCTTGGCTTCGCGATCATCTTCGGGGCCAATTGCAATGGCGCGCATGCCATCCTGTTTGCCCACGACATGTTCAACCGCCGCAAGGTACTCTTGCGCCAGCCCTCCATGTGCGACAATCACAATCCCTATCAATGGGCAGTTCCCCGATTTGGCGCGAGGTCAGCGTCACGCCGTTCTAATTCTCGATGACGTTTAGATACCTGCAATCCTTTTTCTGCAAGTGCATCCGTAACGATTTCGGTCAAGGCAACCGATCTGTGTTGCCCACCTGTGCACCCAAAGGCAATCGAAAGATGTGATTTCCCGCTAATCTTGAAAAGTGGTGCAGTCATTTCTATCAAAGAAAGAACTTGGGTGATGAATTGATCAAAGGCTTCATCCGCTCGAACATAGTCGGCAACGCCCTTATCGCGACCATCAAGGGGGCGCAGTTCGGGTTCCCAATGGGGGTTCCTAAGAAATCGACAGTCAAAGACAAAATCCACCCCACGTGGGATACCCCGCCGATAGGAAAACGACTGGACCGAAAGGATCATTGTATTGGTCCGATCGATGCTGAATACGCCTTCTAATTCACCCCTAAGATCGTGGGGTGTTAGACCCGTCGTATCGATCAAAATGTCAGCCTTGTTTCGAATGGGAACCAATATAGCCTTCTCTTGGCCAATCCCGATTATGGGCGCTTGGTCAGGCAATAGCGGATGCTTGCGTCGCGTCTCAGAGTATCGCCTGATAAGTTCATCTTCGGCGCACTCCAAGTAGAGCAACTGAAGGTCCACCTGCGGATCACGCGTTAGCCGATCAATTACGCCAAGGAATGCATCTACCGAGAAGTCGCGGTTACGGACATCAATTCCAAGAACAATAGGTCGGGCGAGCCTCGGCCCAGTTAGGAGACGATCGAGAAGTGACAATGGAAGATTGTCGATGACCTCGTACCCAAAATCCTCAAGCGCTCGGACAGAAGTTGTACGGCCCGCACCAGAAGGACCGGTCACCAAGATGACGTGTACGATCTGATTATCAACTTCTCCACCATCCTCAGGCGAGTTCATATTTGGGTTCTGGTTCATTCTACATCTCTCCGGCCTCGCCTTAGATACTGCAAGAGCAGTGCCGGAAAACTTGGATTTTCAACTTTGCAAACTATCGGAAGTGTGACGCCAGCAATCGACATCGTCAATTGGCTAGGCAAACGTTCTGTGGAGGATCTGCCAAGATCGACAATCAAATCGATCAAGGCCTCCCCTATAAAGTCGGCATTGAGTATGCCGATGCCGCGCGCCTCAATTTGCCCAGCAATGGATAGAGGCGGTGACACGACGAGCCTCCCGTTCTCAGAACGAAAAACACATCTGTCGTCAGCAACAAGTGATGCACCACGCGCCATCAGTTCAAGAGCCAACGAAGACTTCCCACTTCCCGAAGGCCCAAGGATCAGCAACCCCTTGCCCTCAAAAACAACTGCTGTGGCGTGAAGCGTTTCGCCCACGTCTAAACGGGCAAGCCAACAACGAAGCGGGCACCGAGCGGCTCAGACGTGATGTCTGCCTCCGTTGGCCGAATATTTTCGGCCCATATTACGCCGCCATGCGCTTCGACGATCTGTTTGGAAATAGCGAGACCAAGGCCAGAGTTATTACCGAACTGTCCAGCTGGACGCTCAGAGTAAAAGCGCTTGAAGATTTTCGTTAAAGCATTGTCCGGAATTCCAGGTCCAGTATCCTCGACCACGACGAGTACGCGATTATCGCGGCGACGGGCCCAAACTCGAATTGCGTCGCCCTCTTCGCAGAACGAAATAGCGTTGGTGATCAGATTTACAAACACCTGAGCCAGACGACCTTCGAGCCCAGAAATCATTATCGGCGCATTAGGCATATCTGTGAGGTAATCAACGCCTTTCTCACGTGCTTGGCTACCTAAATATTCATTCAGGTTGCCAACCATCTTCATGAGATCGAATTCTTCCTCTTCTTCTTTGACCAATTCACTATCAAGACGCGAGGCGTTAGAAATATCGCTCACCAGACGATCAAGACGAACGACATCATGCTCAATAACTTCAAGTAGTCTCTCGCGTTGGTCGTCACGTTTCGCGACCCGCAATGTGCCGACTGCAGACCGAAGCGAGGCCAGAGGGTTCTTGATCTCATGCGCGACATCTGCCGCGAACTGCTCGTTGTTCTCGATCCGCTCATAGAGTGCGGAAACCATGCCACGTAGAGCCGCTGACAGGCGACCAATTTCGTCGGGTCGCGCGGTAAGGTCTGGAATACGAATGCGTCCTGGGTTCATCTTGCGGGCATTTCGGTCGCGACCAAGCTCAGCAGCTGCGGCAAGATCTGCCAGCGGGTTTGCAATCGTTGACGCAAGAACAAGCGACATCGCAATCGAGACGACAACACCAATGATGAGCATCTGAAGCACTTGCTCACGTTCTTGCCTTACGAGTTGATCAAGCTCACCGTCTGCGCTCAGCACAGCGATCGCTCCGATAGCCGTATTGTTCTGAAGGATCGGGGTCGCAACTGAAAAGATCGTCCCGCCGTCTGCGCCTAGACTGATTTGAGCTTCATTCCCAGATTCGACAGCAGCCAAAGCAGCTGAACGTGCGCGTTCCGGATCGGAGAGAACTGGCCGGTTCGAACCAGATTGCCCGAAGATTTGGGAAAGTCCATTCCAACCACGATAGAGCAAATCAGTCAGGACCGTGCTGCCTGTCGCATAAACTGTATCAGGCTCGGCCTCGCGTTCCGCAATTAGGACGCCCGAGGGATCAAAAATGAAGACCTTCACTCCGCCCCGAATGTCCAAGCCCTCAAGGACCAGCCCTGCTTCGATACCGTCACCCGTAGCAAGGTTAACTGGCGCGCCTGCGGGCAAAGTCGCTTCAAACACGTCCGCAATCAGTTCAGCTTCGCGAACGAGTCCTTGGGTGCGCTGAACCGCTAGGTTCTCGCGCGATGGGTTAAGATATAAAACCCCAGCGACTAGAATGATAATGGACAGAAGGTTGAAGGTGATAATCTTGCGCGCAAGAGGCGAGCTCTTGACTGTAAAGAGCCTCTTTTTACCGTGTTGCGCACGATACTCTCGATCCATCGCGGAGTCAGGCGCAAGATAATCATCGCCCAAAACGACATCTGACTCCCGAGCAGCTTTCCTCACCGAACGGAGATCACGAACGTCGATATTGGGCGATGCGGTCATTCTTTATTCTTCGTTATAGCGATAGCCGATGCCATACAGCGTCTCGATTGCCGTAAACTCATCATCCGCTTGGCGCATTTTCTTGCGCAGACGTTTGATGTGGCTGTCGATCGTGCGGTCATCCACATAGACCTGATCATCATAGGCCACATCCATCAGCTGGTCACGGCTTTTGACAAACCCGGGGCGCTGCGCGAGGGCTTGCAGAAGGAGGAATTCGGTAACCGTAAGAGATACGTCCTTACCCTTCCACGTCACAGCATGACGAAGCGGGTCCATCTTGAGATTGCCGCGTTCGATGACTTTGTTCTCTTCAGTCTCTTCGACCGGCGCGCCGTTTATTGCATCCTGACGGCGAAGTAGTGCGCGGATACGCTCCACCAGAAGCCGCTGCGAAAAAGGCTTTTTGACATAGTCATCGGCCCCCATCCGTAGGCCAAGCACTTCGTCAATCTCGTCATCTTTTGAAGTGAGGAATATGACCGGCATCGTGGTTTTTTGGCGAAGTCGCTGGAGCAAGTCCATTCCGTCCATGCGCGGCATCTTGATGTCCAAGACCGCCATATCGG
>JAYPUF010000060.1:0-14236 GCA_038133925.1 Marivivens sp. | reverse complement strand
CGGACCATCCGCTGATGCCGCATTTGGCCGAAAGCGGATACCTCAAGTCGGTGTTCTTCCGTCTATGACCAAGAAGCGGATGCTCCTTGACGCTTGTGTCCTGTTCCCAACAGTGATGCGAGAGGTTCTTTTGGCCGTTGCCGACGAGGGGCTTTATGAACCGAGATGGAGCCCGCGTATCCTTGAGGAATGGGCGCGGGCAACCGTCAAGCTTGGAGACGGTGCCGAAGCCATTGCCCGCGGCGAGATTGTCTCTCTTGGTCTGCGGTTTCCCGATGCTTCAATCAAAACGCGTGACGGGATCGAAGGGAGGCTTTGGCTCCCTGATCCGGCGGATGTGCATGTTTTTGCGGCTGCGATCTCGGGGTCGTGCGACGCGATTGTCACGATGAACGCTTCGGATTTTCCGCTGAACCTTTTGCGCGACGAAGGGGTCGAAAGGCTAGATCCCGATGGGTTTCTCTATGGCCTTTGGCTCGATGCGCCGGACGCCGTGGAACGGGCCTGCGCCCGCGTGCTTGCCGAAGCAGAGCGGCTTTCCGGTGCTCCTTGGGAGATGCGCAAGCTCATGAAAAAGGCACGTTTGCCCCGCCTAGGCAAAGCAGTTTCCTAGGTTTCCCACTTTGCCGCGTTGCGTTCGATTGCGTGGATACGGGCAGGAGTCTTTGGATGACTGAGAAGCCAAGCGGGGCTATTGCCTGCGCCTCCCCCTGTGAGACCATCCAGCTTTTTGAAGAGCGATATCTGCGGCTCGGTGCCGATCCCTGCCTTGATAAGCAGGGCCGAGGCATAAGCGTCGGCCTCATATTCGTCGCCACGAGAGAGACGTGCCATCAAAAGCGACATGAGTGAATTCGCAATGAATGGCCCGATGCCTGGAAGGAAACGCCCAAGCAGCATCGCCAATGCCGTGCGCATCGCATTCTGTGAGGAAAAGTCGATCAGTCGTCTGCGGGTATGCCCGAGAGCAACATGGCCCAATTCGTGGGCAATGACGCTTGCCAACTCTTGATCGGTAATCTGGCCCGCGCGGTATTTGTCGAGAAATCCGCGCGTGAGATAGATCTTACCGTCGGGTGCGGCGAGACCGTTCACTTGTGGGACGTTGTAAACAAAAACCCTTACTCGGGGTATGTCGAGTGCCTTGGCAAGTTTGGTTAGGATTGGCGTCAAGGAAGGATCAGCAAGCTCAACCGATTGTTCATTGAGGTGCTTTTTCGTGCGATGCGCGGAAAAGAGATAGAGGCCGATACCATAAAGAAGAGCGAGGATGATCGGAGAGTAACGCAGCATTTCTTAGGCCCTCCGCTTTTTGGCGTGTCGATGCTTTGCTCGGATCAGATAGAGACCGAGGGCCACAGTGATGGCGCTTGCCGCGATGAGACCGCTTGCGTCTGATGCGATTTGCGCAACGAGGTCAAGGTTGGCGGCAAATACATAGCCGAGGCTCGTGTAAAGAATGACCCAAACAAGTTCGCCAGAGATGCCCCAGAGCGTAAAGCGGTGCCATTGATAGTGCGTCGCGCCACTGACAAAGTTCGCATAGGGGCCGAGGGGGCTCACCAGCCACCGCGACAGAAAAATTCCAGGGCCGCCATATTGGTTGGTCAGCCGTCTGGCCCGAGAAATGAGCTTGGCTCTGCCACGGTTGCGCACAAAGTACGGAGACATTCGACCTGATCCGACCCTTGCGAGCATAAAACCCGTTTGATCTCCCATGACCGCTCCACCAAGTGCCGAGCCTGCCGTGGCCCACAGAATAAGATCGCCAGAGGCTGCAAACGCTCCCGCCGTCATCATTGCAAGAGATGCAGGAACCGGTAACGCGAGGCAGCTTAGGAACGTAGTCACGAACAAAAGCGAATAGCCGTAGGTCGACAAATTGAGAAGGAGCCAATCTGACATGTCAGCTATCGTATTTTGCCGTCAGCAGTCGTCGATGCGAGGAAAGCTTGGACTTCTGCGATGACCTGCGCGACCGGAATTCCACGTTCGCTTGCGATGTCTTCCAATGTCGTCCGCTTTTTAGGTTTTTCCGTTAGACCAATCGCGCTTCCAAGCTCCTTGGGGTCAACTTTCCAACTGTGGGCAATATACATTGGCGTCATCCAGACCTGCGGAGCGGCGTCACGATATTTGGGATCTTTCCAGCTTTTCGCGTCGCTTAGAATGTCGAAAGCGAAGAACATCGTCGCAGTTAATGCGGCGACGAAAGCCAAGGTCATGTATCTGTGATGCCGAACAAAGTGGATTAGATTGCGCATAGATCTTAGATTGGCGGTGCAGTGGGGGGCGTCAATAGTAGATTATTAAGAAATCAACGAGCGAGTAGCTTAAAGCCACGTTCAAGCCCCTGAAGAGTCATCGGAACCATGCGATCCATGCCGAAGATGGTGCGTATCATTCCGATGGAATGAGTGTATTTCCAGTGCTCTTCTTGAACTGGGTTGATCCAGAGAGCCTGCGGCCAATGGTCAAGGGCGCGACGGAGCCAAACCTCGCCCGGCTCCTCGTTCCAATGTTCGTTCGCGCCACCCTGATAGGCGATTTCATAGGGCGACATAGACGCGTCCCCCACAAAAATGCATTTATAATCAGGTCCATATGTGCGTAACACATCCCATGTAGGCGTTTGCGCATTCCAGCGGCGCGCATTGTCTTTCCAGACACCTTCGTAGAGGCAGTTGTGGAAGTAGAAATGTTCGAGGTGTTTGAATTCCGAACGCGCTGCAGAGAAGAGTTCCTCGACCACTTTGATATGCGGATCCATAGAGCCGCCTATATCAAAGAACAAAAGCACTTTGACGGCGTTCCGCTTCTCGGGGCGCGTTTGAACGTCCAGATAGCCGTGCTTGGCCGTAGATGAAATGGTCTGATCAAGGTCGAGCTCGTCTGCGGCACCCGTTCGGGCCCATTTCCGCAAGCGCTTTAGGGCAACTTTAATATTGCGAGTGCCAAGCTCTCGCGTGTCGTCGAGATTTCGGAATTCTCTTTTATCCCAGACTTTTACGGCGCGTTGATGACGTGATTTATCTTGGCCAATTCGAACGCCTTCAGGGTTATAGCCATAGGCGCCAAAGGGCGAAGTGCCCGCTGTCCCGATCCATTTGCTGCCGCCCTGATGCCGCTTTTGCTGTTCTTTCAAACGCTCTCGCAGGGTCTCCATCAGTTTGTCAAACCCGCCCAAAGCTTCGATCTGCGCCTTTTCCTCGTCAGAGAGGGTTTTTTCGGCAAGCTTTTCAAGCCATTCACGCGGCAGTTCCATCGCCTCGATCATGTCTTCGGGCGTAATGCTATCAAGCCCCGAGAAGCTCTTGGAAAATGCGCGATCAAAGCGGTCGAGGTGACGTTCGTCTTTGACCAAAATGGTCCGCGCCAAAAGATAGAACCCTTCGGTGTCGTAGATCACCAGATCATGAGCGAGCCCTTCAAGAAAAGTCAGGAACTCGCGCAGAGAAACCGGAATGCCTTCGTCTCTGAGTGTGGAGAAGAAGGGTAGGAACATCGCTTAGCCCAAATAGCTGCGGTCGATGTAGATCATCGCAAAGAGACCGATGAGCGCAAAGATCATCCCAAAGACGGCTGCCCATTGCAAAAGATCAAAAGTCTTGCCACCGCGGCGTTTGGCGCGAAAAGCCCCAAAGAGTATTCCAATGAGAAGGCCTGCGAGAGGGTAAATCATGGCTTGATCCTTTTGCCCTTAGCGCGGGCTCAAGGACGAGACCTCTGCCAAACGGGCATTCACTTTCTGTTCCGAGCCAAATCCGTATCGCGCCCAAGCCAGACTGTCCAGTCGTACGGACTGTGCCTCGGCGTCGCGGTTCAAAAGCTTGAGAGCTTCGGCATTGAACATGAGAAGCGTAGCGAGGAGCGCAGCGTTCTCGTTTTCGGCAGCGATCGGAATAGCCTCGTCCACAATTGACAGTGTGCCGTATCCATCGCCGGAAGATAGGCTAAATGCAGCTAACTGCACGGCAACATGCGCGGTTTGAAGGCGGGTCTCGCTCGACTCGCGATAAGCGCGGTCGGCAGCGCGGAATGCGCCAAGGGCGAGGGTAGGGTCGGCACCTACGTTCAAGCGTCCATAAGCAAACAGGGCGAAACCTTCGCGCGTTCCGGACCAGCCAAAAGCGCGACCAAGGTTCATTGCGGCTTCAGCGGCGGCGCGTCTGCGGGTGGGCGAGCCGCCCGACGATAGCGCGTCTTCGATCGCCTCGATCCAGTCGCGGGTGGTATCATTGCGGGGACGTGCGTTTTGCTGTTCACCCGAGGGGTTCAGGCGCGCAAGGATTGATGGAATATGCGTCGCAACTTCGCCGCGGGTCATACCATTTCGCAGTTCGGGATCGTAATAGGCCTTGAGCACAAGCATATCAAAGCCCGTAAGAACGGCATGCATATTGTCGTCGTTAAAGACGGAATCTGGGAGGCGGTAAAGGTCGTTCAGCGGGCCAAGTGCTTGGGCTAGCTCTTCGTGGAGACAGTCGCGGATCTCCTGAGGGGCAACGTCGGAGGGGACGAAAACGGCGGCGCGATCTCGGCGCTCGAGCGTTGTCCAGTCCACGATAGGAGTGTTCCTGCTCGCTTTGAATTCTTCCCAACTTGAAACGCGGGGAACGACGAAACAGGCCGCTTTGGGCACCGCGCGGCTCAGCTCCTCACGGGGAACTGCAATGATGGAAATGTTGGCCTGTTCGGCACCCGTCAGGAAAATGTCGAGGTTTGCTTCTGAACGGAAACGCGCGAGAAGCGTGCGCAGGTCCGGAACGAGGCTTGGTGGCACCATGCCATCGACACGAACCGAAATTGGGCCTTCAAAGCGCGTAAAGCGAGGAATGGCGCGACCGCTTTCCATCTGGAAGGCGAGATCAATAAAATCACGGGCAATTTCGGCATTCGCACGTGTGGGAGCGCTGACGCGTGTCCCCATGAAACTCTTCATCGGTGGGAGAGAGTCATTGGTGATGGCCGCGCGACCGGGCGGGTCTTGCGGTGTCGGGGTGCAAGCGGAAAGGACGGTGATTGCAGCTAGAGCGAGCTTTCTCATGAGATGCCTTTCGTAACGAAAGACAAGATGCAGCAAATCGCTGCCTCAGATGTGGCGCTTTGGTGCCAATGATGTTTGCCAAATGAATGGGCCTGTCCCACCAATCTGACGTTTTTATCGGTCCGCAACGCATTCACTGCCCCCGCATGCGAGAGAGGTGAAACGCCCAATTCGACCGGCATTTTTGCCTTGGCCAAAGTGCTCTCCTGAATTTTCACACTCTGAACCTGCCCAAAGAGTGCGGCTACCGTTGGATCGAATTGTGAAATTTTAGAGACAATTCGTCGGTAACAGCGTCATTAGTGCTTAAATGCGCGTCTAAAGCATCTACGAAACACGAAAACGCGCTATATTCATCGAATAGTGGCGCGAAGGTCGCAGATTTCTAGTCTGGGGCGTGGTTGTGGATACTAGATGTGGTTCTGCTATCTGCGGCGGTTCAGGAAAGCCAATTTTTCAAAGAGCTGAACATCTTGTTCATTCTTCAAGAGAGCACCGTGAAGACGAGGTAAAAGGGTGCTTGAATCGGCTTTGAGGTCCTCTGGTGTCAAGTCCTCGGCCAAGAGAAGCTTGAGCCAGTCCAGCACCTCCGAAGTCGATGGCTTTTTCTTCAGTCCATTCGTCTCGCGGATTTCGTAAAACTGGGTCAAAGCCGCTTCGAGAAGGCGTGGTTTGATCCCGGGGTGATGCACCTCGACAATCTTTGCAAGGGTGTCAGGGTCGGGGAAGCGGATGTAATGAAAGAAGCACCGTCGCAAAAACGCATCGGGGAGATCTTTTTCGTTGTTTGAAGTGATAATCACGATGGGACGGATTTGGGCCTTTATCGTCTCACCTGTTTCGTAGACGTGGAACTCCATCTTATCGAGTTCCTGCAAGAGATCGTTCGGAAACTCAATGTCGGCCTTATCAATTTCGTCAATCAATAGAACGATTCGGCTTTCAGCTTCAAACGCCTGCCAGAGTTTGCCTTTGCGAATGTAATTCTTGACGTCATGAACGCGCTCGTCGCCAAGCTGACTGTCACGCAGTCTGCTTACCGCATCGTATTCATAGAGACCCTGTTGGGCCTTGGTGGTGGATTTGATATTCCATTCGATCATTGGAAGATCGAGCGCTTGTGCGACTTGACGCGCGAGCTCGGTTTTTCCCGTCCCAGGTTCCCCTTTGACGAGGAGGGGGCGCTCTAATTTGATGGCGGCGTTGACTGCAACCATAAGATCATTGGTCGCCACGTAGTTCTCGGTTCCAGTGAAATGCATGTTTCTCGCTCGCCTAGGATTCCCACAAGTTTAGCACCTTGGAGGCTGGTCGCAACGTGTGAACAAAAATTGGTATTTCGGGGGGTGACTTCCTTCGCTTTGAGAGGTAAATGGTGCCAAAGATTTGGGAGAGGCTGATGGCCGCAGATATTAAGACTCCGGTTGTTGGTAAGACTAAGGGTGGTGGTATGAAAGCGGAGAACTTTCTTCCTGAGGATTATCGTCCAGCCGAGGACGAGCCATTTATGAACGAGCGCCAGCTCGAGTATTTTCGTCGTAAGCTTTTGAATTGGAAGGCGGATATCCTTGAGGATAGCCGCGATACCATCGAAGGCATGAAAGACTCTACACGCAATATTCCTGATATTGCGGACCGCGCTTCGGAAGAAACAGACCGCGCTCTAGAGTTGCGGACACGTGACCGCGAGCGCAAGCTTGTTTCCAAAATCGACGCAGCGCTTCGCCGTATCGACAATGGCGAGTTTGGCTATTGCGAAATGACCGGTGAGCCAATCAGCCTTAAGCGCCTTGATGCTCGTCCGATTGCGACAATGACTCTTGAGGCGCAAGAGCGTCACGAGCGTCGTGAAAAAGTTCACCGCGACGACTGAATGTCGTTGGACGGATGACAGATAGTTCTGATCAAGATACGGCCCGCTCCCTCGCGGGCCTTTCTGTTGCGGTCCTAGGCGGGGGTGTTGGCGGGCTTGCAGCGGCTTTAGCATTTGCAAAGCGCGGTGCCTCGGTTCGGGTGTTTGAACAAGCAGCTGAATTGCGTGAAGTTGGTGCTGGCCTTCAGATCACGCCCAACGGAGCTGCTGTGCTACGTTCTCTAGGTCTGGCCGCAATCGCGGACCACCGTGCGATTCAGGCGGCAGCCGTTGTTCCAATGGATGCACTCTCAGGTCGCGCTGTGACGCGCTTTGATCTGGGCCAGCTTGAAGGAGAGCCTTACCGTTTCTTCCATCGCGCTGATCTTCTTGACATCTTGGCTGAAGAATGCGCCGCTCAGGGCGTGGAAGTTGTCCTCAATTCCAAAGCAGTTGAGGTTTCGGACAGTGGCGTGGTCGGTTTCGAAGATGGGCGCACGATTGAGGCGGATTTGGTCGTCGGGGCTGATGGCCTACATTCTCTAACCCGCAAGCTTTTGAACGGTGACGATGCTCCGTTCTTCACAGGGCAAGTGGCTTGGCGCTCTGTTGTGAAAATTAAGGACGAAGATCCCGTCGCACGTATTTGGATGGCGCCACATCGTCACGTGGTCACTTATCCGCTGATTGGTGGACGACTCAATGTCGTGGCTGTCCAAGAACGGGCGGAGTGGGCTGCTGAGGGGTGGAATTACTTTGACGAGCCCGAAGAGTTACGATCTGCCTTTGCTGATTGTAGCTCAGAGCTTCGTGCTGTCCTTGATCAGGTTCAGACTGTTCGGCTTTGGGGACTCTTTCGTCATCCGGTCGCCGGCACTTGGCACGGTCGCAAGGTTGCGCTGGTCGGGGATGCAGCGCATCCAACGCTGCCGTTTCTTGCGCAAGGGGCAAATCTTGCGTTTGAGGACGCTTATGTCCTAGCGCGCAGTGTTGCAGAGTTTGGTGTCGAAGAGGGGCTTGCCCACTATCAGGACAAGCGTCGCGCCCGCGTCATTCGTGCGATTGAGGCCGCAAATTCCAATGCCACGAACTACCACCTGTCAGGTGTAAAACGTTTTGTCGCGCACAAAGGATTGAAAGCACTCGGCCTTGTTGCACCGCGTGCTTTTCTAGAACGGCTCGATTGGCTTTATGGATTTGACGTGACCGCTTAGGCGGCCAGATCGACCCAGACTGGCACGTGATCAGAGGGCTTTTCGCGTCCGCGCACTTCCTTTTCGATCCAGCAATCCTTGAGCAAATCCGCGCATTGCGGTGTGAGCAGGAAGTGGTCGATGCGAATGCCATCATTACGGTCCCAAGCGCCAGCTTGATAATCCCAGAACGAGTAATGCCCTGCCGCAGTGGTCTGGGTGCGGAAGGCTTCGGTAAACCCAAGGTTCACGATCCGGCGAAAGGCCTCGCGGCTTTCCAAACGAAAGAGCGCATCTTCGCGCCATGCATCGGGGCGGGCGGCGTCTTCGGCTTGCGGAATAATGTTGTAGTCACCCGCCATGAGAGCAGGCATTTCATCGGCCAAGAGCGCCTCGGCGCGGGCTTTTAGGCGCTCCATCCATGCAAGCTTGTACTCGTACTTCGGACCTGGAACGGGGTTGCCATTCGGAAGATAAAGGCCGCAAATACGAACGGCTACTTCTCCGACAATAGTGGCTTCGATCCAGCGCGCTTGTTCGTCGCTCTCATCACCCGGAAGGCCGCGCACGACGTCTTCAAGCGGGAATTTTGAGAGGATCGCCACGCCGTTAAAGCCCTTTTGACCGTGGGTTTCGACATTATATCCCATGTCTTCAAAGAGTTCGCGAGGGAAGCCTTCGTCCACCGATTTAATCTCTTGAAGGATCGCGACGTCTGGTTTGCTCTCGTTCAACCAATCGCTCAAAGCTCCAATTCGGGCTTTGACACCGTTGATGTTAAATGTCGCGATTTTCATGATAGCTCCCTTGTTGGCACGAGTTTGGACCCAGTGCGCGAGGGGTGCAAGGACATTAGTTGGCAATTCTTTCCAAACCTACCCTTGACCTTTACCCAAGGCGAAACAGATCGAAACATAACGAACAAAGCCCAAGGCAGTTATGAGCGAAAAACCCCCAATTCTCATGTGGTTCCGTCGAGATCTTCGGCTCGGTGACCATGAGGCTCTGAGCGCCGCTTGCAAGAGCGGGCGTCCCATTATTCCGGTGTTTTTGCATGATGAACTGACGCACCAACACGGTGCGGCGCCGCTTATGCGTTTGGGGCAATCCGTGTGCGCATTTCAAAAAGCACTCGAGGCCAAGGGTTCGCGGCTGATCTTACGCAAGGGTCGAGCGCTCGAGACGCTTTTGGAGCTTGTGAAAGAGACAGGTGCAAGCGCGGTCTATTGGTCTCGAATGTATGACCCTGTTTCGCGCAAGCGTGATGAAGCGGTGAAGACTGCTCTCAAAGAGGCTCAGGTCGAAGCCAAGAGCTTTGTAGGACAAGTGCTCTTTGAGCCTTGGACAGTCGAGACGGGCACCGGAGGGTTCTATCGCGTCTATTCGCCGATGTGGAAGAACGTCAAAGACCGAAGCGTTCCCAATGCAATTGCTGCGCCCGAAGTGATCATTGGGCCAGAGACTTGGCCAGACAGCGATACGCTTGAAAGTTGGAACCTTGCCGGAGCAATGCGCCGCGGTGCCGATGTGGTGGCTACTTGGCAATGTGTCGGTGAAGAGGCCGCGCTAGAACGTTTGGAGCGTTTCATCGAGGAAAAAGTGGACGCATACAAAGAGCGTCGCGATTTCCCGAGCGAAGATTCGACATCGCAGCTCTCTGAGAACCTTACCTATGGCGAGATTTCCCCGCGTGTGATCTGGCATGCCGGATGGCGAGCCCACCACGAGGGCGCAAAGGGTGCAGAGCATTTCGTCAAAGAACTCGTCTGGCGCGAGTTTTCCTATCACCTTGCATACCATACCCCTGAAATCGTCGATAAAAATTGGCGATCTGAGTGGGATAGTTTTCCTTGGAATGAGGATGAGGAAAACCCGCAGGTTACCGCTTGGAAGCAGGGCCGCACAGGTGAGCCATTTGTTGATGCGGCAATGCGCGAGATGTTTGTAACCGGCAAGATGCACAATCGGGCGCGCATGATCGTTGCGTCATATCTGTGTAAGCATCTGATGTGCCATTGGAAAATAGGCCAGCGCTGGTTCGAGGAATGCCTTACGGATTGGGATCCTGCTGCGAATGCCATGGGGTGGCAATGGACAGCCGGTTCCGGCCCTGATGCCGCGCCATACTTCCGGATTTTCAATCCTGAAACGCAGCTAGAGAAGTTCGATCCCAAGGGTGTCTATCGCCGCCGTTGGATTGCGGAAGGCGAAGCCAAGCCCACCGAAACATCGCTCAGCTATTTTGACGCGGTTCCGCTAAGCTGGGGGCTTGATCCCAAAGCCAACTATCCCAAGCCGATCGTTTCGCTATCTGAAGGTCGGGATCGCGCCTTGGCGGCTTATGAGGCGCGTTAAAGAAAATCCGTGACTTGTTCTACTCTTCGATTACCATTTCACTAAGCCGCGCTTTGCGGGCTATTCACTGGGGGGGGATTGCTATGATCCAAAACGAAATGAAGTCCGAGACAAACCTTCCGCGTTACTTCACGCAGGTGTCTTCGATGCTCTCCAAGATGGAGCGTGGACGTCTTGATGTGACGCTCCCAGACGGTCGCCATTTCCGTTACGAGGGAAAAGCCCCAGGCTATGTTGCCGAAGTCACTATCCATAACCCCGATCTATTCGCGCGCTTGATCCGCGAGGGTGATCTAGGTTTTTGCGAGGCCTATCTTGATGGATGGTGGAGCACACCTGACCTGATGGCATTTATGGATTTCATCCACGATACCTCGGAAGAGATGTATGATAGCTTCCCCGGTCAGGCACTTTTGCGACTTTACGAGCAGATGCGGTTCTGGATGCAGCGCAATTCAAAGCGCCAAGCGAAAAAGAACATCAGTGCTCATTACGATCTCGGCAACGATTTCTATTCGCTTTGGCTCGATGAAACGATGACCTATTCATCGGCGATCTACAAAACGGGACAAGAGAGCCTTGAGACCGCTCAGACGCAGAAATACGCTTCTATGGTTGACCTTATGGGTGTGAAAGAAGGCGATCATGTCCTTGAGATTGGCTGTGGTTGGGGCGGCTTTGCTGAATATGCAGCTAAAGAGCGAGGTCTCAAGGTAACGTGCCTCACGATCAGTAAAGAGCAGTTTAACTACGCTGTTGAGCGCATTGAAAAGGCTGGGCTTTCGGGCTCCGTTACATTCAAGCTTCAAGACTATCGTGATGAGCGTGGCACCTATGACGGTATCGCCAGCATCGAGATGTTCGAAGCTGTGGGACGCCAATATTGGCCTTCGTATTTCGAAACGGTGCGCAAGTGTCTTAAGCCCGGCAAGAAGGCCACGCTCCAGATCATTACGATTAAGGACTCGCGTTGGGCCGTTTATAACCGCGGCGTAGACTTCATTCAGAAGTACATTTTCCCTGGTGGGATGCTTCCAAGTCCATCGATCCTTCGCGAGGAAGTCCGCAAGTCGGGGCTGAACGTCGAAGGGTCAATTGAATTTGGCGAAAGCTATAGTCAGACACTTCGTCGTTGGTACGAGACATTCAACGCACGTTGGGACGATGTGAAACGTCACGGATTTGACGAACGCTTTAAACGGATGTGGAACTTTTATCTTGCCTCTTGTGCTGGGACTTTCCACGTCGGAAACTGTGATGTAACTCAGATCACGATTTCGCGGCCAAAGTAACGTTCAGGCCGCCTGCGCAAGTAGGGGGCGTGTCATGCCAACAATGAGCCGGCTGCTTGGTGCAGTGTTTTTCGCAGCGATATTCGGGTATGCCTCGGTTATCGCGCTTGACGCTTTTCAGGATCGGTCTCCGCCGGTTCTGTTTCTAGAGATTAACATCGCAATAGCGAGTGCAATCGGCTGGCACATGGTGGGGCGGCTTCCTGGGGATAGGCTTTCCGTTGGATTTGCCAATGGAATTACCGGAGCCGTAGTGATTTCGTTTCTTACGCTCGCTGCGCACGGCATGGTTCAGATGTTCAAGTACACTCGCGATCTCAAGTATGATGATCTCATTGAGGCCGTGATCGGTATTCTGGAATCTGCCCTCGATATTGGGATTATGATCCAAAGCCCTGAACTCACGGCAGTCGTCTTTGGTGGTGGCGCAGTTGCGGGTATCCTAATTCAAATTCTGCATAAACGGTTCGGTTGATGAATTTCTTTCTGTACGGGACGCTCAAAGATAGTGGGCTGCTCTCGATAGTAACGGGTGCCTCAACGTTTGAGACGCAGCACGCAACGCTTGTTGATCATTTCGTCGAATGTGAAAAGGACGGCATTCTTCCTGTTTTGGTGAGATCGGAAGGTAAGGTTGCAAATGGCATTTTACTAATTGACGTGAGCGACGAGGTCGCTTCGCGGCTGGATGCATACGAGGCACCGTTTGGCTATGTCCGCCGAAGTGTCGAAGTGGCGGCAGGTGGGGCGATGGTTGCGGCCGAGGTTTACGATCCGCCTGTGACGCTTGCTTCTGAAGGCGAGTGGTCGCTCGAGGAATGGGCCGCTGCGGACCGAGAGGTCACTCTTTTGACCGCAGAGGAGTTTGCACATTTTGCGCCCAATACCCCGCATTCCGAGATTGCGCGTCAGTGGGGAATGATGCGCGGTCGTTCAGCGGCGAATGTCAGAGCGCGCATGCTCCCTGCGCCACACACTATACGCGGTGAACCGCGCCGTGCCGCGTTTACAGGTGAAATTTCTCGTTCTGGCGGGTTCTTTCGATTTGCGCAAAAAGTTGTGGAATATGAGACATTTCAGGGTCATACTTCAGGTGATCTCCCGAGAGAGGTTTTCCTAGGTTCAGACGCGGCACTCGTTCTTCCTTATGATCCCAAGACCGATCGTGTGCTTTTGGTCGAACAAGTGCGTATGGGGCCGCTTGCTCATGGTAACCCAAACCCTTGGTCGCTTGAGCCAATTGCTGGGATGGTGGATGGGGGCGAGACCCCAGAAGATGCTGCGCACCGCGAGGGGCACGAGGAAGCGGGGCTTTCCTTTCAAAAGCTCATTCCAATGTTTAGCCAATACGCATCGCCCGGCAATGCAACAGACTATTTCTATTGCTTTCTTGGGGTGACGGATCTTGCCGAGCCGCACAGCTACGCTGGCGGCCTTGAGGAAGAGGCGGAGGATCTACGGCTCCATATTGTGCCATTTGATCAAGCGTTTGGGTTGATCGAGACGGGCGAGCTAAATGTTGGTCCTGCGATTGCGATGTTGCTTTGGCTAGATCGAAAGCGCCCAGAATTACGTGCATCTGCTTGAGTTCTAGGGCGGCGGCGCTTACTAAGAGTTCAACACAACAGTAAGGCCCGCACATGCAGTTCAAATCTGATCTCGCCGCAGCAATCGGCAACACGCCCCTTATCAAGCTCAAGGCCGCATCTGAGGCCACTGGCTGCACCATTCTGGGCAAGGCTGAATTCATGAATCCGGGTCAGTCGGTCAAAGACCGCGCTGCTCTTTATATCATCAAGGACGCAATTGCGCGCGGTGATCTCAAACCCGGTGGCACCATTGTCGAAGGCACAGCGGGTAACACTGGGATCGGTCTTGCGCTTGTGGGCGCATCGATGGGCTTCAAGACGGTTATTGTTATTCCCGAGACGCAGTCTCAGGAAAAGAAGGACATGCTTCGCCTTGCAGGGGCCGAACTCGTTCAGGTGCCTGCTGCGCCTTATCGAAACCCCAACAATTATGTCCGCTACTCAGGTCGTCTGGCCGAAGAACTGGCGAAGACCACGCCAGAGGGTGTGATTTGGGCGAACCAGTTTGATAACGTCGCCAACCGTCAGGCGCATATTGAAACCACTGGTCCCGAGATTTGGGAACAGACCGGTGGGCGCGTTGATGGCTTTATTTGCGCCGTTGGATCGGGCGGCACTCTTGCCGGTGTCGGCATGGCGCTCCAGCCTAAGGGCGTAAAGATTGGCCTTGCTGATCCGGATGGCGCTGCACTGCATAGCTTTTACACGACGGGCGAGCTCAAAGGATCGGGCGACTCCATCACTGAAGGTATCGGTCAAGGACGCATTACTGCAAACCTTGAAGGCTTCACGCCTGATATGAGCTATAATATCCCCGATGCAGAAGCGCTTCCGATCGTATTCGATTTACTTCAAAACGAAGGTCTTTGCCTTGGTGGGTCGTCAGGTGTGAACGTTGCAGGTGCAAT
>JAYPUF010000059.1:0-14268 GCA_038133925.1 Marivivens sp. | reverse complement strand
CTTTGCCTCCGGCGTTGTTGCAAAGCTCGGCGGTTTCTTGAGCGCCTTCTTCTGCGAGATCGCAGGCAAGCACGCGTGCGCCTTGCGCAGCAAATGCGACCGCAAAAGCGCGACCGAGCCCGCCTGCGGCGCCCGTGACGATGACCCGTTTATTGTTAAGGTTCAGCCCGCTCATTGCGTTCCTTCCAAATACTTTTTTACTTGAATCTCGGCGGCGATGGCCGCTGTAAAGCCAAGGCCTATCGCGCGGCCCTCTGGTGTAAGAAGTCGGGGATTTGAGATTTTATCGACCATCGCGAGATATTCCTCGGGCGAACAGTCATACCAAGCCGAGATGATGCGCATGCCATGAGGTGTGGTGCGCCAGACTTTATCGGCGTCTTTTACCACTGCATCATTCAAAGATCGCGCCTCAGTCGTAGTATCATGACCGTCGATGATCGCGAGCACTGCCTCGATATCGGTGCCCTCAGATGCATGCTTTCGCAGGATTTGCTCGGCAATCTTGACGCCTTGGATTTCATGCTCTCGGACGAGATCAGGCCGTGACGGGTCCTTGCCGACAGCGGCAAGGAGAAGATCTTGGGGGATCATTTTCCAGCCCACATCGTGGAGCAAAATAGCTGGAAGCACGATGCGCTCATCTGCCTCGGGGATCAGCTTCAAGAGTTGGCACGCGACACCATAAGCAACAATCGTATGTTCGTCATTGTTGCGAACATCAAGATACGGGCGGGCATCTTGCCACATCGCGAGATCGCGCGGTTTCAATAGTTCGGTCATAGCGACGGCTCATAGCTTAAGTACATTGTTTTGAACTCAGTATAGGCTTCTACGCCGTAGCGACCCTTTTCGCGGCCAAGACCGCTCTCTTTCATCCCGCCAAACGGCACATAATGCGAAGAACGCTGGATATCATTGAGCCAAACCGAGCCTGCCTCAAGACCCTCGCAAAGTTCTATCCCAAGACCGAGGTTGCGCGTGAAGACAAACCCAGCGAGGCCGTAAACGCTGTCGTTCGCAAGCGCTAGAGCTTCTGCAGGGCTATCAACGGGCGAGATGCCAATCACCGGACCAAAGGTCTCTTCCCGCATAATGAGCATTTCTGGAGTCGCATCCGCTATGAGTGTCAGGCCGAGGTAAAGGCCGCCGTCGTAACCCTTGCCTGTCACTTGCTCGCCCCCGCAAAGTATGCGAGCGCCTTTTGCGCGGGCATCAGCGATTTGATTGGCAGAGTTGTCATAGATTTTTCGGTTGATTAATGGACCCATGTCACCCGCTCCATGGGCTGGCGCAAGGGTCAGAGCGCTTGCGCGGCACCTGAGCTTTTCAAGCAGTTCTTCATAGATTTCGCGCTCTGCGTAAATGCGGTTCACACGATAGCAAAATTGCCCGCTGTTGGCAAAACCATGGCGGATGAGCGCGTCGGCTGACTTCGTCAAATCGGCGTCCTTACAGACGATTGCTGCGCTATGCCCGCCAAGCTCAAGCGTGAGCCTTTTCAGCGTTCCAGCTGCCGCCGCTGCAATAGCCTTTCCTGCGGGGATCGACCCCGTAAATGCAATTTTTCGAGGAACTTTGTGCTCGACGAGCCGTGCACTAAACGCGCGATCTCCCGTCACAACGTTAAACAGGCCCTTGGGGAGGCCCGCTTTGAAAAAGAGGTCGGCGAGCAAAAGAGTGGAAAGCGGGGTATCCTCGGAAGGTTTCACCACCACCGAACATCCCGCCACGAGCGCGGCACCGAGCTTAAAGCAAAGAAGCGTGATCGGGTAATTAAAGGGCGTAATCGCGAGTACGACTCCAACCGGCTCGCGCGTGACGATGGTTTTTTCCCCGCGCGGGGTTCCAATAGGCATTGAGGATTGAAGGCGGAGACCTTCTTCGGCGTAGATGTCTATCAGATCGGCAGACCGCACAATTTCAGAGATGCAGCCAGGCAAAGGGCGACCAAGTTCGCGATGAAGCATAGCACCTATTTCAGGAGCAGCGTCACGCATTGCGTTGGCGCAACCTTTGAGGATGTGCACGCGTTCGGCCATAGGAACCTGTTTCCAACCGTCAAAGGCCGTTTTTGCAACTGAAAACGCGAGATCGGCATCTTCGGCTGTTCCATAGGGCACTGTATCAATCAGTTCGCCCGTAGCAGGATCGGTGACGGGCATTGTCTCGCTACTTTGGGAGTTGGCGAATGTGCCGTTTATAAACATCTTCATTATTGTAACCTAAAGAACATGCATCATAAGTGCGACCTTGGTCCGCTCGAGTTCTTCTCGGGCAAGCTTTGGTCCAATCTCGGTTTCAAGTTTGTGCGTTTCCCCGTCGAGACGTTGAGCATAGCCAGTGGGTGTCGTCCCAAACCAATCGCATGCAACGGAAATTCCCGTCACACTAAACCGCCAGAGTTTATCGGCATCTCGCACGACCTTATCATTCAGATGATGGGGGGTCGGGCGCGTATCGTGGCCGTCGATGATCTCGCAAACCGCGTCAATTGTCTTCTCACTCCACCCCGTTTGGTGAAGGACCTCAGTCCCCAAGCGAACGCCCTCTTTTTCGTGCAGGTATCGAACGTCAGAGGTCATGATATTATCGCCGCGAAAGCCCTCGTTGACGATCCGTTCCATATCAATCGAGTACCATCCGATATCGTGAAGCAAGATCGCGAGCGAGCATACATCGTGGTCTGCCTCGGGGTATTCAGCAAGCAGGCGCTGCGCCCACCCAAATGAGAGCGGGATATGGATGTCATTCTTTCGTGCACGCATGTAAGGTTCTGCGGCACGCCAGACAGGGTCATAGCGCGAGATGTCAATCATTCGGTGCTCTCCCGAGGTGTTAGTAGAGGGCGCGTTTCCGCGCCCTCTGCATAGGCTTAGTCGAGGATGGTCACCGTCCCGGTATTACCATCAACGCGAAGCCTCATACCGGTCTTGATCTTTGCCGTTGCCGTGCCGGTGCCCGTCACAGCAGGAAGGCCATATTCGCGACAAACAATAGCGGCGTGGCTCATCATGCCGCCGATGTCTGTAATGGCCGCGCCAATCTTGCCAAACACTGGTGCCCATGACGGTGCCGTGACCGGCGTGACGAGGATTTCTCCTTTTTGCAATTCACCGAGCTGGTCAGGGCTACGAAGAACGCGGGCGATGCCCTCAATCGTCCCTGGAGCTGCCGCCATGCCGCGAATTGCGCCATCGTCTTCTCCTGCGCCAACCCAACGGTCGATTGCGTCTGAGGTGATACCCCAAAGCATGATCGTAAAGGGTTCGGTAATGACTTCGGGCGGGTTGTTGAGCGCCGGAAGTGGTGTCTCTTTGCCCAATGCGTCAACCATCGCGCGGCGACGAGCGACTTCGTCCGGCCAAATTGCGCTACCAACGTTTGGCGTCCCGATTGCCCAGCCAGCACAGTAGTCCCACAGGATATCGCGCACTTCATTGCGGTGGAGGTAGAACATACCGTCGGCATCCGGCCAGAAGCCTTCCTTCGAAAGCATCGCCGAAAGTTCGCGCATTTTGCGCCAGAAAACGCCAATCGCCCAGTGTTCAATATAGAAGTTGTGATCCTCAACATATGGGAACACAGTGCGCGAGAGACCCAGCTTGCCATCAAAGACTTCACGCGCTTCATCATCCATCATTTCACGGTATTCTTCGGTGATACGGTCGCGTTCAGCGAGCAGGCGCTCGGTCGGGCGCTCGATTTCTTCGCCGGCGCGTGCACGCGGAATATAATCGCGCAGGTAGCCCAGAGGGATATCGAGGTTGTCGATCCAGTACTTATCTGTCGAATAGAAGCCGTTACCCGAAGTAAAGTTGAACCACGGATCCTGGGCTTCTTTCCAAGCAGCAAGCCACTTTTCACCGCCCGAGAGTTTAGCGACGGCTGCAAGTGCTTCGTCTATGCTGCCGGACATAAGTGCTTCGTCAACGCCGAGAGTGATAGCGAGGCGTGCCAGCTTCTTGAGCTCGTCATCGGGGCGAAAGAGTTCGCTGTCCACGCCTTGAACCATCTTTGCAATAGCAAGGTCGGGGATGGACGGGAACTGAGACTTCATGAACCCGAAGAAATCGAGATATGCAGCATAGCCAAGGTTCAGGAATTCGAAGTGATATTGCCATATTTTGTAGGCAAGTTCGATTGCGCGGTCATAGTTTTCAAAGATCGCATTGGTGTTATCAAGACCGACACCGTCCTTGACCCAATCAACTGGGACCATCTCGGGGAGCGGTTCGAAGTTGATCTTTTCCATCTCATCGATGGCGCCTTTAACCTTCTTCTTCCAGTTCTCAAGAAGGTCGTTCCAATTGCCGTAGTAGTGACCTGCACGCTCGAGGAAGTGCGGGATGCGAGCTTCGATGTCCTGAGGCGCGACAGCAACGGGCGAGAAATAGACATAGCCGTTTAGGATACGGTAATCGATCCCGTTCGCGGGCGGCACCAACAGGTGACGCGAGTTGTATTGGCCAAGGCATTTGATCGCGAAATCGAGCATGATCACATCGAAGGAGCGAAGCGGGTTTGGCCAATGCTGACTATTACAGAACCAGAACTTTTCGTCGTCTTCCTTGCGGCGCGACGGCTGGAACTGGGTATAGTAGGGATAAAGGCTTTTCCAGTCTTCTGCGCCCTTGGGTGCAGCAACGTCGAAAGCGCTCGGGAAAAGCGGTGTTTTTGCGTCCATATTCGATTCCTCCCAATCGGTTATGTTCGTTTTTGTTTTGGTTGGTTCCACCAAGCTTGTGCCCCGTGGAATGTCGTTGTTTTCTTAGGTTTTTACCTTGAGGGCAGAGTTCAGAGTTCCAACGATGCCCATGATGCCAGTGCCATATGCATTCGCGGGCTTGGTCTCTTTTTTCTTTTGAGACCAGATGGTTTCGGGGCGAGATTGAAGTGCCAAAAGGTTCTCGCCTTCGGGTAGATCAGCGTCGATGGCCCATTCGACGTCCTGAGGACATTTGTTCTGTTTCTCAAGACGCTTTGCGAGGCGTGCAACGGCCATGATCTCGGCGTCGCTTAGCGAGGACTGCGTCCGGCGCTCACCGATGATTTCGCGTTCAACAGCTTCACCAAGTTCGGCATTCCCGACTAGTTCAGCGTGTTTATCCGAAATCTTACGGTCGACGATTTCCTCCAAAATCTTTTCGACCGTAAAGTTGTCAGGGGTAACAATCCCCGAAACTACCATTTCACCAAGCCCCCAACTAGAGTCGATGACGATCCGTGTCCGGTCACCCGTAACAGGATCAAGTGTCATTGCGACCCCAGCGGCCTTGGCGTTCACCATCTTCTGCACCCCGACGCTCATTAAAACGTCGTCTTGCGGAATATTGTTCTTTTCTCGGTACGCCACTGCTCGTGTGGTAAAGAGCGAGGCCCAGCAATCGCGCACTTTTTCGACGACATTGTCCGCGCCACGTACCCAGAGATAGGTGTCCTGCTGGCCCGCAAAGCTTGCATCGGGCAGGTCCTCTGCGGTTGCGGACGAACGGACCGCAACGGGCATATCGTCTCCCATCGCGGCATAGGCTGCACGAATGCTTGCTTCGACATCGCTCGGAAGTTTATGGCCGCGGATGCGAATGCGTATGGATTGCGCTGCGCGGTCAACACTATCAAGATCTTCGGGGTTAACACCTTTAAGGTGCCGAGCAATCTCAGCCTTAAGGCCGTGATGCTCGAGCATTGCTTCGTAAGCGTCTGTTGTTACAGCAAAACCCGGAGGAACGGCGACACCTGCTTGGGTCATTTCGCCGAGCGACGAACATTTGCCGCCGACCCGCGCAAAGTCTTTGTGTCCGATCTCTTTGAAGTCGAGAGTATAAAGTGGGTTAAGTGTCATATCAGCGATCCCACTCTACCATGACCTTGGTCGGGACACGGAAAGAGATGTTGCGAAGGAATTGAGCTTCGAAGCCATTTTCGAGGCGGAGCGAAGGGAATCTCTCGGCAAGTTGGCGCAGCACGATCTGACCTTCCATCTTTGCGAGCTGGAACCCTAGGCAATAGTGAATGCCATACCCAAAGCTGAGATGTGTACGTGCGTTTTGACGTGTAATGTCAAAGACTTCACCTTCGGGGTATTGTTTCTCATCACGATTGGCCGATCCAGTAATCATGAGAATTTCAGCGCCCGCAGGAAGATCAACTCCGCCGATTGTCGCCTCATACCGAGCCTTTCGGCGCCAGCCGACGACCGATGGCGAATACCGAAGAATTTCTTCCACTGTATTTGGGATCAGCGCGTGATCAGCCTTTATCGCTTCCCACGCAGATGGGTTCGTCATCATTGTAATGATTGAGTTGCCCATCAAGGTCGAGGTGGTCTCGTGTCCAGCAAAGAGAGTTGAATACAACACTCCCTTGATTTCTTCGTCGCTGATCTCGGCACCTTCGGATTGAAGACGAAGAAGGTCACTTGGGAAGTCGTCGCCAGGTTCCGCGCGCCGCATTTCCAAGAGTTTGGCAATATAGTCCCAATAGGCAACCATGTCCTTTGCGACTGGTACTTGTTCTGCGTCGCTCAGTTCGGTGTAAGTCATCTTCATCCGGCTCTCGCCGAATTTTTTGATCAGTGGCACGTCCTTGTCGGGAATACCCATGAGCGTAAAAAGCACATGAGCCGGAACCGGATAGGCGACGGTTTTCCAAAAATCCACGGGGCCACTTTTGCCAAGCTCTTCGAGTTGGTCGAGGTGTTTGGCGACGATCTTTTCAATTTGTGGCTCAATCGAACGGAAGCGTCGGGGGCCAAAACAACCTTGAGCGATTTTGCGGATGCGCGTGTGCTCTGGTGGT
The DNA here is from genome assembly GCA_038133925.1 of Marivivens sp. Taxonomy (GTDB): domain Bacteria; phylum Pseudomonadota; class Alphaproteobacteria; order Rhodobacterales; family Rhodobacteraceae; genus Marivivens. The sequence continues at coordinate 7,467 of JAYPUF010000059.1, read as the reverse complement.
ACGCGGCTTGTCAGACCAGAGTAGGCCGTGAAGCCACCATCCGTAAGCACTTTGCGACCAGCTTCTCCCATGGGTCTCATTGGCTTTTGGGCATTTTCCGAAGAGAAGCATTTCCAATCATCGAAAATCGCTTTGATGTCTTCGTAACGCGAGGCAACCCAATAGCCCGACGGTTCATGATAAAAGATCGGAGCTTGCGCACGCAGTTCCTGCCAAAGTGGCTGGGGTTTGTTCAGATCAAACGGATCAAATCGGTCCTTGGGCGAAATGCCCTCTAAAACTGTCATTATGATTTCCTCCCTTATCTCAGCGTCGCCAGAGCGTCATTGAGATGTCACGAATCAAGGTATGGAACGCGCTTTGGTTTTTCTTTGGCCCTCGATTTGCTAGGTATTCAGATAGAGTTCTTGGTACAAATCAGTGATCGTCTCGCCAATTTCACCAGCGCCAATGGCGTCAATAGCGGCGCAATATTGGCGGTATTGTCTGTCGATTGCTTCGCGTCGGCCCTGCGCCATGTAGATGCGCATAGCTTCTGCATTTGCATGCTCATTCGTGGGATCCATGTGCAGGGCTTTTTGACAGTGATCGAGCGCCTCACGTAGTCGGTTTTGCAGGCGAAGAAGACGACCCGTATCGTATTGCAGCCTTATGCACATTTCTCTGAGCCAAGTGCGCCGCGCCATGCACCAATCTTCGGTTTCTGTTTGCACATATTCCTGTGGCAAATCCTCAAAAAGATCGCCCGCATAAAGCGTTTCAGCAGCTTTATAGATGCGCAAAGCGGCATCCAATTGACCGTTACGAAAGAGAGCAAGTCCGCGTCGGCAGTGTTGTTCAAAACTATGAATATCGATCCAACTGCCTTGCGGGGCGTTGAGCCGGTAATAGTCCCCAGCCCGCAGAACTGCGCTTTGATCTCCCAGCGCTTTGCGCAACATTGCGACCGTGTGATGGAGGCGAGAGCGCTTAATGTCTTCGGAATCTCCATCCGGCCAAAGAAGTTCGCTCAACTGTTCCGCAGGCGCACCTTTCTCGCCGCAATTCAGTAAGTAAGCGAAAAGGACCTTAGCCTTTTTGGGTGCTCCGCCTTTGATCTTCCAATCAACGCGTTGGTTGTTGCCGATATAGACGCGAAGCTGACCCAGACAGTGGATGTGCCAGCGGTTTTGCGTAGGTTGTTGCACAACCGAATGGCGTGCATTGCTTAGCCATCCAGGGGTGGTGCCGCGAGCGGCCTGCGGGAGAGCAGACTTGACGAATATTTGCCCGTCATAGTCGGGCACGACGCGGGTGAGCATATATGCAAGCTGTTCTTCGACAGTTCCGCCTTCGAGCACAGTTGAAGGGAGCCAATAGGGGTTTTCATAAAGCCCCGTTGGAGCCAAAAACAATCGATGTACGCGAAAGGCCGCTTGCAGCAGATCTTCGACCATCACTTCCTGATTGTAGAGCGAGATGACTGCAACGCCAAAGTCATGGGCGATCTTTTCGACCGAAGCTCCCCAAGTCTCAATGCTACGCGCACCGTGAAGCGAGCTGTTCACCCATGTCATATCTACCAAAAGACTGGTGAGGCCCTCGCTCCTTGCCAATTGGGCCTTGAGATGCGCCAGAACAGCCTCTGAATCTAGCGTGTCAGTGTCCAAAGCAATCAGTTGCACCGCAAGCCGTCTGTTTGCCGGAACATTGGGCAGCAAGGAAGGTGTGTCGGTCACGACAAAGCAACCAGGACGCTCCAGGAATGGCGAAAGCGCAGTTTCGATGAATGCTGTATTGTCGAAGTCACTAAAGAGCGCAGCATTCACATCGCTAGCTTGAGCCGCATGTGAAATGGGAATCATTCGAGACCTCCTTTTCCTGCTGTTCGCAGTAGTTACTTAACATGATCATTAACCCAAAGAAAAACCAAAGCTTTTATCATAACCTGATTCCATTGGCGCGACATGCGCCGGGGAGGTAGTGAAAAGATTAATGACCACAGGGCGTTAGAGCTAATGTTTCTAGGTGAGGAGGTCCTAGGTACGGTTGTGCTCACAACATATGTTTGAACTGGATTTCCCAGTGGGCAAGCTGCGTTCGAGTATATGCGACGTCTTGTATCGGTTAACTGGTGCGCAACACTTCTAAGTGATGTCGCCGGTGTCGACCTTCCCGAAAGCTAAAGACCGATGCGCGGCTTGCATTGTTTTGCGGCCGCTCTGGCCCACATGGTGCCATGTCGAAGGTCTCTATGACAGGCAAGCTCGCGCTCGGGGAGGGGTGCGGGCGGCGATAAATCTTCGGAGTAGTTCGATGCGGGATATGCGCTGGATCAATATTGGTCTGTATGTCGTACTGATGGTTGCATTAGTCCTTTGGCTAGGTGCAGGGAAACCGTTCAAAATCACTGGGATGTTCATCACGTCAGGTCTTGCCGTAGGTTCCCTTTACGCACTCGGAGGCATCGGGATCATTGTTCTTTACCGCGCGACGGGTGTTCTAAACTTTAGCGGTGGTGCGGCAGGTGCAGCAGGCGCAATGACCGCTTGGCAGATTAGTGAATGGGGTTGGGCGCAGCCCGTTGCTTGGATCGCTTGTTTACTGGTTTCTTTGGTTACGACGCTGATCTACGGTCGTTGGATTGCATCTAAACTTGCTTGGCGCGAAACGGTTGTGAAAGCGGTTGCGACGCTCGGGTTTGCTCTCATTCTTCTGGGCTTGGTGAGCTTTATCTGGATCGACGACCCGAGATCGATCTCGCTCCCTACAGACAAAGTTGGTATCTCAATGCTTGGTCTGAGGGTTACGGGAACGCGTTTGCTTGTTGTCGTGGCTTCCGTTCTCTTGGTTTTCGGAATTCACCAATTTCTAGTTCGGACTCGAATAGGTCTGCAGATGAGGGCACTTGCAGATGATCGCAGCCTATCCGCGCTACTTGGTATTCCTATCCTTAAGGTCGAGACAATTGCTTGGGGTATTTCGGGGCTTATCGCTGGTTTCACTGGCTTAATGTTTGCCGACCTTATCCGTCTCGAACCTGTGGTGATCACGTTTATGGTGATCCCCGCGATCGCGGCGGCAATCACAGGCAAACTCGAAAACTTGGGCGTTGTTTTGATCGGCGGCCTTTCGATGGGCGTGATCGAGAGCATGTTGACACTTTCGCCGACCCTCAAAGGTGCGAGACCGATTGCCCCCTTCGTCATCGCGGCAGTCGTTCTGCTTTGGTACCAACGAGGCGCGCGCCTCACGTTCAATACAAAGGACTGAGAGATGCGCCGTTCTCTTTTTCACGTTACCCCGTCGGGTGCCTCTGGATTTGTCTTTGCAGGCGTTTGCTTTCTCATTCTGCCAAGTTTCCTTGGGAGTTATTGGCTGTCAGTTTTCACCTCAGCGGCCTGTTTCGCTCTTGCTGCTTTTGGCGTTGCGTTCATGTACGCCCGCCTCGGCATGGTCAGCTTGGCTCAGGTCGGGTTGATGGGGGTAGGCGGCTGGATTCACCTACGTCTCAATTACCTTTTTGAATGGCCCTTTGAAGTGAACCTCGTTATCGCCGCGCTCGCGACGATGGTGTTCGGCTGGCTCCTTGCTTTGCCGGCATTGCGGATGCGAGGTCTTTATCTTGCGCTTGTGACATTGATGGCAGCGGGTGGTCTCGAAATTCTATTCGCGACCTATCAGTTCCCGAACGGCGGCGAGGGGTTCTGGGGCGTCAAAACAGGGTCTTTCAGTCCGTTTCGTGGACCCGTAATTGCCCAGAGCGCAGAGAGCTATCTGCGTTATGTCGTAGCGGTTTGCTTCCTTGGGTTCCTTATCGTCGAAGCTCATCGTCGTCTCGCACCAGGAAGGGCTTGGGCCATGATACGGCGCTCAGAAGCCGCCGCGATGGCAGTGGGCGTGAATGTTACGCTCTACAAGACTTGGGCATTTGGGATCGCAGGGCTCTTGGCTGGGATCGCAGGTGGCTTATTGGCCGGATCGCTGGGGCTCTTGGATGACGGCACTTTTAGGTCCAGCGAGAGCGTATTGCTCTTTGCATTAGCGGTTGTTGGCGGCGCGCGGTTTTGGCTGGGTGCCGTGATTACGGCCGTTCTTTACCGCATACTTCCAGCGCTCCTGAACACATGGGGGGTCGATCCAGACATCGCTTATATGATTTTCGGTGCGGGCCTACTTCACGCCGTGATCACAGCCCCTGACGGTATCGGCGGGCAGCTCTATGGCCTTGCGGCCTTGATGCGGACGAAATTCGGGACGAGAGGTGTGAAATGATTGAGATTCAATCCATTTTAGTACGCTTCGGCGGTGTTATCGCGCTCAATTCTGTTTCCGCACAATTCTCTAAGGACGTAAGTGGGATTATCGGGCCAAATGGCGCGGGCAAGACCACATTGATGAACGTCATTTCGGGTTTTGTGTCTTGCAAGTCCGGTAGCGTAGTTGTCGATGGTCAAAACCTTCTCAATCTTAGTCCACATCGCCGTGCTCAATGGGGGCTACGACGTTCCTTCCAAAAGGAGCAGATCGCGGATGATCTGAGTGTCTTCGAAAACGTTCTGGTCCAACTTGATTTCCGCATGGGCCAAACGCGAGAGAACGCTCTCGAAGTAGAGAAGATGCTTGATGCGGTCGGCATGAGCGAACACGCAAACCGGCTTGGCGCAGAGCTTTCGGGGTATGAACGCCGCTTAACGGATGTGGCACGCTGCATGGTTGGGTCACCGCGTTTGATAATGCTTGATGAACCAGCCGGCGGTCTTTCAGTTGATGAAACGCACCAGCTTGGAAACCACATCACCAATATTCCGCAGATAACGGGAGGGCAGGTTCTTGTCATTGACCATGATGTGGAATTGATTTCGGACATCTGCAAGGAAACGCTCGTCCTTGATTTCGGCAAGCGCATAGCCTTTGGTAAAACTGCCGAAGTCCTTGCTGATCCCAAAGTAAAGTCTGCCTATCTTGGCACCGAGGAGGTTTCGGCATGAGCCTTGTCATCTCAAATCTCTCTATTCGAAATGGAGCCAAGGACGTTGTTAGCGGGGTATCGCTTACTTTGGAGGCTGGCTCCGTTACGGCTGTGATCGGCGCAAATGGTGCCGGTAAATCAGAGCTGATCCTTGGAATTGCCGGAACACTTCCACTTGCCGAAGGTATGGTGGAATGCGGCGGCGTAGATCTCACAGGGCAGGGGCCAGAGGTCATTCGCAAGGCTGGAATTGCCGCCGTTCCAGAGGGGCACGTTGTCTTTGGCCGTCTTTCCGTTGATGACAATCTAAGAGCTGCGGGTGCCTTGATAAGCCTTGATGATCTCGAAGGCGAATTGGACCGTGTTTACCGCATTTTTCCTGAGCTTGCTGAACGTAAGTCACAGCTCGCTGGCACAATGTCGGGCGGACAGCAGCAGATGCTCGCGATCGGACATGCGCTCATGGCGCGCCCTAAATTCCTATTGATTGACGAGATGTCGCTCGGTCTTGCGCCGCTGATCGTGCATCGTCTGATGGATGTGGTCAAAAGTCTCAAGTCAAATGGTGTCGGCATCTTACTCGTAGAGCAATTCACAGAGCTCGCTCTTGGTGTTGCCGAGAACGCTTTGGTTCTCAGAAACGGGCATGTGCGCTTTAACGGACCAGCAGCTACGCTTCGCGAAGATGCGAGCGTGCTGGACGAGGCTTATTTTGGCGCAGAACGCACTTTATAAAATTCAAATTTAGCAGCGAAAGAGTTTTCTATGGTTGATCAGTCCCAGATTGACGCCCTGCGTCACCTGCACATTTCGCCCAGAGGGCATCTTATTGATGGTGTCGTTTGTCCTTCTGAGACAGGGCGAACGCTTGATGTGATCTCCCCTTTAAATGGGGCAGTGATTACGACAATTGCCGCAGGAACTAAGGGCGACGCCGACCGCGCCGTCGCTTCTGCGCGAGCTGCGTTTGAGGATGGGCGCTGGCGAAAAATGGCGCCTCAACAGCGCAAGAAAATCATGCTCAAATGGGCAGACTTGATCGACAAAGAAGCGCTAGAACTTGCCGTTCTTGGCATTCGCGATAACGGAACCGAGATCGGCATGGCGCTAAGGGCCGAACCAGGGTCCGCAGCAGGCACGCTTCGCTATTATGCGGAATGCATCGACAAGCTCTATGGTGAAATTGCACCAACTTCTGCTGAATTTCTTGGCTTGGTCCATCATGAGCCCGTGGGGGTCGTAGCTGCGATCGTGCCTTGGAACTTCCCCCTTATGATCGGAACTTGGAAGCTTGGACCTGCACTGGCAGTCGGTAATTCGGTCGTATTGAAGCCGTCAGAGATGGCCTCATTATCTTTGCTAAGAATTGCGGAGCTCGCGCTTGAAGCGGGTGTTCCTCCGGGTGTCTTTAATGTGGTTACAGGTGAGGGTGCCGAGGTCGGTGCGGCGCTTTCGGAATCCATGGATGTGGATGTGATCGTCTTTACAGGCTCCGGTGGCACCGGTCGTCGCCTGTTGCAGGCATCTGCGGCCTCAAACCTTAAGCGTTGTTACCTCGAACTTGGCGGTAAATCGGCGAACATCGTCTTTGCAGACACGCCAGACCTCAAAGAGGCGGCCAAAGTCAGTGCAGCTGGGATATTCCGCAATTCCGGACAAGTCTGCGTTGCCGGCTCACGTCTATTGGTCGAGCGTTCTATTCACGATGAATTTGTAGAAGAGTTGGCAAAGGCCGCTGGTGCGATGAAAATCGGTGATCCGCTTGATCTTGGAACCAACGCAGGTGCCGTCAATAACGCGGCTCAGCTGGATCGCAATCTCGAATTTGTTGCAACAGCGCAGGCTGAAGGCGGTAAAGTCGTCTTTGGTGGCAACCGAATTCTCTCTGAGACAGGGGGCTATTTCATGGAGCCAACCATCGTGACAAACGTAGAGGCGGGGCATACCCTTTCTCAGAACGAAGTGTTCGGTCCTGTGCTCGCCGTGACTGCGTTCGACACGGAAGAAGAAGCTATTCGCCTTGCCAACAGCACTGATTTTGGATTGGCGGGCGGTGTCTGGACTTCGGACCTGAGCCGTGCGCACCGAATGATCCATGCTGTGCGTACGGGTGTGGTTCACGTCAACACCTATGGCGGACCCGATGTGACGGTTCCAATGGGCGGCACCAAACAGTCGGGTAATGGTCACGATAAGTCATTGCATGCCTTTGATAAATTCGTGAACCTAAAGACCGCTTGGATCAAGCTTTAAGGTAAATGCCAAAGCGATGCGTCAGCGGGTCAAGCTCTTGGGTTTGCCCCGCAATTTCGCATGACAATGGTCGTTTGGACGCAACATTTGTTTCGGGAAAGGCCCGAGCAAGTTCATCAAAGATAAATTGGAAAACCAGTCATTATCTGAGGACAATGGCGGAGAGACAGGCGGAATTCTCACATTTAATTGCTAAGTGACAGGCTGGATCATCCGTGAAGTGGTGCCGCTCTTCATTGCGCTTATCTCTTGTGCCGAACTGA
>JAYPUF010000058.1:14644-14861 GCA_038133925.1 Marivivens sp. | reverse complement strand
GTGCATGTCGGGGTCCTGGACCTTGCGGAGGCTTTACACCTCAGAGATAGGCCCGGAGGCGGGCGGGCGCAAGGACGCCCACCACGGCGCCAGGACGCGTCCTGGGTCTGCTGTGCGGGCAGTGGCGCCGGCGGCCAGCCTGTGGTAACGTCGGTGGCAATTTCGCGCGGGCGCGCCCCCAGTCGTTGGGCCCCCGCTTATCAAAATACCCAAAAGA
>JAYPUF010000058.1:0-14634 GCA_038133925.1 Marivivens sp. | reverse complement strand
GCGGTGGCGCCGTCACTGGCGCCGGCCGCGGCGAGGGCCGCCGACGCGCGTGCGGCCGCGGCGCGGGCGCGGCGGGCCGACTTGTGGCGTCTCGAGGCGGGGGGGTCGCGGCGTTGCATGTCCTGGATCCTGGCCTTGCGGGGGCTGTACTCCTCAGGGATAAGCCCGGAGGCGGGCGGGCGCAAGGACGCCGGCCGCGTCCCCTGGACGCGGCGCGGGTACGGCGTGCGGGGAGTGGCGCCGGCGGCCTAGATGTGGTAGTGTCAGGGCAATTGCGCGAGGGGGGCCTATGTTGCCGGCCCCCGGTTCATCAAAATCCCGAAACGAGCTAAATTGCGCGCCATGGTTGTATTTTGCGGCGCGGGTCGCGGGCCGTCGCGCGACAGTCCGTCCAAGTGACGCTAGCCGAGCTTATTAACAGTTTGGGAAATTAATTCGCTCACTTCGATTACTTCGAGGGTAGTCGCAAAGTTAGAGCACTAACGGGCGAACTTTGCGTTCGCCCGTTAGATCGTGTTTATGGGATCAATCGTGCGATAATCAGATCCGCTGCTTCTTCCGGAGTCACATGTGTTGTGTCGATACGGATTTCTGCATTCTCGGGAGCTTCATAGGGGCTGTCGATACCGGTGAAGTTCTTGAGCTGACCCGAACGGGCCTTGGCGTAGAGACCTTTGACGTCGCGGGCTTCGGCGACTTCGAGGGGAGTATCCACAAAGACTTCGACGAATTCGCCTGGCTGCATCATGCTGCGCACCATGTCGCGTTCCGAACGGAAGGGCGAGATGAAGGCGGTGATCACGATGAGACCTGCGTCGGTCATCAGCTTTGCGACTTCGCCTACGCGGCGGATGTTCTCGATACGGTCGGCTTCGGTAAAGCCGAGGTCCTTGTTGAGGCCGTGGCGCACGTTGTCACCATCAAGAAGGAAGGTATGACGGTTCATACGCGCCAATTTCTTCTCGATGATATTTGCGATGGTGGATTTACCCGAACCCGAAAGTCCCGTGAGCCAGAGCACGGCGGGTTTTTGGTGCTTCATCGAGGCGTGGTGTTCGCGGCCGATGTCGGTGGCCTGCCAGTGGATGTTCTGAGCACGGCGAAGTGCAAAGTGGATCATACCCGCGGCAACTGTGTGGTTCGTGATCTTGTCGATCAGGATGAAGCCGCCGAGATCGCGGCTCTCCGAATAGGCGGCAAAGGGGATTTCGCGGTCGGTCGTTATATTGGCAACACCGATGGCGTTGAGGTCGAGCGTCTTGGAGGCCAGATGCTCTTGGGTGTTGATGTTGATCTCGTATTTAGGGTGCTGGATCGTGGCCGAGACAGTCTGGGTGCCGATCTTGAGCCAATAGGCACGGCCCGGAACGAGCGGGGTTTCGTCCATCCAAACGACCGTGGATTCAAACTGGTCCGCAACTTCAAGCGGCGATTGTGCGGCCACGATGACCTGTCCGCGCGAGCAATCGATTTCATCGGCAAGGGTGATCGTGGCGGACTCGCCCGCAACGGCCATGTCGCGGTCTCCTTCAAGGCTCACGATGCGCGATATGGTCGAGGTTTTGCCCGAGGGTAGAACGCGCACGCTATCACCCGTGCGCACTGTGCCGCTTGCGATGAGGCCAGCGAACCCGCGGAAGTCGAGGTTCGGTCGGTTCACCCACTGAACGGGGAGGCGGAAGGGCTGTTCCTGATCGGCGGTGACGTCGACTTCGACGCTCTCCAAATGCGGCAATAGCGCGGGGCCTTTGTACCACGGCGTGTGCTCGCTCGGTCCGGTGATGTTGTCGCCTTTGAAGCCCGAGATCGGGATCGCGGTGAAGTCCTCTATGCCAATGGAGCGAGCAAAATTGCCGTATTCTTCAACGATTTGGTCAAAGGTCGCCTTGTCATAGCCGATAAGGTCCATCTTGTTCACGGCAAGAACAACGTGGCTAATGCCAATGAGGTTTACCAGATAGCTGTGACGGCGGGTCTGGGTCAGAACACCCTTGCGCGCATCGATGAGGATAACAGCGAGGTCAGCAGTCGAAGCGCCCGTCACCATGTTACGGGTGTACTGCTCGTGGCCAGGGGTATCGGCGACGATAAACTTGCGCTTTTCCGTGGCAAAGAAGCGGTAGGCTACGTCGATCGTGATGCCTTGTTCGCGCTCGGCAGCAAGGCCATCGACGAGAAGGGCAAAGTCGATCTCGCCGCCTTGGGTGCCGACGCGCTTGCTGTCTGCCTCAAGTGTTGCAAGCTGATCCTCAAAAATCATTTTGCTGTCATAGAGGAGGCGGCCGATCAGTGTGGATTTGCCATCGTCAACAGAGCCGCAAGTGATGAAGCGGAGCATGGTCTTGTGCTGATGCGCTTCGAGATAGGCGTCGATGTTTTCGGCAATAAGGGCGTCGGTCTTGTAAATCGGGTCGTTCGTCATGCGGATCACCTTGGGGGTGTAAATTGGTTTGAAAAGCGCTGAGAGAGCAGAGGCTTAGAAGTAGCCTTCTTGCTTTTTCTTCTCCATCGAAGCGGCCTGATCGTGGTCGATCGCTCGGCCTTGGCGCTCGGAGGTGGTTGTCAGCAGCATTTCCTGAATGACTTCGGGGAGCGTGGTTGCCGTGCTCTCGACCGCACCTGTGAGGGGGTAACAGCCAAGCGTGCGGAAGCGCACCGATTTCATAACTGGGGTTTCACCGTCGCGGAGAGGGAAGCGCTCGTCGTCCACCATGATGGTGAGCCCGTCACGCTCCACCGTCGGGCGCGGCGCCGAGAAGTAGAGCGGCACGATCTCTATGCCTTCGAGGTGAATGTATTGCCAGATATCAAGCTCGGTCCAATTCGAGATTGGGAACACGCGCACGCTCTCGCCCTTGGCTTTGCGGGCGTTATAAAGACGCCAAAGCTCGGGGCGCTGGTTCTTGGGGTCCCAACGGTGATTGGCCGAGCGGAAGGAAAAAACGCGTTCTTTGGCGCGGGACTTTTCTTCGTCGCGGCGCGCACCGCCGAAAGCAACGTCAAACCCGTATTTGTCGAGTGCTTGCTTAAGCCCTTCGGTCTTCCACATGTCAGTGTGAAGCCCCCCATGATCGAACGGGTTGATGCCACGCTCTTTCGCTTCGGGGTTCTGGTATACGTGGAGCTCCATCCCCGCATCCTTGGCAGCCTTGTCACGGAGCGCATACATATCGCGGAACTTCCAAGTGGTATCCACATGAAGTAGCGGGAAGGGCGGTGGGGCAGGGTAGAATGCCTTTTTCGCCAGATGCAGCATGACGGCAGAGTCCTTGCCGACAGAATACAGCATTACAGGGTTTTCGGCCTCGGCTACGACTTCGCGCAGGATATGAATGCTCTCCGCCTCAAGGCGTTGCAGGTGGGTCAGGGTTTTCTGGGTCATACTCGAATCGTTTCAGTCTTGATTTTTGTTGGTGATACCGCGCTGAAGATTCTGGATAACCTCCCAAATGGGGGGTAAGGTGAGTTATGGCAGGTTTTGATGATCAAACGGAGCTGATTAAGGCTTTATTCGCTTCGGCTTCTAAGTCCGGGCCCAATGAGGCTTGGTCGGCGTTCTTGGCTGTCTTGCGCTCGATCACTCAGGCCGATGGCGCGGTGCTCTGCATTGAGGCTGACAAGGCAGCAGTATTCGGGACGGGGCCGACGGTGGAGGCCGAACTAAGAACGCGGCTTCGCGTGGATCGAGTTTACGATCAGGATACTCTTCCGTATTTCGAATGGCGTCACGGTTATTTGCGCGCCGTCAAAGTGCGGATAGATCAGACTATGACGGCCTCGCTTTGGATCACACGCGGCAGGCATAGCAAGGATTTCAGAAGCGTCGATGGTCAACTCTTGTCGTCTCTCACGCCATTCCTTGGACAAGCAGCAGCGATGTGGCAATCCCTCGAGACTGAACGCTGCCGTGCGGTTCTGATGAGCAAGGTTGCAGAATGTTCGGGTATCGGTTGGATTATCTTTGAAAGAAGCGGTCTGATCGGGGGGTATTCTGAGGCGGTCTCAAAATGGTCCGAAGACCTCGGCCTTAGGCTGGTAGATCGGCGACGGCTTGAGCTTGTCGCGGATGAAGCGGCGCAATCTTTTCGCACTGCGTTTCAAAGCATTCTCGCGGGATCACCTCGGGAAGTGGCTGTTCTAGGGGTTGAACCGCTTGTTGAACTGATCTTAACCCCTTTGCCAGACAATTTAGTCCTTGGTTCGTTCCGATTTTGTACGCCCGCATCGGTCGTGCCTTCCGAAATGGTCGCGGCGCATTTCTCGATCAGTAAGAGTGAGGCGCGTTTGGCAATGCAGCTCTGCGATGGTGCGAATATCAAAGAGGCCGCCGTAAACCTCGGCTGGACCGAGGAAACAACGCGAAGCACGACTAAAGCGATTTTCGCGCGGCTCGGCATTTCGGGCCAACCCGCGCTTGTGCGGCGCATCATGGGCAGCGGCCTTTGGCTTGGGCGCTAAGATAATTCTCTGATGATTGCCCTTGCTGCCCTCTCGATTGGGTCTTCAACAGCTTTTAGCACCTCGATCCGATCAAAGAGCTCAGGTTCGGACGCCAACTTGTCCCGCAAGGACAGACCAAAGACCTGCCGCAGTTCGGTTCCGATGTTGAATTTACAAATCGCACTTTTGCGGGACAGCCTTGAGCGCTCATGCGATGGAATGCCCGATCCTCCATGAATGACGAGTGGCACCTTTGTCCGCGCTTGGATTGCATTGAGGCGAGCCTGATCAATCACTGCGCTTTGGCCGACTTGCAGATGAACGTTGCCGATTGAAATCGCCATCGCATCGACACCTGTTTCTAGGGCAAAGCGTTCGGCCTCTGTGGGGTCGGTTCCTTTGGAATTTGCTCCATGCGCGTAGCCGACAAAGCCGATTTCCCCCTCGCAGGAAATTCCCTGCAAATGTGCCAGTTGAGTGATGTGTTTGGTCACTCGTATGTTTTCATCCAGAGGCAACTTTGAGCCATCGAACATTACTGAAGTGAACCCAAGCGCTATCGCTTCTTCGCACTCCGCAAGGGTCGTGCCGTGGTCCAAATGGCTGACGACAGGAACGTTCGCCTCATCTGTAAGCACTTTGAGCATTTCAGCCCAAACCGACAGAGGCATATGCGCTCGCGCTCCTGGGCCGACTTGGAGGATCACTGGGCGACCCTCGGCTTCAGCCGCGTGCAAGTAGGCGCGGGTGTCCTCCCACCCCAGACAGACGAACCCCGCCACCGCATACCCCTCGCGAAGCGCGGGCATCAGAACTTCGGCGAGCGTGGCGCGGGTCATTTGAACTTGGCCACCATGTCCATAATGCCGGGGATTGTGTGGAGTTGCTCGGCATGGGTCGGCTGGAAGTATTGCTTGAGCGAGCGCTGGCTCAGCCCCCCCAAGATCGTGAAGTAATACATCTCATAGCCGGGAAGGGCGCAGCACGGATGATAGCCTTTGTCGATCAGCACCGTGGAGCCATCCATGATGTGATAGGCGTCTCCGACCTCGTTATCAACGCGCTGGAGCATTTGGAGCCCCGAGCCATAGTTGGGGCGGAAGCGGAAGTTGTATGTCTCGTCGTGGCGGCTTTCTTCGGGGAGACGGTCCGTATCATGTTTATGCGAGGGGAAGCCCGACCAGCCACCTGCACCGACGGTGAACAGTTCAGACACCAAGAGCCGCCCAACGCGGTCATGATAGGCCGCGCCGAGGATGTGCTTTATCTTGCGGTGGGTCTTGGTGTCGTCCGATCCGTATTGCACAACGTCGAGATCGGCAGCGCGCACCGCAAAAGGCTTGAGCGTTTCGGCAAATTTAGCGCCTGCAACAAAGACCTCTGTGTCGGTGCGAGCGGTGATCCGCGCTCCCGTGTTTGAGGGAACATAGACTCCTTCGGGATCACCGTCCCAGACATCGACGCCGCGATTGCCAATATCGGCATAAGTCTCGCCACCTGTCTCGACGGTCACGGTGCCTGTCGCGGGAACGATGCAGGTCTCGTATTCTTCGAGCCGATAGTCAAACACCTCGCCTGCCTTGAGCTTGACGATATTGAAATAGTTGAGTGGGACAAGATCGTGACCCACATCGACGATGGGCTTGTTCTGGTTGTCAAAGGGTGGAATGTGCATCTCGGCCTCCTAGTTTGGGGTCTGCATTCGGGCGCTGGCGATAAATTGGTCGAGCTCGTCTTCGGTCGGCATAGCAGGGGCGCAGCCGACGCGCGCAACGACTAACGCGGCCGCGGCCGAGCCGCGGGTCACGGCTTCGGCAAGTGGGCGGTCTTGGGCGAGGGACGCGAGGAAGCCCGCCATGAAGCTATCCCCTGCGCCTGTGGGCTTGAGCGCTTTGGTTTCAAAGATCCCAAGACGGGTCTCGCCAGCGTTTGTGATCGTGATCGACCCAAGTTCACCCATTTTATAGACGACGATCTGAGCGCCTTGGCGCACGAGGTCACGGGCTTTTTCCAACCCGTCATTGTCTGCGCCAGCCATGAAGCCGAATTCGACGTCATTCCCGATGATGACATCACAAAGGGCTGCCGCTCGGGAATAAACCTCGGACGCCTCCTGAGCAGTGGTCCAGCTATAGGGGCGATAATCAATGTCAAAGATTAGAGGGAGGTTTGCCGCGCTTGCGCGCTCAAAGGCTTCGAAAGTCGCGCTGCGTGACGGTTCAGCGGCAAGCACTGTTCCGGTCGTTACAAGCGCTGAAAATTCGTCATAGGGAAGGTCGCGGACATCTTCCATCCGCATCGCAAAATCGGCGGCATTGTTGCGATAGATGACGGATTGTGTGTTCTCAAGACGCGTTTCCACAACAGCCAAGGAGTTCCGAGCCTCGCCGCCTTCGGAGCGGACAAAGCGGCTGTCTACTCCGTAATGATCCAGCTGATTGAGGCAATAGCGTCCAACAGCATCTTCTGAGACGCGCGTTACGAGCGCCGCTTCGCAGCCAAGCCGCGTTAGACCCGCCGCAATATTGGCAGAAGAGCCTCCGAGCGCGGCAGTGAACCGTGTTGCTTCCTCAAGCCGAGTTCCAGGCGGATCAGCATAGAAATCCATTCCTGCGCGCCCGATCACCAAAAATCGGCCAGTTTGAAGCCGTTTTAGATCCGCCATCCCTCCACCCCTAAATTGATGTTGCGGTCTTGTGTTAGCAAAGTTACAAATTTTGCAACCGGTTGCAATATGGGTCGAGGGGGAGCGATGAGATCAATTGGGATAGGGATCGTGGGTGGTGGCTATATGGGCAAGGCCCATGCTGTCGCGATGTCCTCGGTTGGTGCTATATTCAACACTGCGCTCCGCCCAAAGCTTGAAATGGTGGCGGCGACATCGCTTGAAAGTGCAGAGTGCTATCGTGATGCCTATGGGTTCGCGCGGGCGGCCAAAGACTGGCAAGAGTTGGTCAATGATCCCAAGGTCGGAGCGGTGGTGATCGCCTCGACCCAAGACACGCACCGCCCCATTGCAGAAGCTGCTCTTGCGTTGGGCAAGCCAGTACTTTGTGAAAAACCGTTGGCGGATGACATCGAGAATGCTCGCGCAATGGTGATCGCGGCGGAGGCAAGTGGCGCGGCCAATATGGTTGGTTTCAACTACGCGCGCACGCCTGCGACCCAATATGCCCGCAAGCTCATTCAGGAAGGCGTATTGGGCGACATCAACTGGTTTCGCTGCGAACATACCGAAGACTTTCTTGCCGATCCCTCTACGCCGCTTAATTGGCGCTGCCATGGACGTGCGACTGGAAATATGGGCGATCTAGCGCCGCATCCAATCAATGCCGCGATGGCGCTTATGGGGCCGATTTCGAGGGTGAACGCGGTTTGTGAGACCACCATCAAGACCCGCGCGGGTGGTGAAGTGACAAATGACGACCACGCCCAGATTATGTGCCGCTTTGAAAACGGTGTGATGGGCCACATCTATTCAAGCCGCGTCGCGACAGGTCGTAAAATGGGCTATGTCTACGAGATATTCGGAACCAAAGGTGCGATCCGCTTTGATCAAGAGGATCAGAATGCGCTCTGGCTCTATCAAGCCGAAGGACCTGAGGCACAGCGAGGCTTTCGTAAAATCCTCATGGGGCCAGAGCATCCTGATTACCAGCCGTTTTGCCTCGGACCGGGACATGGCACTGGGTATCAGGATCAAATCATTATCGAGGCCAAGGATTTCCTAGAGGCCATCGAGACAGGCAAACCCGTCTGGCCGACCTTCCGAGATGGTCTGGCGGTTTCAGAGGTCGTGGAGGCAGTCTTTGCTTCGTCGCAAAGCGGTCAATGGGTCGAGGTCAATACATGACAATCCGCATCGGTAACGCGCCCTGTTCGTGGGGCGTTGAGTTTGCAAATGATCCACGCAATCCTGAATGGCGCAAAGTTCTAGAGGAATGTTCTTCTGCGGGGTATCGTGGCATTGAGCTGGGCCCAGTCGGTTATATGCCCGAGGACCAAGCGGAACTCGGCGACGCGCTCGACGAGTTTGATCTCACCTTGATTGGCGGGGTCGTGTTTAGGCCTTTTCATGACAAAGCGCAGTGGACGGATGTGGTTGATGCAGCAAGCCGCACCTGTAAGTCGCTTGCAAGCCATGGCGCAAAGCATCTTGTTCTGATCGATAGCATTTCGCCCCGCCGCGCGCCAACTGCGGGCCGCGCGAGCGAGGCTGAGCAAATGGATGCCGCAGAATGGGCAGCCTTTCGTGACCGGATCGATTACGTCGCTCGGATGGGCCACGCGGAATACGGCCTCACGGTGAGCATCCACGCCCATGCGGGTGGGTTCATCGATTTCGAGCCAGAGCTAGAGCGGCTTCTTGAAGAGATCGACAGCGACGTTCTGAAGATCTGCTTTGATACGGGACATCACTCCTATGCAGGGTTTGATCCCGTTGCCTTTATGAAGAGGCATATTGATCGTATCAGCTACATGCACTTCAAGGATATTGATCCGTTGGTAAAGGCCAAAGTGATCGAGAACCGCACTGACTTTTACGATGCCTGCGGGCAGGGGATTTTCTGCAATCTCGGACGCGGCGATGTGGACTTTGAGGCCGTTCGTCAAGTGCTCGTCCAAAACAACTTTGATGGCTGGTGCACTGTCGAGCAGGACTGTGATCCGACGCTCGATGTGCGTCCTTTGGACGATGCGCTCGCCAATCGAAATTATCTGCAATCCATCGGATTTAAGTAAGGAGAGGCCCAAAATGGGTAAACTACGTTGGGGTATGATTGGCGGCGGCGAAGGTAGCCAAATTGGTCCCGCTCACCGACTAGGGGCTGGGCTGGACGGGTATTTTGACTTTACTGCTGGCGCATTGGATCACCGCCCCGCCGAAGGCCGCGCTTATGGTCAGCGTCTCGGTCTGTCAGCGGATCGGTCCTATGGCGACTGGCGCGAGATGCTTGAAGGCGAACGGAACCGCGAGGATCGCATTGATCTTGTGACCGTCGCGACGCCGAACGCCACGCACTTTGAAATCACCAAGGCCTTTCTAGAAGCTGGATTTCACGTCCTTTGCGAAAAGCCGATGACGATGACCGTGGAAGAGGGCGAAGAGATCGTCCGTCTGGTCAAATCGACCGGCAGCATCTGTGCTGTGAACTATGGCTATACCGGCTATTCGCTCGTTCGTCATATGCGGGCGATGGTGCAGCGCGGAGACCTTGGGGCCATTCGTTTGGTCAAGGCTGAGTTCGCCCATGGCCACCATTCGGATGCTGCTGATATGGACAACCCGCGTGTACGCTGGCGCTATGACCCGAAACAGGCAGGCGTGAGTGCTCAGTTCGCGGACTGCGGGATTCACGCGCTCCACATGGCGAGCTTTGTGCTCGGCCAAGAGGTCGAGAAACTCTCGGCGGATACCGTGGCATGTGTTGCTGGGCGCGAGCTTGAAGACGACGCGATGGTCAACCTTCGCTTTGACGGTGGCACCGTTGGGCGGCTTTGGACCTCGTCCATAGCGCTTGGGCGGCAACATGGCCTCACGCTTCAGGTGTTTGGTGAAAAGGGTGGGCTGCGCTGGGCACAAGAACAGCCGAACCAGCTCTACTACATGCCGCTAGGTGGCCGTCTTGAAGTGATCGAGCGGGGAGAAGCGAACCTTTCGCCCGAGGCAGACCGCAGCACCCGTGTCACCATCGGTCATGCCGAGGGGATGCCGCTTGCCTTTGCGAACATCTATTCGGACCTTTCCGAAGCGATCCGCGCGCGCAAAGAGGGCCGCGAGATGGACCCTGCGGCAAATCTCTTTCCCAAGGCCGAGGATGGCTTGCGTTCCATGGCGGCAGTTTTTGCAGTGGCGCAGAGCGGCAAAGAAGACGGCACATGGAAGGACGCGCGTCCACCTATGTTCCGTTAGGGCAGCGGGCGCAGCGTTCCGCGCTCGATCAATGAAAACGGGAGAAGACGCGTTCGCTCGGGCGCGTCTTCTTTGTTTACGGCCTGCTGCATGAGTGCGACGGCGGTCTCGACAATCTCGTTAGTCGGCTGGCGGATTGTGGAAAGCGCGATATTCGCCCACCCTGCCATTTCCATGTCATCAAGTCCGAGCAAACCCACGTCCTGAGGTACCTGATATCCCGCATCGATCAAGGCGCTGAGCACCCCAATGGCGATTACGTCATCGCCGCAGAAATAGGCTTCTGCGACTTTGCCAGATGCTATGACAGTCTGCATTTCGGTGCGGCCCGCTTCAAAGGAATACTCTTCGGCAAAGCGTGCATCGGCGAAATGCTCCGCTGCCGCAGCCTTTAGGCCAGCAAGACGATCTAGGGTGGTTGTCGCGCTCTCAGGGCCGCCGATATAGCCAATCGAGTTGTAACCTCTGGCAAGAAGCGTCTCGCCCGCAAAGCGTCCCGCCGAAACGTTGTCGATACTTACGAGATAGGTACTTGGTGAAGGGTGCGACCATCCAAAGGCGTGGACCAAAGGAAGCCCTGCATTTTCGAATGTCTCTGCAAAATCATGGGGCAAAGTTGAGGATGCGACGATCACCCCATCCACATTGTATTGTCGGAGCATGTCCAACGCTTCAGCCGCGTCTTTGGTATGCGAGAGGTTCACGAGCAACGGCCTTAGCCCCGCCTTTTGGAGCGAATAGGTAAAACGGTCAAAGATTTCGAGGAAATAGGGGTTGGTAAAGTTATTCGATATCAGGCCAATTAACTTGGTGCGTCCTGTAGTCAAACTCGAAGCGAGCACGTTCGGCGTATAGCCAAGCTCTGCCGCTGCTTTCTCGACCTTGGCCCGAGTAGCCTTGGAAACCGATGCGCCAATCGTAAAGGTCCGCGAGGCCGCAGATTTCGAGACGCCAGCGCGCTGGGCAACATCTTGAAGTGTAACCGCCATCGGATCCTTTTTACTCACCTTCAAAGGCATCTGTTTCAGATTGGTTTAGGAATAGCCCTTCGTCCGGAGCTTTGAAAGTCCATGCGCTATAGGCGCGTCAATTGACCTCTTGATTGCGTCAAAGCCTAGAAACCGCTAGCAAGCGGCAATGAATTTGCGCCCAATCTTCTTTGAACGGAATCCACGACGTGACCTTTAATCCTATCCGCGCCTTGAAGAACAGCTTTACCCACCGCGTCGATACGCCTGAAGAGCGGGCTTCTGCTGAAAAATACCTAAAGTGGCTCGACGCTGGCTTCCTGCGGATCAAATGGCGCAATCAATGGGAGATTGCGCCCGGCGTTTATCGGTCGAACAATCCTAACCCGGCACGCTTTAAAGAACTTGAGCCTCTTGGACTTAAGACCATCGTTGATCTGCGCAACGACTCTAATCGGTCTCCGTCACAGTTGGTGGCTTGGGAGTGTGGTGAGCGCGGGATCACCTATCTTAATCGCCCCTTTTCTCAGCGTGAAGCGCCCAGCAGCGACCAACTAATCAGCCTGATTGAAGAGATGCCCACATGGGAAAGGCCATTGCTGATCCACTGTAAATCAGGTGCGGACCGCACCGGTTTGATCGCTGCGATTTGGCAACTCACCCAAGAAGGAAAACCATTGGATGAGGCGCGCGAGCAGCTTTCGGCCTCATATCTGCACATCCGCGATGGTCACACCGGCGTCTTGGATGAGGTGCTCGACCAATTTGCCGAAGCGGGCGACGGAGTAGATTTCCTAACATGGGTGCGAGAATGCTATGACCCAGATCGCGCAGTTGCGGCCTATCGCCTTCGCGCAGCGCGTCTTGGACTTTGGGCGCAGATCAAGGCCACTGTGAGTGGGCTTTATAAGCACGGTCAAGCGTGCGAGGCGAAATGGCATCAGAGCTTTGAGGCAGAGACCTTTGGGCCCGAAGAGATCGAGCGTGCTAAGTTCTTCGTTAAATGGGTCGACCACGGTGTTCTTCGAGACATCTGGACCAATGAGGCCGAGATTTTCCCAGGTGTCATGCGGACCAACCATCCCACCGAACCGAGGTTTCGCAAATATGCAGCCGATGGCCTTCAGACGGTGATAAACCTACGCGCAGAGGTACGGCAGCCGCAGCACTTCTTTGAGGTCGAGCTGTGCAAGGAGCTTGATCTGACTCTCCTCGATGTGCCGATTGACTCGCACCGCGCTCCGACCCGCGCTGAAGTTCAAGCCGTGATAGACGCGATTGAAACTGCTGAAAAACCACTGCTTTTCCATTGCAAATCAGGTGCAGACCGAACCGGTATCGTTGCCGCCCTTTATGTTCTCTACAAAGGTGGTTCGATCGAAGATGCTCGTGCGCAACTCAGCGCCAAGCACCTTCACTTTCGGCGCGGCCGTAAAGCAGTTTTGGACGAGGTCATTGACGCTTACGAACGCGATTTCTTGTCCGATGGCGTCGCGTTCCCAGAATGGCTAAGCGAACGCTACGATCCGAAAATGGTCAGGCAAAGCTAACTCCCGCTTTGAAGTAAGCTATGTGACCTTTTAAGCGCCCACTGATGATTTTTCAGGCAATCATATCGGAATGAGACTTTCCGCTTAGTTTTAGTAATGTTATCGGTTTTTAGAGAGAAGTGCCTTTGGTACGAATTTGATGCAGAGCAGTTAATGGCAAACCAAGACCTCGCCTTTACGATGTTCCTCGTTTTCTGCATTTCGTTTGTTTCGAGCGGAATCATTTGGGCGACGAAACGTTGGCAGATGCGCTCCATTACGCGGCGTTCTGACACCTCCGCCGTTCAGGCTTCACATACGGTGCCTACGCCGCGACTTGGCGGTGTTGCTGTCGTGCTATCGCTTTTCGTTGGTTCGTTGGTTGTGGTTTGGGCAGGTCTTGGTCTAAAGCCGCTCCTTTTCCTTTTGACTTTGACGCCTTTGTTCCTCGGCGGGCTCCTTGAGGACTTGGGTTACGGGGTTAGTCCGCGTCAGCGTCTGCTTGCAGCAGCGATTTCAAGCGTTCTTGTAATGGTGGTCTTTCAGGTTTGGGTCACACGTGTCGGTGTTCCGGGCGTAGATGCGGTGCTTGCGATTGTGCCTATTGCCGTCGTTTTTACCGTCTTCTGTAGTGTTGGCGTTTCGAACGCTTTCAATTTGATCGATGGCTTGAATGGCCTTTCGGTGTCGACTGCCATTATGACGACTGCCGCTCTTGCCTATATTGCAGAGACGCATAACCTGACTGACATTGCTCAGATGAGTCTGCTGCTGATCACTGCACTTGGCGGATTTTTGTTCTTTAATTATCCATTTGGAAAAGTGTTTCTGGGCGATGCCGGTGCCTATTCAATAGGTCAAATTCTCGTTTGGATCGGGATTGCTATCATGTTCTTCGCACCAGAAGTGAGCCCAGCTGCCGTGCTTCTCGTGTTCTTCTGGCCGGTTGCTGATACGGTTCTTGCGATCTATCGCAGGCGAAGGAGTGGGCGACCGTCGGATCAGCCCGATCGTCTGCATTTTCATCAGCTTGCGATGCGCGCGCTTGAAATCGCATTCATAGGCAAGCACCGCCGCGAACTTGCCAACCCGATGGCTACTGCCGTTATCATGCCGATGATTGCAGCGCCGCAGATTGCAGGCGTTATGTTAAGCAGCAACAACGGTTTAGCATTTGTAGCACTTGGTTTCTTTAGCGTGCTTTTTTTTGCTGCCTACATTAGTGGTGTTCGCTGGGCGCGGCGCAACGTTGGCCGCTACTACCGCTAGGTTCTCGGCCCTAAGTTTCCATAAAACTCGCGATACCACTTTACAAAGGCCTTGATCCCGTCTTGGACGTTAGTTTTCGGCTGGTATCCGGTGAGTGATTTGAGGAGTGATGCATCGGCCCATGTGGCGGGTACGTCGCCTGCCTGCATCGGCATGAGATTGCGGGTCGCTTTGAGGCCGGTGGCCTCCTCGATTGCTTCGATGAAATCGGTGAGTTGGACCGCATCCGAATTGCCGATGTTCACCACACGCCAAGGTGCAACGGGCGAGAGACTGTCGCCTGCTGGAACAATGCCGTCTACTGGCCGCACGGGCACCGCGTCGATCAAGAGGCGGATTGCTTCGACGAGGTCTTCCACATAGGTGAAGTCGCGCTTCATGTCCCCGTAGTTGTAAACGTCGATGGTCTCGCCTGCGAGGATCGCTTTGGTGAACTTATAAGGCGCCATATCAGGGCGGCCCCATGGGCCATAGACCGTGAAAAAGCGGAACATCGTGATCGGAAGATCAAAGA
>JAYPUF010000057.1:0-15575 GCA_038133925.1 Marivivens sp. | reverse complement strand
TGTCTCTGATGCTGAAGGCAAGGTGAAGTTCACAACGATTTTCCCCGGCTGTTACGATGGTCGCTGGCCACACATGCATTTTGAAGTCTTCTCGTCGACAGCCGACATTGCAACAGGCCGAGATAGCATGCTTATTTCTCAGATCGCTTTGCCAGAAGCAGAGTGCTCTGACGTCTATGCTGCTGATAGTCGCTATACTAAGAGCGCCAGCAATCTTACGCGCCAGTCGCTTTCGCGTGACATGGTCTTCTCGGACAGTCCCGAAGCACAGATGGAACAGCGCATGATGGCGCTAAATGGAAATCCAACCACAGGCTATGCTGGCACTGTCATGATTGGCTTAGAAGTCTAACGCGTTCGACGAGTAAAAGAAAAAGGGGCGCTAGCGCCCCTTTTTTATTTCCCTAGACACCAGCGCATGATGGCTTTTTGCGCGTGTAGACGGTTCTCTGCCTCGTCAAAGATTACCGAGTTAGGACCGTCCATTACTGAGGACGTCGCCTCGTCATCGCGATGCGCCGGCAAACAATGCATAAAGAGTGCATCAGGCTTTGCCGCCGCCATCAATGCATCATTTACCTGATAGCCGCGAAGTTGGTTATGGCGACGCTCGCGCGCAGATGCCGGATCATGCATCGAAACCCAAGTATCGGTGACAACCAAATCAGCACCTTCAACGGCCTTCATGGGATCGCGTTCAATCGTAACGCTGACGCCTTTTGCTCGCGCCTCCTCGACAAAGATCATCTCAGGATCGAGCGGCTGTGGACCGGTAAAGGTGAAATCAAAACCGAATTGACCCGCAGCATGGATGAACGAGGCAGCAACGTTGTTGCCGTCTCCCGACCAGACGACCTTTTTCCCTTTGATCGGGCCGCGATGTTCTTCAAACGTCAGGATGTCCGCCATGATCTGACAGGGGTGCGTCCGGTTGGTAAGACCGTTGATCACGGGCACCGTTGCATATTCCGCCATTTCAAGGAGCGTTTGCTCTTCGAACGTACGGATCATGATCAGATCGACATAGCGCGACAACACACGAGCCGTATCCGCAATGGTTTCACCGTGGCCAAGCTGCATATCGGCGCCCGAGAGCACCATCGTCTGACCGCCCATCTGGCGCACACCGACGTCAAACGAAACGCGGGTACGGGTAGAGGGCTTTTCAAAAATCAAAGCGACCATGTGTCCATCAAGTGGTTTGTCTTCATCGGGCATACCCTTGGGCAGACCCGCACGCGCCTCTTTGATCGAACGAGCAGCGTCAATCATGCTCCTTAGGTCTTCAGGAGTGGTGTCGTTAATATCGAGAAAATGTTTCATCTTTTATCTTTCGGGCCCAAGGACTTTGTACAATCGTCTTGGGCTTTGGTACTTTTACTTACTGAGGTTTTACGGCTGTTGCGGCAGCTTCAATACGGTTGAGTGCTGCGCTAATGTCCTCGTCCGCGATATTCAGCGGTGGCAACAGACGCACAACGTTATCGCCAGCAGGAACCAAGAGCAC
Source organism: Marivivens sp. (assembly GCA_038133925.1). Taxonomy (GTDB): domain Bacteria; phylum Pseudomonadota; class Alphaproteobacteria; order Rhodobacterales; family Rhodobacteraceae; genus Marivivens. The sequence goes on along the minus strand of JAYPUF010000057.1, from coordinate 14,068 downwards.
CTCTGCCGCATAGCCCGCCTTTACGAAATCAAGGTTGGAAACCGTTGGCTTTAGTTTGAGCCCAAGCATCAGGCCTGAACCACGCACTTCTTCAAAGATGTCCGGATTGCTTGCCACAAGGCACTCAAGCGATTGACGTAGCAGCCCCGCTTTGCGGTTCACTTCGAAGAGGAACTCATCGTTCGAAACAATATCCATCACCTTGTTGCCCACAGCGCAAGCAAGTGGGTTGCCGCCATAGGTTGACCCATGAGTGCCGGCGGTCATACCGGATGCCCCGTTCTCGGTGGCAAGCACAGCACCAAGGGGGAAGCCACCGCCGATACCCTTGGCGACCATCATGATATCGGGTGTCACACCGGACCACTCATGCGCAAAGAGCTTGCCTGTCCGTCCCACACCGCATTGAACCTCATCAAGTATGAGAAGGATGCCGTGTTCGTCGCAAAGATCACGAAGCCCTTTTAGGCAATGATCTGGAAGGGGACGAATGCCGCCTTCGCCTTGCACAGGCTCGACAAGGATCGCGCATACATCGGATTTAGCAGCGGCGGCAGTCAGTGCCTCGTGATCGCTCCACTTGAGATGCACAAATCCAGGAAGGAGCGGACCAAATCCTTTGACCATCTTTTCAGAACCCGCTGCCGCGATACCAGCGGATGAGCGGCCATGGAAAGATCCGTCGAATGTGATGATGTTAACGCGCTCGGGCTGACCTTTGTCATAGAAGTGCTTGCGCGCCATTTTCACTGCGAGTTCACAAGCCTCGGTGCCCGAATTCGTAAAGAACACAGTGTCCGCAAAGCTTGCTTCAACAAGCTTGTCCGCAAGCTTCTGCTGCTGCTCGATGTTATACAGGTTCGAGACGTGCCAGAGCTTGCCTGCCTGCTCGGTCAGTGCGGATACAAGTTCGGGATTTGCATGACCCAAAGCGTTCACGGCAATACCGGCGCCCAGATCCAAGAAACGTCGCCCGTCCGCCTCGATCAGCCAAGACCCTTCGCCTTTAACGAAGTTCAACGGTGCACGGTTATAGGTCGGAAGAACGCTGGGGATCATTGAGTTACCCTTTAAAAATAGGAGCCTGATTGGTGCCGCAGTGGCAAAGTCATGTCAACGCGTAAGGGGGAAAGATGGGCGCACAAAAGAGCGCACGGCGCTTTTTTTCAGCGTCGGCGTCGAATCACAAATGTTGTGCTGCGTGTCATCATGATGCCGATATAGGGCTTCTACGCTTTATACGCTATCAATTTATTACTTAAGCTTTGAGACGAAAGCCTGTGCGGAACCAGTTCCAGCAGATGCCAAGGACGACCGCACACGCAAGCGATACTACCCAAAGCCCTTGCCATGGGCTGCTATCAGAAACACCAATCATGCCATAACGCACGCCGTCTATGATGTAGAAAAACGGATTAAAATGGCTGAGCTTGTTTAGAACTGGGGGCAGCGCGTCAATCGAATAAAACGTACCTGATAGGAACGAAAGCGGTGTCACAATAAAGTTCGAAATCGCGGCGAGCTGATCGAACTTGTTTGCAAAGAGCGCAGCGATGATCCCCATGCCGCCCATGAAGATTGCGCCAAGTATCACAAAGACCAGCGCCCATTGCGGATGGACCATTCCGACGCCGAGAAAAAGCCAAACACCGACTGCAATCACAACAGCAACCAATAGGCCCCGCGCAACCGCGCCAAAGATATAGCCAAGAACCAGTTCAAGTGGCGAAAGCGGCGGCATCAGCGTGTCGACAATGTTGCCCTGAACTTTAGCTGAAGTCAGAGAAGACGACGAATTGGCAAAAGAGTTTTGAATCACCGTCATCGTTAGGATGCCCGGCGCCAGGAAATGCATAAAGGGCATTCCCATTACCTCTCCTCGCTTTGATCCGATCGCGATGGTGAAGATCATCAAGAACAGGCCTGCGTTAATCAGCGGAGCCATAATCGTCTGAGACCAAACATTCATGAAGCGCATGATCTCTCGGCGGATCAAAGTATAGAGCCCAAGCCAGTTCACGATGCCGAAACGGCGAACACCCATGCTCGAAAAGTCTGACATGTTTGCTGCTCCCTTACCTTTTGATGATTCGAACGCTTGTATCTGCCGCCAGCGTGCTTAGAATAGGCAGCTGACCGATGATAAAGACGGGATATGCCATAGGGGCCCGTCACTCAAGCGCAAGGAATTCAAAATGTCCTGGACCGACGAACGCGTCGAGCTACTCAAGAAGATGTGGGGCGAGGGTCAATCCGCCAGCCAGATCGCAAAAGAGTTGGGTGGTGTCACCCGCAACGCCGTAATCGGTAAAGTGCACCGCTTAGGCCTTTCCAACCGTGCTGGCAGCGGAGCAACCGCTGCACCTGCTGCAAAAGCGGCACCAGCCAAAGAAAAGCCAGCAGCTGCGGCAGCCCCCAAACCCAAGGTCGAGCCAAAGCAAGCGCCACAGCCTCGAGCCGCAGCGAAGCCGAAGGTCGAAGACAACAACGAGCCGGCACCGATCCCAATGAGCGCCGCGCGCCGCGCGATTATTCCCGCTGGACAACCACTTCCGCCGCAGCCATCGGCCAATGAAATCAGCCCTGAGGCTCTTGCTAAAGTGAATGAGGTCGAAAAGACCGCAAAGCGCCTAAGCTTAATGGAACTCACTGAGCGTACTTGCAAATGGCCGATTGGCGACCCTGCTACGGATAACTTTTGGTTTTGCGGCCTCCCCTCACAACAGGGCAAGCCATATTGCGAAGCCCACGTTGGTGTAGCATTCCAGCCAATGAGCGCGCGCCGCGACCGTCGACGCTAAGAGCATACGCAATCTCTTGAAAACGGGCGGCTTAGACCGCCCTTTTTAGTTTTCACTGACTTTTTCAGTCCAAGCCTTCAAAGGTTGGATGGCTGCCCACAGCGCCTCGCCCTGTGGGGTCATCGCATACTCAACCCGAGGAGGCACTTCGCTGAAGGACGTGCGACTCACCAGACCGTCGGCCGTCATCTCTGCCAGAGCAGAAGACAGCATTTTATCTGAAACGGGTCCCAAAGCGAAACGGATGTCCCCAAAACGGCAGGAACCACGCGCGAGTTCCATCAGGATTCGCGGCTTCCATTTCTTCGAAATCGTTGCCAAAGCCAGTTCGTAAGGACATTCGCTTTTACGAGACTTATAAATGAAATCGGCCATACTTACTTATCCGTAAGCATGGCCGATCTGTAAATATATACGGACGCTTAGGCGCGTTCGGAATATTCGATCGTGTCGGTGTTCACGATGATCGCTTCACCAGTGCCGATGAACGGCGGAACAGTGATACGTACACCGTTATCAAGGATCGCAGGCTTGTAGCTGTTTGCAGCAGTCTGACCCTTAACAACTGGCTCGGTCTCAGCGATGACACAGGTAACTTTCTGCGGGATCGAAACGCCGAGCGGCTCTTCGCCATAGTATTCGACGGTTGCGGTCATACCGTCCTGAAGGAACGGGCGACGCTCTCCAAGGAGTTCCGCGTCGATCTCAACCTGCTCATAGGTTTCGGTGTCCATGAATACGAGACGGCCATCAGTTTCATAGAGGAACTGCTGGTCTTTTTGGTCGAGGCGAACGCGCTCGACTTTGTCTTCCGAACGGAAACGCTCGTTGAGCTTACGACCGTCGCGGATGTTCTTGAGTTCAACCTGAGCAAATGCACCGCCCTTACCGGGCTTAACATGGCTCACCTTTACAGCAGCCCAGAGTCCACCCTCGTGATCGAGAATGTTGCCGGGCTTGATTTCGTTACCGTTGATTTTGGGCATTGGACCACTTCACGTAATTGTGTCAAAAACTTGTCGATCGGTTAATCGATCCTACATATGGCGTCGTTTATCGGCTTTTTCTCGCAAAATATAGCAAGACGGCCGCCCAACCTATGCACGTAGCGCATGGCTGCCATTCCAAATGAGGACCCCCGAATCGGATCAAAATAGGCATATTGCCCCTCACGCCATGACTACAAGAGCAAAAACAAAAAAGGATACGGAATGACCGATTTCGTTGACGGCACCGCGTTTAACAATGAGCAAGGCAACCGCGCCCGCAAACTGTTTGCAGCGGTGGTCCTCGCAGCGCTCGATGACGCGATTGCTGACGACAAAAAATACGGCAACGGCCCGGAGCAAATTGCTCGTTGGGCACGTTCGCGCGATGGCCGCGAGGTTCTCTCGTGTGCGGGCATCGACCCGAACGAACGCGTTGTCAAAGGCCTGATGGAATTCGTCAGCAAGGGTGTGCGTACTTCGGTTGCACTCTCGCGCGAAGAAAGCGAACGCCGTCACGCAGCCGAAATGGAAGCTGCATAAGCTTTTCAAAGACTGCCTTAGAGCGAAAAAACGCGGCCCTCTGCTCGGGCCGCGTTTTTTGTTTTCCGAGTTAGGCGCCAAAAAAAAGCAACGATTAGGTCGTGGAATTCAACAGCAACACGGTGGCGCTTTGCTACTGCGCACAGTCGCCATAAGACTGGAATTGCTCCGAGGTCATGTTAAATCGGGGAACAAAGGAGACCCGATGACCAAAGCTATCATGATTCAAGGAGCCGGCTCGAATGTCGGTAAGTCCATGCTTGTAGCAGGCATCGCGCGGGCTTTGGTCAAGCGAGGTCTCAAAGTAGCTCCCTTCAAGCCTCAGAACATGTCCAATAATGCGGCGGTCACGATTGACGGTGGAGAGATTGGCCGTGCCCAGGCTCTTCAAGCTCTTGCCGCTGGAATTGACCCAGTTGTCGACATGAACCCTGTCCTTCTCAAGCCTGAAACCGATATCGGCGCCTCTGTTATCGTACAGGGCAAGCGCGTTGCGACACTCAAGGCTCGCGACTATGGCAAAATGAAAGCCACGCTGCTGCCAGCGGTTCTTGAGAGTTTTCAGCGGCTCTCCAAGACAGTAGACATAATCGTCGTTGAAGGTGCAGGGAGCCCCGCCGAGGTTAACCTACGTTCTGGCGACATCGCAAACATGGGCTTTGCGGAGGCTGCGAATGTGCCTGTTGTCCTCATCGGTGATATCGACCGTGGCGGCGTGATCGCTCAACTCGTTGGAACGCACGCCGTGCTCCCCCAAGAAGACCGCGATCGTATCGTCGGGTTCGCCGTTAACAAATTCCGAGGAGATACGAGCCTATTCAACGACGGCATGGACTTTGTTTCCGAGCGAACCAAATGGGCCCCGCTTGGGATCATTCCGTGGTTCGCTGAAGCTTGGAAGCTCCCTGCCGAAGACGTTATGGATGTTGCCTCACGTCCCGGCGGCCCAATCAAGGTGGTCGTTCCGCGTCTGCCGCGCATCGCCAACTTTGATGATCTTGACCCACTCTCGGCGGAACCTGACGTGAGCGTCGAGATCATCGAAGCTGGGCGACCTCTCCCCCTTGATGCTGATCTGGTGCTGATCCCAGGAAGCAAATCCACAATTGCAGACCTTGCATTCTTGCGTCAGCAAGGATGGGACATTGACCTCTTTGCACATATCCGTCGCGGCGGCCGAGTACTCGGTATTTGCGGTGGATATCAAATGCTTGGCCGAAAGATCATTGACGCTGATGGCATCGAAGGCGCTCCTTGCACAGTGGACGGTCTCGGGCTCCTTGACGTGGTGACCGAGATGAAACCCTTCAAGCGGCTCGCCTTGAGCACAGGCACACACATCGAAACAGGTGAAGCGCTCTCTGGTTATGAGATACACATAGGCGAGACTGAGGGCCCCGACCGTGAAAGAGCTTGGATCGAAATTGAGAACCGCACTGAAGGCGCTCAGAGCGCAGATGGCAAAGTGAGGGGCTGTTATATCCACGGTCTTTTCACCGCAGATGGCTTCAGACGCGCAATGCTCAAAGAACTCGGCGCCCCGACATCCAAAACCGACTATTCGCAGGGCGTCGAGGATGCGCTTGATGCATTGGCTGCCCACATGGAACAGCATTTGGACATTGATAAGTTGTTAGGGCTTGCAGGCGAAATTAATTGAAGTCTTCGCTTGCAAGAATGCGATAAATTTCGCGACGCACGAGCTTGCGAACGTTACGCGTTATACGTTCACCGAGCGCACCTTGAAGTTCTTGGCGAATGACCTCGGCAACAAGTTTGCGGAGCGCTTCTTCGTCAATGATGTTTTCATCATCCATATAAGCGGCAAGGTCTTCGTCCAGCTCAGCACTAAATGCTTGGTCGGCGACATCCGAGGTAAAGGTCTCACTCGCTTCAAACTCGTTCGTTTCGAACGTTACCTCTTCACCATCATCGTCATAGTCATCCGTAACATCTTCCCATTCGTGAGAATGCTCGACCGCCGCCTCTAGGTCGGCAATTACGTCTTCGAGTGAAGGCCTTTCGTGATCATTGTGCGCCTCGCCACTGTGATGCTCGACCTCGTGAGAAGCTTCTTCTTGGTTCGCAGAGGCTTCATCCTGCGGTACATACTGTTCTTCATGAACAGGGTGCTCTTCATTATGGTCATCATGCTCGCCTGACGAAGTATCCTCGTCTTGGTGAAGATGCTCTTCGTTTAGCACTTCTTGATGATCGTCTTGCTCAACCGAAGGCTCTACGATGCGAAGCGCAGGTGTAAGCACAAACTTGGCAGGCACTTCAGGCTCGGCCGGCTTTTCAGCAACGGCGTCCCTGCGAGGTGAAGGTGATTGCCCCCATTCCCCGTCGGAAACCAAACGGCGAATCGACGTCAAAACGTCCTCAATCTCGACATTGCTAACTGGGTCGGACATTGTTTTTCCTGCTTAACCTCAAGCACAAGTCTAACCCGAGACAAAGGATCAGACAACAACTCCAAGGCCATGCAGTTAACGAAAGCTGTGGGAAACCTGTGGATTACTTCCCAAGTGCCTCAAGAACACGGTCCAACGCACGGCCCTGCTCGGAATAGGAGACAGGCGCATTTTGCACGAGATTGTAATAGGTTGTAGGATCGTAGGTCTGGACGTTGAGCTTGAGTTTCTCAGCAGTCATAAGCCCCATCGCCTGCAAAATTGCGTAACTGGCCAAGACCTCGTTCGCACGTGCATCAAGAGCGTTAGCGCGCGCATCAAGCAAATCCTGCTCGGCGTTTAGAACTTCAAGCGTCGTCCGAGATCCAAGTCGCGCTTCTTCTCGAACACCGTCATAGGCACTTTGTTGAGCCTCAATCGCGCGTGAATACGCATCGCTCGCGGCACGCGCTACAGAGTAATTAGCATAGGCATTACCTACGGCTTCTTGTACGGAAAGCGTCGCAAGATGAAGCTGAGCACGTGCACTATCACGACGGGCCATCGCCTGACGTATCGCGCTTGCCGAAGCGCCACCATTGTAAACCGGGCCACTGGCGGACAAACCAACATCGGCCGCACTGCCCCAAGTTCCACGGTTTTCCACGAAACCAAGACTACCGCTAAGCTTGAGTGTTGGCTTGGTCGATGCCTGAGCACGAGTAATGGCCATTTCTGCTGCTGTCACGGCGTGTTGCGCCTGAATGATCGACGGATGATTGCGAACAGCAAAAGACTTTGCCTCTTCAACGCTGTAGGTAACAGGCGCAGGATTGACCGATGCAGGGTTAGAGGGCGAGCGGCCAATGGCAACACGGAACGCCTCGATCGACCGTGCGAGGTCGCCTTGGGCCACAGCCAACAGACTGCGAGCCGAAGCAAGGCGCGCTTCGCTCAGCGCAACGTCAGTTCGCGTAATCTCGCCCACATCAAAACGATCTTGAGCGGCGCGGAACTCTTGCGTCAGGACGCGAATATTAGCTTCACGCAGCGCAACAAACTCACGACCTGTAACAACATCCAAATATGCGCTGACTGCGCCCAAAAGAACCTGTTGCTCGACATTCACAAGGGACTGACGAGTGCCGAGAACGGTTTCTTTCTGAATATCGAGGCCAATCTCATTGGCGCCAAAATCATAAAGCGTATAGCTACCAGTTAGGCCAATCTGAGTGGTCTTGCGTGTTAAGTTATCAAGCGCGCCACTAAAGCCAGTGGAAGCTGCCCAATTGATAACAGGTCGTAGCGAAGACATTGCCTGCGCGACATCTTCATCTGCGGCGCGAAGAACCGCCCGATTCTGATCAAGAAGGCCGCTGTTGTTGTAAGCACTTGAAAGCGCATCAGCGAGAGTTTCGGCCTTGGCCATCGGCGCTGCAAAAGTCAGCGCTACCGCAGCAGCCAGCTTCATCATTGATTTGCGCATTCAAACGTCCCTCGAGTCAAATCGTCCCTCTGGGACATATACGTTGCCCCGCGGGTTTTCCGTCACTCGCAGGGTAAAATTTTTAGAGCGCGAACGCACGTTCCTTGGCGAACCCTTCGAGAACGGGAGCACCCGCGTTGAAAGCATCCCGCCAGTTGATTTTACCGTCAAGCTTGTAACCAACGCGCACAACACCAAGTGGACCTTCGGCAAACAAAGCACCAATACGACCGCCTTCTTTCAGCTGAGATATGATCGACTCAGGCAGAATTTCAACTGCACCCTCTAAGATAATGACATCATAAGGGCCAGATTTTGCAGAACCGTTAACAAGCTCACCCGTCATCACGGCAGCATTATCGATGCCTTGTTCCGAGAGCGTGGTCTGCGCATCATTCGACATAGTTTCATCGGCTTCGACTGCGACAACAAAATCCGCAATCTTCGCAAGAACCGCAGTCGAATAGCCAAGTCCGCAGCCAAGATCCAAGACAACTTCTGTCGGCTTCACATTCAATACATCGAGCATTTTTGCAAAGGTACGAGGTTCGAGAACAACTCGGGTTTTCGACAAGTCCAAATTCTCGCCGATATATGCTGCTTCGCGCTTGTCAGAAGGCACGAACAATTCGCGCTTCACATCAAGCATAGCGTCAATGATCGGGAACTTTGTCACATCAGATGGACGGACTTGAGTATCGACCATCATGATCCGGCGGGAAGTGTAGTCTACCACGAGCGTAACTCTTTCGTTCATTAGCCTGCCAGCGTCATGCCACAAGTCGCCGCAAGGGACAATAACTGAAAGGACAAGGTTTTCCCAATCAACCGCTTGCAGCCCCCTAAAATCCGCGCTATCTGACCTCCACCACTGGCGGCGAGTTGGCGGAGTGGTGACGCAGCGGATTGCAAATCCGTGTACAGGAGTTCGATTCTCCTACTCGCCTCCAATAAAATCAATGACTTAGCTGATTTTTTCCTCGCAAAATAGCGATACACACCTGATACACACTGTACACACCAGCGCGCGAACCTGCTTACTGTGTTGAACACAGTGATTTGGTTGCCTACTGAGTCGGTACCTTTTTGGGCTCTGCTTGCACCAATACGCTGCCCTCAACAGGGCAAAAGCATCAGATTTCTGACGGTGTCATAATATGCGCAGTTTTCCTAAGTGCCCCTGCGCTGTATGCTTTGCTCATGTCACAGGATGTCCAGACCATCCGCATCAGCGAATATGTGCGCTTGGACAAGCGACAACGCAGCGCCAAATGGCAAGCCCGCGTAAAGCTCGCGGATGGCAGCTGGCATCGTTTCTCAACAAAAACCGAGAATGTTGATCGCGCCACAGAGCTGGCGATGAAGTTTTTCTATACCGCTGAAGATCGCGCAAAAAACAACCTACCCCAAAGCACCCGTAAGTTTAAACGTGTGGCTGAGTTTGCGCGGGACCGCATGCAGGAAGAGCTGGATGCAGGCGGCGGGCACATCGTGTTCAAGGACTACATCACTGCAATCGACAAATACCTCGTGCCCTATTTCGGTGGACATGACGTATCTAGCATTGATGCCAAGGCACTGGTAGATTTTGGCAAGTGGCGCACAGAGAAGCTTGGGCGCAAAGCACATCACAGCACCATCAATACGCACAACACTGCATTGAACAGGGTTCTGGATGAAGCGGAGCAGCGTGGATGGATTACGCATGCCATTCGCCCAAAGCCTATAAACGACGGCAGAAAGACCAAAAGCCGGGGCAGCTTTACCCGTGAAGAATACCGCATGATCTATGAGGAGCTGCGGGGGTTCCACAAACTCACAGACAAACCCATTACCGCAGGCACACGTGAAGTGCTGCGCAACTATGTGCTGATCCTTGCCAATACAGGCATGCGCCATGGAACAGAAGCACTAGACCTCAAGTGGAAAAACCTGCTGTGGCTCGAGGAAGATGATCAGACCTATCTAGGGCTTTATGTAGACGGCAAGACAGGTCAACGACCACTTGTTGCCCGAGATCGCGCTATACGGCCTTTTGAGCGGCAGATTGAGATCAACCCTAAACTGACGGACATGACGCTGAATGAAGTGATCGACGCCAAGCTGGATGAATATGTGTTTGTCACACGTTTGGGTCAGCGGGTGGCGCGGGCCAACCTATCCCGGAACTTTGAGAAGCTCTTGGACAAGTTGGGCCTTGTGTATGGTGCAGATGGCAAGAAGCGCACGCTTTACAGCTGGCGTCACTTCTACGCGACGCTGGACCTACAGCGCGGGCTCAGCACCCATGCTCTCAGCAGGCAAATGGGCAACAGCACGGGGGTGCTTGACCGGTTTTACAGCAAGCTATCGCCCTTTATGAACCCAGGGCTGCACTCCGGCCGTGATTTGCGCGACGAGAAGCTTGAACTGAAGAAAACAGTTGCAGTCAGTGAGCCAGCGCAACCGACCGCTTTAGTGCCTTTGGAAGTGCAGGATACATCCGACACGACGAAAGAAGCCCCTGCCCTATCTGCGGCTGCCAAAGCGTTTGATCTGTTTGATGCGGGCAAGCTGGGTGAGGCCGCGTTGCTCATTGCGTTGGGTGTGTCGCGGGACGGATATGCGCTTGAAGATGACCTGCGCATCCGAGCACTCACCGCGCTGGAACAAGGACGGCTGAGCGAGGACGCCCTGATTAAGGTGTTGGAGTGACTTCGGCCTATTCTGGAAATTAGCCAGTTCTGCAGCGAATGCCCACTTCACACCTCACGACATCTTCAGAAAATCGGTCGGTGTCATTCCGTATCGGGTTTTGAAACATTTTGTGAAATGGGAGACAGATTCAAAGCCGCTGGCGGAGGCGACGGACATGAGGCTGTCATTTGTCGTGCTGAGGAGCGTCCGTGCATGGTCGAGCCGAACGGATCGGTAAAACTGCCCTGGCATTTGATCGAGAACGGCTCTGAAGAGCCGCTCTATATGTCGGCGTGAACTGCCTGAGCGTTGTGCGAGTGTCTCAAGAGACAGTGGAAATTCGATGTTCGCCTGGCATTGCCAAGTTATTTGTGGCCGTCGAAGCCGGTAGGGGTTTGGCATGCTGATGCCATCTTCCATGCCGCGCCTGAAGGGCTTTCGTTTTCCACGTGAAGTTGTTGCCTATGCGGTCTGGACTTAACATCGCTTCGCGCTGAGTACGGCTGATGTCGAAGAACTATTGGCGGAGCGCGGCCTGATCGTCAGCCGTGAGACCATCCGCCTGTGGGTCAACTAGTTTGGCGCGCATTTTACCGGTTGTATCCGCCGTGATCGTCCGCGCCCGAACGACAAGTGGCACGTGGATGAGGTTGTAATCCCGATCAATGGCGTGAAGCACTGGCTGTGGCGCGCCGTGGACAGCAACGGCAAAGTTCTCGACATCCTAGTGCAAACGCGCCGCAATGCGGGGGCGGCGAAGCGTTTCATTTCACGGCTGATGGTCCGCTGGGGTGACCCTGCGTCATCGTGACGGACAAACTGCGCAGCTACGGCGCGGCCCTGCGGCAGCTCGGTCTGAACATGGATCACCGGGCTCACAAGGGACGTAACAATCGTATTGAGGGATCGCACAGACCCACGCGCAAGCGCGAGAAAATCCAGGGCCGATCCAAATCTGCAAGGCAGGCGCAAAGGCTCATCTGCTTCCACGATGAAGCCGCCAACCTGTTCCGCCCTTGCCGCAGCATACGAGCGCTTAAACGAATGTGCGAAAAGCATGGACGCCTGACAGAAGGTAGCGCACCCCCACTTTCAATACCTGGCAACAACTTGACGATCCCCTTCAAATCCTTATCAACATCTGGTCGCGTACGATGCTGGTTAGCTCTCGATAGGCTTCAATAAACGACCGCAATGTAACGGTCGTAGCCCCATAACTATCGAACTCTTCCAGGCTTAGCCCGCCTTCGCTATAAGCTTTTACGAACTCTGGAAATTTCTTTGCAAGCTCAGCAACAATGGTCGGATCAACTGGATCGTCCATACGTTCTCTGACCTCGATGTCTGAATTATTGAATTGGAGCTGCCAGTTGTGTGGGATGGTGAGAATGAGGTCCCCACCTATCAACTCTGACCAATGTAAATGATGACGGTAAGCTGCTGCGAGCAAACGGGTGCGATAGCCGCGCTCCTTAAAGATTGAATAGGCCTTCTTCATTACTGTAATCCCTGCCCAATCCATGTTGCTAGGAGTGGTGATAATGCCGTCACGTGCTGCGGTTGCTTTAATCCAGTCGTCAGTGCGTCCAATCATGATGGTGCAGGCGGGATGTATATTCGAGATATCATTGCCTTCAGCTTGGCGACTGGCCAGCCCGCGCTCAACAGCTTCAGCCACTGCTATCGCTTGCGACAAAGTAAAGCTAACTGTGGCATTGATAACGACGCCCTGGCGGGTGACCTCCTCAATCGCCTCAATACCAGCTTTGGTTGCGGGGATCTTAACCTGAATGTTTTCAGCAAGGCCGTCAAAATGGACCGACTGTTCGATCAGTTTTGCCGCGTTATTGTAGTAAATCGGATTCGTCTGCATAGACAGCCGTCCTTTTTGACCGCCTTCACGTTTAAAAATAGGCTCGAGCATTTTGGCGCCGCGCAAACCCATTTCCTCAATCAGTTTCCAAGCAATGTCGTCCTCGCCGTCCGTTGGATTATCGTTAATTAACTTCTGAAGCGGCGCCTTCCACTGGGTCATTTCTTTTTTTAAAACAGCCAAAACGATAGATGGATTAGTCGTTGCACCTACCGCACCGTTGTCTATCGCATACTGAAGCTCATCTGCGGCGTTGGAGTCATTCCAAAAATCCGTAACTGTTGTGCGCACAGTTTTCAGCAGTGGGGTCATCGTCGTAGCATCCATCACTTCGTTCCCAAATCTTATAGTGTGTTCCAACCTCGACAGTTGGAATAAGTAGTTCTTATCGTCAGCCGGTTTGTCGAACTGAGCATTCTTCGAAAAGTAGGTGTTACCCTTTTGGAGAGGAGATCTCATCGGCATGGCAGTATCCAACGAACCAAATCAGATGCTGTGCTCACGCAGATAATCTCTTGCCCGTTTCACTGTTTCGAACGGTGCGGCAATGCTGGGATCTTGCTCAGCCTCGACCACGAGCCAGCCCGAATAGCCACTGGTCCGAAGGAAGTCCGCGACCGGTGTGAAATCGATCGTGCCATCGCCAGGAACTGTGAACATGCCTGCACGGACGCCGTCGTTGAAACTCAGTCCTTCGTTGCGGACACGGGCCATGGTGTCGGCTCGGACGTCCTTCAGGTGTATGTGGTTGATTCGATCAGCATAGTTGTCGATCAGCTTGGCGTGGTCGAAGCCGCCCGCGAAGGCATGCCCTGTATCCATCAGAAGGCCGACGGACGTTCCGCTATGATCCATGACTGCGGCGACCTCTTCAAAGGTTTCTGCCACCATCATCAGGTGATGGTGATACGCCAGCGCGAGCCCGAAATCCCCCGCCAAACGATCAGCAAATTCCGTAAGTCTTGCCCCGTAGGTTATGAAGTCTTCGCGCGCCAACTTCAGTCGTTTGCTGAGCGGTACATCAAGCGCGTTTTCGGCCATATGGGCGCACTCGCCATAGACCATAACCTCCGCGCCGCAGTCCCGAAGCAGAGCTGCATGGGATTGAACGGTCAGGAATTCTTCGTCCGCGCTTCGCTCGGCAAGGAAACCACTGTGCCAACCGGAAACTAATGCAAGTTCATGCTGATCAAGCAGGTTTTTGAGCACGACGGGATCTTTGGGGAATATCCGGCTGAGTTCCACGCCGCTGAATCCCGCCGATCGGGCTTCATGAAGGCATTGATCCGGAGCGGTGCCTGCGCCGAGAT
>JAYPUF010000056.1:0-15656 GCA_038133925.1 Marivivens sp. | reverse complement strand
CCCCCAGCAAACCGGCCAAAACACCTGCAAAAGCACCGATCACGACAAGCACAGCCGCCATCGCAATCAACAATCCCATATCGCCCATATTGGCCTCCCCTTCGCGCAGTTGCGCTTTTGTGACGAGTTACGGGCGCGGCTGCAAGCGGTCAGAGCGCGTCTGTCACGGATGAAAGCGCCTTGAGCACCGTTTCAGGGCCCGCCCCATCCTTATGCGCCTCTTGCGAGAGAATGCGTCGCCAACCCCTCGCACCGCTGCGGCCCGCAAAGGCCCCTAACATGTGACGAGTGATCTGGTTCAACCTGCCCCCGCTGGCAAGGTGCGCTTCGATATAAGGGAGCATTTGGCGCACAGCCTCCTCTGCGGTTGGCCCCTGCGCCCCGCCGAAAATACGCGCATCCGCATCGCAAAGGATGTCCGCAGGCTGATGATAGGCCGCGCGCCCGATCATTACGCCATCAAGACCTGCATCCAATAACTCGGTCGCATGATCAAGCGTCGCAATACCGCCGTTGATTGAAATATGAAGATGCGGATACGCCGCCTTCATCCGTTTAACGAGGTCATAATCGAGCGGCGGAATATCCCTGTTTTCCTTTGGGCTTAGTCCCTCTAGCCACGCTTTACGCGCGTGTATGGTGAAACGGCGCACACCTGCCGCGCTCACCTTTTCAAGAAAGTCAGGGAGCACCTCTTCGGGGTTCTGCTCGTCAACTCCGATGCGGCACTTCACAGTAACTTCGACGTTCGAAGCGCCAATCATCGCGGCCACACATTCGGCGACAAGATCAGGCGACTTCATGAGGACCGCACCAAAGGCACCGGACTGCACACGGTCCGACGGACAACCCACATTGAGGTTCACCTCGTCATAACCGTAGCCGCAAGAAATGCGCGTCGCCTCGGCCAGTTCTTTCGGGTCCGATCCACCGATTTGAAGCGCGACGGGATGCTCCTCGGGGCTATAAGCGAGCAGACGTTCGTGTTCGCCGCGCACAATCGCCGGCGCTGTCACCATTTCAGTGTAAAGCAGTGCCTCGCGGCTCATCAGACGATGAAAATAACGACAATGCCGATCTGTCCAATCCATCATCGGAGCAACCGAAAGCCGCGCTGACCGCGTGGTCGCGTCGTCTTCAGGGTTCTGGATCAGAGGTATGTCGAGCATCCGCAGCAGCGTCCTGTCCAAGGGGGATCAAAGCGCTCTTTTATGGGCATAGACAGCGTTTTGCCAACCCCTCGAAAGCTGGCTCAGATAAGAGCCGTCAAGCGAGTGAGGGGCCTTCACGCCAAATTTCCTAGATCTAGCCCATCAGTAAAATATTTTTCAGCGCCTCTTGTTTCTTACGCAGGTCGTAACCAACTGCCGTTCGCTGGCCTGTCGATCACTCATGCCACTTGGGCGACGACCTCGGTGCAGCGGGAGCTGGAGCTCGTATTAAAAATGGTTTCCCCACCATTCCCTGGTGCCAAATTGGCGACCTTGGAGCCCTTAAGGGCGCGTATCGGCTGTAACCACTGCCATGATCGCTCGCAGAATGTCACGCGCCCGAAATAACCAAACCTAATAGCCTTGCTACGTATTCGCCTTCTAAAACAGGCGACTGATGTTGGCATGTAGCAAACCTTGGGCAGTCTTCGGATACGAGGCTCCCTTTTTTGGTGTTCTGATGAACAATTCTCATACCCGTAGCGCAAACCGCTTTGCGCTCACCATTGGTGCAGTAGGCGTCGTTTATGGAGACATCGGCACCAGCCCCCTCTATGCCTTTCGAGAAGCACTTCGCCCCGCACTCGCAGACGGGCTCGAAAGCGCCGAAGTCCTTGGCGTAGTTTCTTTGTTGCTCTGGGCCTTGGTCCTGATCGTCTCGTTGAAATATGTGCTTTTCCTGCTCCTTGCTGACAACCGTGGTGAGGGCGGGATTCTCGCGCTCTATGCACTTGTGCACGGATTTTCAGGACGCAACAAAGCGGTGTTCACGCTAGGCATTGTCGGGGCCGCTCTGTTCTTTGGGGATGCAATCATTACCCCTGCAATCTCGGTGCTTTCTGCCGCCGAAGGCCTGACGCTTATCTCGCCGGCTTTCTCGGACTATATTGTGCCAATCTCCATTGCAGTCCTCTTTGCGCTCTTCATCGTGCAAAGTCACGGCACAGGACCAATCTCAAGATTTTTTGGGCCCATCACAGTCATCTGGTTTCTCGCAATGGCAATCGCGGGCCTGCATCAGATTATCTTGATGCCCGAGGTTCTGTCCGCGTTTCATCCCGCTTACGCAATTCGCTTTCTCACCGAGCATGGCCTGACAGCTTTTATTGTAATGGGCGCTGTCTTTCTTGCTGTGACAGGTGCCGAGGCACTCTATGCCGACCTTGGGCACTTTGGGCGCGGGCCGATCCAGCTTGCTTGGGTATCCCTTGTTTTTCCTGCATTGGCGCTCAACTATCTTGGACAAGGCGCATTGGTGCTCCGGCACCCCGAAGCAATCTCCAACCCGTTCTTCTTGCTTGTGCCGAAATGGGCACTCCCTGGACTGGTAATGTTAGCCACATTGGCGACCGTTATCGCGAGCCAAGCGGTGATCACTGGTGCCTTCTCAATGACCCGTCAGGCAATCCAGCTCGGCCTTCTGCCACGTTTTGAAATCCGCCACACATCCGAAACCAAAACTGGACAGATCTTTGTCCCCGTGATCAATATCCTGCTTCTAACGGGCGTCTTGGTATTGGTTTCTGAGTTTGGCAGCTCCGAAGCGCTCGCGGCGGCCTATGGGATCGCTGTGTGCGGGACGATGGTCGTCACGACGCTGCTTGCCTACCGTATGCTCCATCGTGCTTGGGGTTGGCCGCATGTCTTGACACTCTTGGTGACACTGCCGGTCCTAGCGATTGAAACGGTGTTTTTGATGGCAAACATGCTCAAAGTTCCGGATGGCGGCTACGTGCCTCTGACGATGGGCGCTGTCGTGGTTCTGATCATGTGGACTTGGCACTTGGGTTCAAAGCAGCTCTTTGAGCGTACACGCAAGATGGTAGTGCCTCTGATCAATTTCATTCCCCAGATCGAGCGAGGCTCGGCACTTCGTGCACCTGGAACGGCAGTCTTTCTGACAAGCGATGCCACAGCGACACCCCCTGCCTTACTCCATAACCTCAAACATAACGGGGTCTTGCACGAGCAAATCATCGTCGTGACGGTCGAGACCGTAGAAACACCGCATGTTCCAGATGCAGAGCGCGCAACAGTCGAACACTTGAGTGATCGTTTTCAAAGGGTCGTCTTGCGCTTTGGGTTTATGGAGACCCCGAACGTGAACCGCGCGCTCGGATTGCTCAGACGCCAAGGCCTGGACTTCGAAGGACGACGGACCTCGTTCTTCCTTGGGCGACGCAAGCTGGTTTCCAATCCTCAGGTTGGTATGCCCGCATGGCAAGACAGGCTTTATATCTTGCTCGCGCGGCTCGCCGCTGACCCCAGCGATTTCTATCATCTGCCACGAGATCGCGTTGTAGAACTCGGAGCACAGGTTTCGGTCTAACCCGAAACAATGAGGGTGCGCAAAGTACATGCGCACCCTCTTTCGTATTTTAAGAAGTGGCTTTGGCCAGTGCCTGATCAAGGTCGGCGATAATGTCTTTGACATCCTCAATCCCGATCGAGACGCGCACCACATTCGGGGCCGCACCTGCTTTGACCTGCTGCTCAGGCTCGAGCTGGCGGTGGGTGGTCGAAGCGGGGTGGATGATGAGGCTTCGCGCATCCCCAAGATTTGCCACATGGCTAAAGAGTTTGAGGTTATCAACCAACTTGACGCAAGCGTCATAACCACCCTTTACCGCAACGGTGAAGAGCGCCCCTGCCCCCTTGGGCACGATGCGACCTGCGCGTTCGTTCCAGGGAGAGCTATCCAGCCCCGCATAGGTCACGCCGTCGATACGCGGGTCCTTTTCAAGCCATTCGGCCACGGCTTTTGCGTTTGCCACATGGCGCTCCATCCGAAGGGAAAGAGTCTCTATCCCCATGAGCGTATAATGCGCACCCTGTGGGTTCATGGTCATACCAAGATCGCGCAAGCCCACAGCAATCGAGTGGAACGTAAACGCCATTGCGCCAAGCGCGGCGTGGAAGGTCAGACCGTGATAGGCAGGCTCTGGCTGCGAGAGCGACGGGAATTTGTCGCTCGCGGACCAGTCGAACTTGCCTGAATCCACTACGATACCGCCTGTCACAGTGCCGTTGCCTGTGAGATACTTGGTAGCGGAGTGCACAACAAGCGTCGCGCCGTGCTCGATCGGACGGCAGAGGTAAGGCGTAGCGGTGGTGTTATCCACGATGAGCGGAACGCCCGCTGCATCGGCGATTTTGGCAAGAGCATCTAGATCAGTGACATAGCCACCTGGGTTCGCGATCGTCTCGCAGAAGACGGCGCGCGTGTTCTCGTCAATCGCGGCTTCGACGGCAGCAAGGTCTTCAGTATCGACGAACTTTGCCGACCAGCCGAAACGCTTGATGGTCTGGCTGAACTGGGTGATCGTGCCACCGTAGAGACGAGAGGATGCAACGATATTGCACCCAGGCTGCATCAGGGGGAAAAGCGCCATGATCTGGGCCGCATGTCCCGACGAACATGCGATGCCGCCCGCAGCGCCTTCAAGAGCCGCAACACGGTTTGCAAGCGCTGCTACAGTTGGGTTGGTCAGGCGCGAATAGATGTAGCCAACCTCTTCAAGGTTAAAAAGCTTGGCAGCATGTTCCGCATCGCGAAACACATAGGCGGTAGACTGGTAGATCGGCACCTGTCGCGCCCCAGTCGCCGGATCAGGTGCAGTGCCAGCATGTATTGCAAGCGTATCGAAACCGTATTGATCTTCACTCATTTGAAAGTCTCCCTAAACTTTGAGCCGAGACTAAGATGGGCCTCGTATCTTTGCCAAGAACTTTCAAACAAAACAAAAAAGCACCGCTTGATTTCGCCCCAAGCGGTGCTTTCAAAAACGCGGGAACGCCTTACTTCAAGAGCGAACCCATACGGCGCATCGCAAGTGCGTATCCCTCGACACCAAAGCCAGCCATGACGCCTTCTGCACGCAGCGAGACATAGGAATGGTGGCGGAAGCTCTCACGCTTGTGCACGTTGGAAATATGAACCTCGAACACAACGCCCTCATAGGCATTGAGCGCATCAAGGATCGCGACCGAAGTATGCGTGAAGGCACCGGGGTTGATGATGATGCCTTGGACCTTTTCGCGCGCCTCATGAATCCAGTCGATGATCTGCCCCTCATGGTTCGACTGCATGAGCTTGGACGTAATGCCGAACTCTTCTGCAACCTTGGCGCAGTTTGCAGCAACGTCGTCAAGAGTGTCATAGCCATAGATTTCAGGCTGGCGCTTGCCGAGAAGGTTCAGGTTGGGGCCGTTGAGAATATAGACGGTCGTTGTCATCTTTGATCCTGTCGTTTGCGCAGTTCGCGCTGTTAGTCCTCGGGGAGTTCCCCGCTAATTTGTCGGGCAAGATCATTGCCCGTTCGTTCGATATGCGCCCGAAGCAGTTTCGACGCGAGGTCGGCATTTCTGTCCACTGCTGCATTTGCGATCGCGTTGTGTTCGTCCTGAATATCCGCTGAACCCGCAGGTTTCTTAAGAAAAATGCGGCGATAACGGTCACTCTGGTTCTGAAGGTTTTGGCAAAATTCGACCAGCATCTCCATCCCGCACCCTTCGATCAGGGTCTTATGAAACGACCAATGCGCAGACTCCCAAACTTCCATCGCCTCGGGAGAGGAAACGTCCCTCTCTGTGCGATTGAGACGGTGGAGTGCGCCTAGAACGCTGCTTTCCCACTCAAGATCAGCGCGCTCGATTGCGTAACGAAGCGCTAGGCTCTCAAGATCGGAACGAAGGCGCGTCACCTCGGCAAGCAACTGTAGCGAAACAGGTGCAACGCGATACCCTCGCTGGTCCTCGAACTCAACGAGGCCTGTCGAAACGAGCCGCGAGATCGCCTCGCGCATCGGAGAGAGAGAGACCTGATAGACTTCTCGCAGGTAATCGATGTTGAGTTTACTTCCAGGAGCAAGTTCGCCACGCAGAATTGACTTGAGCAAAGAAGATGCCACAAGGCTTGCTCGGGTCGATTTTCGGGGCGTTTCTTTCTCTTCTTGGAACAACATGGACTCGGCCTTTGAGGTTTCCACGATTTGTGCAGCAATAATCGATTATAGGCAAGCGCCTCAATTCAAATGGACTAAGACGATATTATAAGCCAGTATCGAGCCATCAAAACTAGGTGACAGATCATGAACCTTCCGAGCGAAGACGCAGGCGTTGGCCAAAGCACATATGAAACGATCCGCACGGATATCATCTTTGGACGGCTCGCCCCCGCTTCAAAGCTCAAACTCGATGATCTTCGCGACACCTATGGCGCTTCGGTCTCTACGATCCGCGAAGCATTGAACCGTTTGACGACCGAAGAGCTCGTTCTCGCAGAGGGCCAGCGCGGTTTCTTTGTCGCCCCTATGACAGCCAAAGATTTGATCGAAATTGCTGACCTGCGGATTCTGCTTGAGTGTCACGCGCTCACCCTCTCCTTCGAAAACGGCGATACCGAATGGGAAGGACGCATCGTTTCCGCCCACCACAAGCTTCATCGGATGGAGCAGAAGATGGCGGCAAACGATGTCTCTGTCCGCGAAAGCTGGAAGCAATATGACTGGGAATTTCACCAGTCGCTGATCTCGGCTTGCGATAGCGCCTCCCTGCTGAGCCTGCACGGAAGCGTCTTTGACAAATACCTCCGCTATCAGATGCGCTCGCTTACATTCCGAGGCGACAAGGCGGCGCGCGAGCATCGCGAAATGCTCGAAGCGGCGATGGATCGGGACAGTGAGCGTGCGAAAACGATTCTCCGTTCGCATATCGAAGGCGGTGTTCGACACTGTCTCAATAATCCGAACGTTCTTCCGAATAAGTAAGCCGACCATCGGTTCACTCTACCGACCTCTAAAAACTCTGACTTTTCCAATGCTTAAAAATAATCGATTTTATTTATTAATGTCGTATGAAGTTAAATAGATCATGGCATAATGAAAACCTATGTTGATCTAGATCAAAATCCATGCTTGCTTCTGCAATGGATCGCTGACCTAATTTTTTGTCGGCACCAGGCTATTAATCGGGAGGATTTCCATGCCTATGACTTTTGCTCGCCGCACTCTGCTGGCGTCCGCCGCTGCTCTTGCAGTTTCCACCGTTGCCGGCACTGCATTTGCCGACAGCCACGGTGACAAGCTTCAGCTTCGTCTGAGCTCGCCCGCATCTGAAACCGATCAGCGCGCTGTCGCTCTGATTGAAAAGTTCGGCCCTGCTGTCTCGGAGTTCGCAAGCTTCGAGCCGCACTGGAACGCATCGCTCTTCGCTCAAGGCACCGAACTTGAAGCCATCGCTTCGGGCGACCTTGAAATGTCGATCACCTCGGCTCAGGAACTTGCAACTTTCTTCCCCGAGTTCTCGATCTTTACAGCTGGCTACGTTCATCAAGACGCAGCGCACCAAGTGGCAGTCTTCAACGACCCGCTGATGGACCCCTTCAAGGCCAAGGCTGAAGAAGAGCTTGGCGTAAAGCTTCTTTCGGTCATGTACCTCGGCCGCCGTCAGGTGAACCTGCGCCAGTCCAAGGAAGAACTCACAGTCAACACCCCTGCCGATCTTGCTGGTGTGAACCTGCGTATGCCCGGTACTGACGCATGGCAGTTCCTTGGTTCGGCCCTTGGTGCATCCCCGACCCCGCTCTCGTTCACCGAAGTTTACACCGCGCTTCAAACCGGCGCTGTTGACGGCCAAGACAACCCCCTCCCGACCGTTGTGGACGCAAAGTTCTACGAAGTGACCAAGCAGATCGTTCTGACCTCGCACCTCGTTGACCTGAACTACCTTGCTATTTCCAAGGCTGTTTGGGACTCGCTTGATGCTGACCAACAGGCTGCGGTCCAAGCTGCTGCTGACGCCGCTGCTGACTTTGGCCGCGAAAACCAGCTCCAGAAAGAAGCAGACCTTGTGTCCTTCCTCGAAGAGCAAGGTCTTTCGGTCTATGAGCCTGATGTCGCTGCGTTCCGCGACGCCGTTCAGTCGGCTTACCTGTCGTCGGAATTCGCTGCGACCTGGCCCGAGGGTGTCCTCGACCAGATCAACGCTCTGGGCAACTAAGACAAAAAACGCGGGAGGCTTGCGCCGATATGAAAGCTGTATCGAAACTTTTCTCCCGCGCGACAGAAAGCGTGGCGGCCCTTATGATGGCCGCCATGTTTGCGACATTTATTCTTCAGATCATTGTCCGCTATGTGGTCGGCTCTGAGTGGTTCACGACTATGCTAGGTCACTCGCTTGACCCCAGCTATTTTGGTTGGACGCTCGAGTTCTGCCTCGCGCTTTGGGTATGGATCGTCTTTTGGGGCAACTCTTTTGTTGTCCGCGAAGAAGACCACGTTCGCTTTGACATTCTCTTTTTCCTCGTCTCTCCCACAGTGCAGCGCGTCTTTGCGTTCGTCGGCGCATTGGTTGTGATCGGGGCTATGCTGTATTCCATCGAACCGACCTACGCTAAGATGAAGATCCTGCGTCTGAAATCGAGCGCGACACTCCCCGTGAAGATGTTGCCGATTTACTCGATCTACTTCCTCTTCCTCGTGGTCGTTCCGATCCGCTATGCGTGGCGCGCCTATGTCGTCGCCCGCAAAGGCCTCCCGGAGGAGACCATCCAATGAGCTTTGAACTTGGTATGATGTTGCTGGCCCTTTTCGGGCTGGCGGGTATGGGCTTGCCGATTGCCTATTCCATCCTGTGCGCTGCTCTTCTTTACCTAGAGCTCTCAGGCCGCGGCGTTGGCCTTGCGGGAAAACTCCTGATGGACGGGCTTTATCAAAGCTTTGTTCTGCTGGCCGTTCCGCTCTTTATCGTTGCTGCGAACATCATGAACGCAGGCTCGATTGCCGATCGTCTCCTCAAGTTCTGTATTGCGCTTGTCGGTCGTTTTAAGGGTGGCATGGGACATGTGAACGTGGTCGCATCGCTCATCTTCTCGGGAATGTCAGGGTCTGCGGTCGCCGACGCCGCCGGTATCGGCAAGATCATCATCGAGATGATGACCAAGGACGGTCGCTTTGGCCGCGGATATGCAGCAGCAATCACCGCCGCTTCGGCAACCATCGGTCCCATTATTCCTCCGTCGATCCCGATGGTGCTCTATGCTCTCGTCTCAAATACTTCGATTGGCTATCTCTTCTTTGCAGGTATCGTGCCCGGCCTTTTGATGGGTGTCGTCCTCATGGCGATGAACGTCTACATGAGTCACAAGCGCGGCTATGCGACCGAGGCTCCGGTTGCCCTCAAGGACATGCCAAAGACCACGGCACGCGCCTTCCCCGCCCTGATGATGCCTGTGATCCTGCTCTCGGGCATTTACCTTGGCTACACGACACCGACCGAAGCTGCCGCTGTTGCCGCGCTTTACGCACTTGTCGTTGCGGCATTTGTTTACCGTGAGCTGACTTGGCGTTCGCTCTACTCGGTTTTTGCCGATGCTGCGCGTTCCTCTGCCTCAGTTGGTATCGTCATCGGCGGCGCCCTGATCTTGAACTACATTGTTTCGGACCAGAAAATCCCCGAAATGGTAGCCAAAGCAATGGTTGGGCTTGAGGTATCACCACTTGTGTTCCTCTTAATGGTAAACCTGATCATCCTAGCGCTTGGGTGCCTCTTGGATGCCTCAACGATCATTCTTGTGATCATTCCGCTCTTCATTCCGACCTGCCGCGAACTTGGTATCGACCTTGTGCACTTTGGCGTCGTGGCTGTCGTGAACTGTATGATCGGCCTCATCACGCCGCCTTATGGCATCCTTCTTTTTGTGATCAATGCAGTGACGGGCATTCCGCTTGCCGAGATCATCAAAGAAATCTGGGGCTTCCTCGTGGCACTTGTGCTTGCCCTTCTGGCGATGATCTTGCTTCCGGATATGGTGCTGTTCCTGCCCAGAATCCTAGGCTACCAAGGGTAGAAAAATATCACTTTTCGAACATTTAGAGGAGCATCACTCCAATTTTACCCCTCTTTCTATCACTTTCGATACAAAATCCCGATGTCAGCAACATTCGTTCCAGTTGCACCAGTGATGAGCAAATCTCCGGAAATTTCGAGAGCGGTGTAACTATCATTGTTCGCAAGATACATACCGATGTCTCCGCCTTTTGAGGCCAGACGTCCCAGTGTGCCTTGGTCTACGATTGCACCAGCCGCATCCGTGGGACCATCGCGTCCGTCCGTCCCTGCTTGAAGACAGGTCCATTCGTTCCACCCGCGTTTCTTGGCCTCAACCGCAATTCTCAGCGCGAGTTCTTGGTTGCGCCCGCCTTTCCCCTTGCCTCTGATCTGCACCGTGGTTTCACCACCCCAAATCGTAAAGCCATGCTGTGCTGCGTGATCGCAGATGTGACGAGCGGCTTCATTCACATCACCTTCGATAGGATCAGTTAGGCGTTTGACGCCTGCAAGCGCATCTTCGATCGCGCCAAGGCTTTGCCCGTTTGACCCGATGAGACGATTGTCACCGCTTTTTTGCCTGCGAATACGTCCAACTGCGGCAAGGTGATCTCGAACTGTATCAGAAATATAGTCCCATAGCCCAAAGCGTTTGAGCATCTGAATTGCATCACCCGCGGTTCCGAGTGACGGCGCAGTTGGGCCGCTTGCGATGGTCGAAAGATCGTCCCCGACCACATCGGAGAGGATCAAAGCGCGCACGGGATGCGGTTCTGCCGAAACGATGAACCCACCGCCTTTGAGGCGCGAGAGTTGCTGGCGCACAAGATTCATCTGATGAATGTCAGCACCGCTCGCCAACAAAAGGCGATTAACCTCGGCCTTTTCTTCAAGCGTAATACCTTTGGCAGGCGCAGGCATCAGGGCCGAACCGCCGCCCGAAATCAGAGCAAGTACCGGCCCAGTACCGTTTTCCAAGGCCTGCAACACGACCTGAGATGCCTTCGCGCCGTTTTCATCTGGGATCGGATGTCCACTCGGGTAAACCTCCGCGCCATCGAGTTCTCTGGCATTTTCGAAATTGGTGATGACGATACAGCGCGCATCATGTCCCAATGTGTCAAGCGCAGCTTCAGCCATGCGCATTGCGGCTTTACCGACCGATACGATCAATTTCGGGTGGAACGGTTCGTTTTCAAGCGCATGACGAACGGCGACATAAGGGTCCGCAGCATCGACCCCGATTTGGAAGAGGTTGGAGAGCTGGCTTCGCAGAGCGTCCGACATATGCGCCTCTTGAGTAACTTACCTTCAGTTTGAACAACCAAGAGGTATGCACAAGCAAAAAGCGCATCCTTTCTGTATTTTCAGTGCTTTGAGAGCTGAAATGACTAGGCTGCACTCTCTCGCAGGGTCAGGCCACCGGCTTCTACGATGAAACTCACAACGTCATCTACGCCGACACCATTGCGCATTTCGCCAAATACAAATGGCCGTCCTTTACGATGCTCAGTCGCGTCCCGCTCCATCCGTGCGGTATCGGCACCGACGTAGGGCGCAAGGTCGCGTTTGTTGATAATCAGTAGATCCGATTTCGTCAAAGCAGGGCCACCTTTGCGCGGAATATCGTCTCCCGCGGCGGTGTCGATCACATAGAGCGTCAAATCAGCCAACTCGGGCGAGAATGTCGCCGAAAGGTTGTCACCACCGCTCTCGATCAAGATGAGGTCGAGGTCAGGAAAGCTCTCGTTCAATTCGGCAACGGCGGCGAGGTTAATAGACGCATCTTCACGGATCGCAGTATGGGGGCAGCCCCCCGTCTCGACCCCGCGAATACGATCCAATGGGAGCACCTGTTGACGCATGAGTGCCTCTGCGTCCTCACGCGTGTAGATGTCGTTCGTGATGACCGCCATTGACAGGCGATGCGACAAAGCGCGGCAAAGCTGTGCCGTCAGGGTCGTTTTGCCTGCGCCAACAGGGCCGCCGATGCCAACGCGAAGAGGTCCGTTTGGAGAGGTCATGTCCGATATATCCTGACATTCTGGGTTTCATGATGAATGGAGCCGATATCCCCAAGCGGGGCAAAGCCGCCCAGATCAGCGAGCGAGGCCTGCACCGCCTCTGCCGCGATTTGAGCAATAACAGGAGCCATGCGCTTGAGGATTGTCTGCCCTTCTCTCGCCCCGAGCGGGACTGCACGACAGGCAATGGTGACGAGGTTTGCGGCAAAACTCTGAACGTAAAACAGCGCGGTTTGTTCAAGGGGAAGACTTTCTGCCTGCGCTGCGGCCCCGATGGCGACGGGATAGGCATAGGACCCGCTGCCTGTAACCAGAGCAAAGGCCGCGCCTTGGAGTTTGCTCTCTTGCATGCGCTCGGCCCCCGCCCCAAGCGCCAGCGCAAGATCGGACAACTCGGCACAATCCCCGCCGCGATAGGCCTCTGCCAAAAGGATTACGTCGTTTCGCGGTGCGCCATACCTCAGGGTATCGCCGAGCCAAACCTTAAAGCTAGGCCCGTCATGAACCGTGCCCTCGGTGATGAACCACTCCAGCCCGTGCGAATAGGCATAGCCGCCAACGGGGTAATTGGCCGAGAACCATTGGCTGAGGCGCAAGAGCGCGCTGGGTTCAATGCTCGTGGCCATGGGTTCTTCCGTGACCATAGGCTCCGCCCTCTGGGGTAAAAGGCTCGACCACATTCTCAAGGCTTGCACCGAGACGAATGAGCATATCTGCGAGCACATGATCACGGCGAATGAGCAAACGCCCCGCTCCGATCTGGCATGGTGTATGACGGTTCCCGATGTGCCATGCTAGCCGCGTAAGGTTCTCGCCCATGACCGCCAGCAACTCTTCGGGCGCGGCAATGACCTGCACCGCGCGCCCGTCAGCGAGCACCAACTGATCACCGTGATTGAGTGAGCGCGTCTCGGGAAGATCCAAAAGGATCGCTTCACCTTGATCGGTCACCAAACGCTTACGACGTATAAAGCGGTCCTCATAGCTGAGACGAATGGACAAGGCCGCAGGCGGATTTGGTCCAGAGCGCACGTCACGCGCAGGGATCGGGGCAAGGCTCAAATCAGCCATCGGCCTCTCCTTTCAACATGGCTCCAAGAACGGCAAACCCGTTTTTGGTTACGTTCGCATGAGCCGCAACAACGAAATCGGCAAAGAGTTCGAGCTCAACCTTAGCCAAATCAACCGACGTTTTGCTTTCTACATTTCCAAAGGCATCGCTCTGGGACATGAGCCAATCGCGCTGGTCGTCTCGCAGGTTCAAGATCGCGGAAGTTTCAGAGACGATTGCTACAAAAATGCGGCCCTCGGCGACAAAGAGCGTCATTCCGCCCTCTTGCCGCTCTTCGGCCCCGCGCTGCGCCATTGCCAAGGCGCGAAGATGATCGACCGAGACCGCCATCAGAAGAGGAAATACCGCTGCGCCATGGGGAGCTCCTTGGCCGGTTCACAGGTCAGAAGTTCGCCGTTGGCGCGGACTTCATAAGTTTCGGGGTTCACGTCGATGTCAGGCATGAGATTGTTGAGCACCATATCAGCTTTGCCGATGTTGCGGCAATTCTCGACAGGAAGCACCTCTTTGCCAAGCTCCTGCCCGATACCCACCTCATAGGCGGCGCGCGAGACAAAGGTCACACTGCCCTTCGCAAGCCCCTGACCGTAGCCGCCGAACATGGCGCGGGAATAGACAGGCTGGGGCGTCGGAATCGAGGCATTGGTATCGCCCATCTGCGCAACGGCAATCGTCCCACCAAGGAGCACCATTTCAGGTTTCACACCGAAGAAGGCAGGCTTCCAAAGCACGAGATCGGCGCGCTTGCCGACCTCGACAGACCCAATATGGCGCGACATGCCGTGCGCAATTGCAGGATTGATCGTGTATTTGGCGATATAGCGGCGCACGCGGGCGTTGTCGTTCTCGCCCGTCTCTTCCGCGAGCCGCCCGCGTTGCTTGCGCATTTTATCTGCGGTTTGCCATGTGCGAATGATCACTTCGCCCACACGGCCCATGGCCTGACTATCGGACGCGATGATCGAGAACGCCCCCATATCGTGCAGGATATCCTCGGCTGCGATGGTTTCCTTGCGGATACGGCTTTCGGCAAAGGCGACATCTTCGGGGATGGACTGATCAAGGTGGTGACAGACCATGAGCATATCAAGGTGCTCTTCGAGCGTGTTTACCGTATAGGGCCGCGTCGGGTTGGTGGACGACGGTATGACATTCGGATGCCCGCAAACCTTGATGATGTCAGGCGCGTGACCGCCGCCCGCACCCTCGGTGTGGAAGGCGTGGATCGTGCGCCCCTTCATCGCCGCGACGGTGTTCTCGACGAACCCCGATTCATTGAGGGTATCGGTGTGGATCATCACCTGAACGTCCATTTCGTCCGCAACGGATAGACAGCAGTCGATGGCCGCAGGCGTGGTGCCCCAATCTTCATGTAGTTTGAGGCAGGACGCCCCCGCATTGACCATCTCTCGTAGGGGCGCTGGGAGCGAAGCGTTGCCCTTGCCTGCGATAGCCGTATTCATCTGGAGCCCGTCAAAAGCTCCGAGCATCCGCCCGATATGCCATGTACCCGTGCATGTCGTCGCGAGCGTTCCGTGTGCTGGCCCCGAGCCGCCGCCGATCATGGTCGTCACGCCCGAATGAAGCGCATCGTCGAACTGCTGCGGGGCGATGTAATGGATATGGCTGTCGATGGCCCCCGCGGTGAGGATACAGCCCTCACCCGCAATCGCTTCAGTCGCGGGGCCGATAATGATCGTCACTCCGCTTTGGGTGTCGGGGTTACCCGCTTTGCCGATCCCAGCGATCCGCCCGTCCTTAAGGCCGACATCGGCTTTGAAAATCCCAGTATGATCCACGATCAGCGCGTTGGTGATCACCGTATCCACTGCACCTTCGTCGCGGGTGCGCTGGGACTGGCCCATGCCGTCGCGGATCACCTTACCACCGCCGAATTTCACTTCTTCTCCATAGGTGGTGAAGTCCTTTTCCACCTCGATGATCAGGTCTGTATCGGCAAGGCGCACACGGTCCCCCGTGGTGGGGCCAAACATATCCGCATAGGTCGCGCGTGAGATTTGAGCGGGCATCAGAGCGCTCCCATGATATGTTGATTAAAGCCGAAAACGAAGCGGTCACCGCCGATTGGTATGAGTTGCACTTCGCGCTCTTGCCCCGGCTCGAAACGGACCGCAGTGCCCGAAGCGATATCGAGCCGCATGCCGCGTGCAGCCTCCCGATCAAAGCGCAGTGCGGGGTTTGTTTCGGCAAAGTGGTAATGGCTTCCGACCTGAACAGGACGGTCGCCTGTATTGGCCACAAGAAGCGTGATCGCCTTGGCCCCTTGGTTCAAGGTAATCTCGCCCGCCTTGGGCATGAGTTCTCCTGGGATCATCGATGCCTCCTAGCGAATGGGGTGGTGAACGGTGACAAGCTTGGTGCCGTCGGGAAATGTGGCTTCGACCTGTACGTCGTGGATCATTTCGGCGATACCTTGCATGCAGTCCTCGCGGGAGATGACATGTGCCCCCGCCTCCATCAGATCGGCAACCGAGCGTCCATCGCGCGCGCCCTCCACCA
>JAYPUF010000055.1:12213-15880 GCA_038133925.1 Marivivens sp. | reverse complement strand
ATCTAGGTGTTCAGCAAAATTTATTTCCACATAGCGTAGTTTTTTGGGGTTGCGAGGGCGATTCTGAAGCCTGCTCTGGTTGACAGACTTCGACTTGCAAGCAAAGGTGCCTTAACCCAAACGGATATAGATACCTACCTATGTATAGTCGCATCATTTGCCTCGCTGCTGTGTTACCCCTTTTCGCCGCAGGCTGTACTGGGACAAATCCGCTTGCAGATGATCTTGCGGGCCTGATTAGCAACGGCGGCGACACGACCACCGAGAGCGATACCGATGGCATCACAATTACCGGTACGACGCTGGCGCCGAACACTACGAACGCAAATGGTGTGGAGCAAATCATTCGCTACGAAGCATCGGACTCGGGGTTTGGCGGCCTGTCACGCGGCTTTACTTATGTTTCTGCGAACGACACGATTGTCATCGACAACATCGCGTTCGATGGTGGCAACGTTTATGTGCGCGGAAATGCTGTAAGCCAAGTCAATAACTATCCCGTGTACGAAGCAGACTCGACCGCGATCGACCCGCTAACAGGCAAGACAATTCCACAGGTCAACAACTATCGTGCACTGGTTGGTTTCAGCACAAAACAGGTTGATGGCGCGCCTCGTTCTGCTTTTGCGATCAACCGTACCGGCGGCTATGTGCAATATGGCTTTGGTGGCTTTGTTTATCAGCGCCTTGGCGGTGTTACGATGCCGACAACCGGCCAAGCGGTATTCGAGGGTGATTATGCCGGCATGCGAGTTTTCGACACGATGGGTGGCCTTGAATACACCGAAGGTGATATCCAGTTGGTTGTTGATTTCAACGACTTCAATAGTGGCGCTACTATCAACGGCGATATCAAAAACCGGCGCGCCTATGACATAAATGGCAACCTGATTACACTTGGCGGCACAGGAAACCTCGTGCTTCCAAATCTTCAGATTACGGTCACCAAAGATGACACGGGCATCGCTGCCAATGGCGAGGTGACAGGATCAATCGGTTCTTTCAACACGGCCTCTGGTGGCGCGGCTCAAGCCTATGAAACCGGCAAATACTATGCGATATTGTCAGGCGACGCGACGAGCGCTTCTGATGGCGGTGAGATTGTAGGCATCATCGTTATTGAATCCACCGATCCGCGTTACACTGGTGTTAAAGCACAGGAAACAGGCGGATTTATCGCCTATCGTTAAAATTGGCGGTTATGCGTATTCGTTCTCTCGTTTTTGCTTTTGTATGGGCGGCATCCACGGTCGCAGCACAAAACGTTGAGTTCACGCCCGAAGAAGCCAGAAACGTGGCGATTGCCGCCGTTAATAACGGTGATTTTGAAACGGCTGGCCAACTTTCTACTGCTCTCCTTCAGCGCAACCCACAAGACGTAACAGCCCTTATCGTTCGGGCCCGCGTGGCAATTGCAACTGGACAATTTGACGACGCCAAAACCCTCGCAGGCACCGCATTTTCGATCTCAGAAAATGATCACGCACGTTTTGCTGCGGCGCGTGTGGTTGCCCTTGCCCACGCAAACAAGAACGAATACACGCGTGCACAGTTCTGGCTTCGTCGCGCACGTCAGGCTGCCCCTGATGATCAAGCACGGGCGATTGCCGCACAAGACTTTCGGATTGTTGAAGGACGAAATCCGCTATCGGTTACATTTAGCTTTGGCATCAGCCCGAGCAACAACGTGAACAATGGAAGCTCCAAGTCGCAAGTCGTTGCGCCGGATTGGGCGGATTTCTTGAAGTCCTTCTTGGGAAGTAGCGCAATCGTCGGCGATGTCGTTGATCTCTCTGCAAGCTCGCAGGCGATCAAAGGATATAATATTCAAGCGGGTGTTAATCTTGGTTACACCTTGAGTCAAACGCCTACCGCACGAACCTCACTTACCTTTAGTGCGAACGCCAATCAGGTTCTTTTTACAAGCGCTGAGCGGGCCGCAAATCCGACTATCGATCCTAATTCCTATTCCACGCAAAGCGTGAGTGTGGGTTTGGATCGTGTTTGGGCCGCAAATTCTGGGGGTTATTATGCCGTTTCCCCTGAGATTTCGCAGGTCTGGTACGGTGGCAACGTGCTTCAACGGAGTTTGGCAATCAATGCCAAGAGGTTCTGGTCGATCGATGCGCAAAATGCGTTCACTCTATTGCCGCGCTACGAGCTGACAAGCTATCCCGCAAGTTCGGATCAAAGCCAAACCTTTGGCGTTTCCGCGCAATGGCAACATGTGATGGAAAGCGGCGGGCGACTGGGTTTTGACGTCAATACGAGCAAAGTCAGTGCGGTAGATCCACTCAAAGCAAGCTTTGGCGGTGGTGTTTCAATTTCCTATACACATCCTAGCCCGCTGTATGGGTTAGAGTTCTCTGGTTCTACGGGTCAAAGCTGGCGCTGGTTCGAGGGCTGGAACGGCGGCTCAGGCACCAGAACAGACGCGACATTCAACTTGGGCTTAAATATCGCGGCACCAAAGGCCGAAGTCTACGGGTTTATACCTGTGATCACGATGAGCGGGTCCGCAACGCAGAGCGACCGAGACCTCTATGACAAGACAGTCACGAGTGTAGGGCTTAATTTCAAATCAGCTTTCTAAAAGCTACTTGCATCCGCTGGAACGGGCGTCAAACTCTCAAAAAGAAATAGGAGTTTGACGATGCCTTTGAAATACCTTCACACGATGGTTCGCGTGCTCGACCTTGAGAAATCGATCACATTCTACGAGCTGCTCGGCCTGCGCGAGACGCGCCGCTCGGAAAGCCAAGGCGGGCGATTCACACTCGTTTTCATGGCACCTCCGGGACAAGAGGAGTGCCCTGTCGAGTTGACATACAACTGGGATGGGGATGACGGGCTACCTTCTGACAGCCGTCACTTTGGACACCTCGCCTATGCGGTGGACAACATCTATGAGACTTGTCAGCACCTGATCGATAACGGTGTCACGATCAACCGACCGCCGCGTGATGGCCGGATGGCTTTTGTCCGCTCGCCCGATAACGTTTCTATCGAGATCCTTCAGGCAGGTGATGCTCTGGAACCAGCGGAACCTTGGACCAGCATGCCGAACGTCGGACACTGGTAGTCAAATAGGACGGATCAGTAGATATATCTAATTTGGTCCGTCCAATACCGCTCTACACGGCGCAGTGACGAAGTGATGTGATCGATCCCATCAAGATCGAGCACTCCGCGATCAAGCATGCCTTCGGAATGACGCGAGAAAAGTTCGGCAATGATCCCGCGGATTCGGCGGCCTTTTTCCGTAAGTCGCACCCGCACAGATCGCCGATCAACGTCACAGCGTTGATGGTGCATGTAGCCAAGCTCGACAAGCTTCTTGAGATTATAGCTGACGTTCGAACCCTGATAATATCCACGCGACTTGAGCTCGCCGGCGGTGACCTCGTGTTCACCGACATTGAAGAGTAGCAAAGCCTGTACCGGATTGATCTCGATCAGGCCAAGACGCTCGGCTTCATCTTTTATGACATCAAGTAGAAGACGGTGCAGACGCTCAACAAGCGTCAAGGTATCGAGATAGCTCGTCATAAAGGCCGCATTCTGTGCCGCCATCGGCACAAAATGGGTGGGAGCACTTGGTATCGCAGTGAGTTGTGTCATCGGTTTGTTCTCCTTTTCAGCAACTAAGCCGAGAATAGAGATCAAA
>JAYPUF010000055.1:0-12113 GCA_038133925.1 Marivivens sp. | reverse complement strand
TTGTGTCATCGGTTTGTTCTCCTTTTCAGCAACTAAGCCGAGAATAGAGATCAAAACGAGAACGTTTGGTTAAACCACGACATAAAAGATTGCTAAAATTGTGGTAATAACAATCTATTAAGCAGGCCGGGTGAGGCCGTGTGCGCCGTCAGCAATTTTAGCAACCAAATCCGCGTGCTGACTTGGCGCATCCATTTGACCGCTCACCCACTGATACAGGTCCTGATCGTTCTCTTCGAGGAGCGCCTCATAGGCGTCTAGTTCAGCATCTGACATCGATGCGAGATGACTGTCGGCATAGGCCGACAAGATCAGGTCCATTTCCTTGATGCCACGACGCATAGATCGCATAGCAAGGCGTTTGATGCGGATAGAACGGTCTTCGCTCATACATTGTCCTTTACAGCCGCGCGTAGGCGCTTTTCCAGTTGCCCCAACCGTTCGACCGAACCCGCCATTTGTGCGCGCAGAGTGCGCAACTCAGAAAAGATCGCAGATACGTCAGGGGATAATTCGTTTTCTGACGGATGACTAAGCCCCTCGCCCTCTCCAGACAACAGCCATTGAAGCGAGACACCAAGAATTCCCGAGAGCATTTGCAGTCGGTTCGCGCGCGGTTCTTTAATGTCGTCTTCCCAAGCACGCATTGTCTCAAGTTTTACACCGACTTTGGAAGCCAGTTCTTTTTGACTTAGGCCAGAGGCTTCGCGTGCGCCAGTCAAACGATCCCCAAAGGTAGCCTGTTCTTCGCTATACCAATTGTCTTCATTTTTCTTGCCCATATCGCGCTCCTTTTTTGCTTGTTGCTTGATCGGTGCAATCGTCCACCATATGACACATGCACTGGCAAAAGACCACCGGAGCAACCTGATGACTTTCCTCTCAGCGACACTTGATCGCGTAAAACCCTCACCCACAATCGCGGTGACGACGAAAGCACAGGAACTAAAGGCCGCTGGCCGAGATATTATCGCTCTCGGCGCAGGAGAGCCTGATTTCGACACGCCCGAGAATATTCGAGAGGCCGCAAAGCGTGCCATTGACGAAGGCAAGACACGTTACACTGCGGTCGACGGTATTCCAGAGCTTAAAAAGGCAATCTGCGCTAAGTTTGAGCGCGAAAATCGGCTGAGCTATACGCCTGCGCAGGTGACAGTTGGGACAGGCGGCAAGCAGGTCCTTTATAATGCCCTGATGGCCACTCTGAACCACGGTGACGAAGTGATCATCCCTGCGCCCTATTGGGTCTCATACCCTGACATGGTCTTGTTGGCAGGGGGCACTCCTGTCGTTGTAGAGTGTTCTCTTGTGAACCGCTTCAAAATCACACCCGAACAACTCGAAGCCGCGATCACGCCAAAAACCAAGTGGTTCCTATTCAACTCGCCCTCGAACCCGACCGGTGCTGGCTATAACCGCGAAGAACTCAAAGCTTTGACTGATGTTCTCCTGCGTCACCCACATGTGTGGGTGCTCACGGACGATATGTATGAGCATCTGGTATTTGACGACTTCGAATTTTGCACCCCCGCAGAAGTCGAACCGGCGCTTTACGAGCGCACACTCACGGTCAACGGTGTTTCGAAATCCTACGCAATGACGGGCTGGCGGATCGGCTATGCTGCTGGCCCCGTGCCACTGATCACCGCCATTCGTAAAATCCAGTCACAGTCTACCTCCAATCCCTGCTCTGTTAGCCAATGGGCCGCAGTCGAAGCGCTCAATGGACCACAGGATTTTCTTGAAACCAACAAAGTGGTGTTCCAACGTCGACGCGATCTCGTTGTGGGGATGCTGAACGACGCAAAGGGTATCACTTGCCCCATTCCCGAAGGCGCTTTTTATGTCTATCCTGATATTTCAGGCTGCATCGGCAAAACATCTTCAAGCGGCATAAAAATCGAGAATGACGAAGCCTTTGTATCGGCTTTGCTTGAAGAAACTGGAGTTGCTGTGGTGTTTGGAGCGGCATTCGGCCTTTCACCGAACTTCCGTGTCAGCTACGCTACATCCGATAATGATCTGCGAGAGGCTTGCACGCGGATTCAAAAATTTTGTGACGGTTTGTATTGAGGGCTAATCGATGAGTGGAGATCTTCCGGACTATTATTTTCGAGTTCGTGAAAACGGCGCAGTGGTGTTCAAGGTCGACACCGAGAACCGACAGCGCCGGATCGAAATGAACCAGATCGCGGTCATCAACGTCAAGAATGGTGACATCAAACCTCAAGGCGACCGCATGCTCACCGAGGCAGATCTCAAGGAGATCAAGTCTTGGGTGGAAGAGCGTAATCGCATCCTCATGCAGCGTGATATTGATGATATCTTCCGCGCCGTGGATCACATGAACCTCACCACTCAATGGGTACAAGCGCGCGCCACAGACGAGCAGCTTGAGGAGGTTACAGATACGCTCCTACTTGCCATGCATGATCTTCGGACCGTTTTGGTTCGCAAGAAGGCTGACCGAATTCTCAAACCATCATCTACCAAAGAAAACGCCAACTAGGTTATGCGGCTCTCGCTCCAATCTTTACAGAGTGGACCCAAAACCGTGCCATCATACTGAACGCGGCCGCACCTAATCCCGCTGAAAGTCCGAACCAAAGACCGACAGGTCCAAGGCCGAAGACGAATGCGAACATGTAGGACGACAGCAGCCCGATGATCCAATAGCTGACGACGGCCAGCCACATTGGAACAGTCGTGTCGTGCACCCCACGCAAGAGCGACAAGGCGACGATCTGACCGCTGTCCATAAACTGGAACATGGTCGATACAATGACAAGCTTAGAGCCGATGCTGAGAAGCTCAATCAACCGAGGCTCGTGTGGATCGAGAAAAATCATCACGAGCTGACTCGGGAAGACGCAGAAGGTGCAAATCACCAACACGCCAAAGAACCCAGCGATTGAAATTGCCGCTTTTGCGACCTTTCGCAGTTCATCTTCATTTTTGTTTCCATAGGCTCGCCCGGCAAGGACCGTTGCGGCCTGGCTCATGCCAACATGAAACATAAATGTGAGTGCTGTCAGCTGAAGCGCTATCCCATGGGCAGCAAGTTCGATCTCACCGATCCATCCCATCATGATTGCGCTCGCCGAGAACATGCCGCCTTCGGCAAGTGAGGTAAGCCCAATGGGAATTCCCATTCCGGCAACTTTTCTAAACAGCTCCCAATCGGGCTTCCAAATGCGTTGGAATAGCAAGAAGCGGTACTCTTTGAAATGGACAAAGAGAATATAGGAAGCAAGCATGCCGATCTGAACCAGAACCGAGGCATAGGCCGCTCCGCGAATGCCAAGTTCTGGCGCACCAAAGCTCCCGAAGATCAGCAGGTAATTCACTGCAGCATTTAAGGCGATCCCACCTATCGTTACCCAAAGCTGGATCTTCGCGTGATCCATAGCGGATAAGAATGACCTCAAAGACATGAGGACTAATGCTGGCAACATGCCGAACATTGCAATCCGCAAATAATCCTGAGCAAGAGCAGCGACTGTGGGCGTCTGCCCCATTGAACACATCAAGAATTCTGACCACCACATCAACGGGAAGACCGCCACAAAAAAGGCAACCCCGAGCCACATGGACATGCGTGTTGCTCGGCGGGCAAGAACGCGATCACCCGATACAACGGCGGAAGACACAATCGGCAGAACAGCCATTCCAAAACCGCTTCCGAACATGAAAATGACGAAATAGAACGACGTAGCGACGGTTGCGGCCGCGAGTGCCGAAATATCATAGCGCCCAAGCATCAAGGTGTCAGTCATGTGGATTGCGAAAGCAGCCACATTTGTTCCAACCAAAGGAATTCCAAGTCGCAAGAGTGCGATGACGTAATCCCAGACCTCTTTCTTGCCGGACTGCATGACCAGTTCCTAAATAATACCTGTTACACCCAAGACGCAGACGAGCGTTGAGCTTATTCTTGATGGGCCCCGTTAAGGGCTAATTTGACTCGAGCGCAAGCAGAGCGCTCAAAACTGTTCGCAAGTGATGACCACTGTATCCGCGAATGCCTCGCCAAAGGGAGGGAAAATGTCTTCGCCGGTCAAATCTCCGACTTGAACTCCCCCTAAAATTGTAGTGGCCGACTCATGTGCCTTATCCATATCGGCTTTGATGACCTTTGATGGGCATGCGAGCGGTCCTTCAATTTTCAATTCAGAAACAATGCTATAGGCAGTAATATACGCAGGATCAAAGACCTTGATTGTGACGGTGTCGGTCGCCCCAAGAGATCGAGAAAGCGATCTTCTATATTTTTCTCTGATGTGACCAAATTCAAAAGTCATCGACGCCATTTCACGCGGCAAGAGGCTCATATCCTCGTCCCCTACGCGGACGACAAGATCGCCTCTGAACTCTGGGGGCCAATCGAGCACCAGCTCACGGAGCCTTGAAATTTCGTCCTCAGACAACCGCATCGTTTCATCTTCATCTGCGCCGATTTCATGGGCAAGCAGATGGGTAAATTCCTGATCATAGAGCCAATCAATGCCAATCGCTTCGAGCGCCCCAGTTTCATCGGCAAACAAAGTAACTGTCGTCTGCACGAAAATCAGAGGCAGAGCCGCACCAACAGTAGGAACGAGCGCGAAAAAAGCCGCAATCAGAACATGACGAAACATGGGTTGGCCTAGATCTCTGAACGCCATGTTCCATGCTTCGGCGTAAAGCCGACGAGGCGCTTTGCCTTGTCATTCGAGTAAAACGTCTCGAATTCGCCTATGTTACGCTTTAGCGGCACATCTTTGTAAAATTCCTCAATCACCTGAGCAGAGGGAATGCCGACGGAGCTGTCATCGTTGGACACATTGAAAACCTCATATCCAAGACCATCCGTGTTGAGGCAGCATTCGACCATGTGGGCCAGATCTCGCGCGTCGATATAAGCGAAAATATTGCGGCGACGCTTGCCGGGATCTTCAACAAATGCGGGGAAGTTCTGAGCGTATTCATGTGGCTCGATCACGTTATTGATACGGAAGCCATAGACATCGGCACCTGTCCGCGCTTGAAAACTCTTTGCTGTAACTTCGTTGACCACTTTGGACATCGCATAGCTGTCTTGGGGAACCGTTGGATGCTCTTCGTCCACGGGGATGTACTCTGGTTTGACTTCACCATCAGCAAAGCAAACCCCGTAAGTTGTCTCAGAACTCGCGAAGATGACCTTTTTGATCCCGAATTTTGCGGCCGCGTCGAGCACGTTATAAGTGCTCAGCACATTCACGCGATAGGTCTCGTTATCGGGCACCAAAAGAATTCGGGGTACTGCTGCGAAATGAACGATTGCATCGTATCTCGGCACGCCCATTCCCGGCTCAAGCTCATGAAAATCGGCGTATGCATGAAGCGCATTTAGGACCTGCCCCGCATCTGTCAGATCGACTTTGATATTGTGCACTTTGGGGTGATCTAGAGGTACAAGATCAGCATTTGTCACCTGATGGCCCAGTGAAACGAGATGATCAACTGTGTAGCGTCCAGCTTTGCCGCTGCCGCCCGTCATGAAAATGCGCATTGTAGGTCCTCCACTAACTGGAGGATAACTCTTGCTTCGGCGTGTTCAAGACCTGTCCGACCTGCGCTAACATAAGATTTACAATGATCTTATGGGCGACACCCACAGGGATCATATAGAGCTGTCCAAAGAGGTTATGAGTGATCACAGATGAAGTAATTGCAAGAACTCCATCTGTCGTCGTAACGCTGGTCATAACATCCAAATGTTTATCCCGTTCGGTAAGAACCAGAACCTGATCTGAAATTTCTTCGATCAGGAAAAAGTCAATTTTGTCACCAACTGTGAGAGTTCTTTGACGATCTCCGGTAAACCCGCCAATCTTCTTCACCCCAAAAAGTGATGAGATCGCGTCCCTGATTTTAAATGCAAACGCCATGCCTGGGATCGGTCGCGACATTGTCAAATCCCAAGCCTCAAGCGCAGATACCTTTCGCTTGAGTGGAACGGCTCTCACATCAAAATAGGCAAGCCGTTCAGTGGGTCCGAAGGTCTTTGATTGGCTCGGAGGGGTCTTCAACACGAGAACTTTCGCCATACCGCCTCCATCTGTCGCAACTCAATCGTCCTGATGTGGACCAGAACATCTTCCCCCTGCCCCTTGGATTTGCCATATTGTCGCAAACATAGAGAAAAGAGCAGAGCAATGGCCGACGATCTCCTGTCAGGGGCACAGCCCGAAACCACCTATGATGCATCCTCGATTGAGGTGCTTGAAGGGTTAGAGCCTGTTCGCAAACGTCCGGGCATGTACATCGGGGGCACCGACGAGCGGGCGCTCCACCACATGGTTGCCGAAATTCTCGACAACTCGATGGATGAAGCCGTTGCTGGCCACGCCAATCGCATCGAAGTAGAGCTTCACGCAGACTACTCGATTTCTGTACGCGACAATGGTCGCGGGATGCCCGTCGATCCTCACCCCAAGTTTCCGGGTAAGTCTGCTCTCGAAGTTATTCTTACGGTTCTACACGCAGGCGGTAAGTTCTCGAACAAAGCCTATTCGACCTCTGGGGGCCTCAATGGTGTGGGTTCGTCGGTTGTGAACGCTCTTTCCGATCTTATGGTCGTTCAGGTCGCACGCAACAAAGAGCTCTATGAGCAGAGCTTCTCGCGCGGTGTCCCACAAGGTCCAATCCAAAAGATCGGCGCTGCTCCAAATCGTCGCGGCACCACTGTGACATTCCACCCCGATGCCGAGATTTTTGGCTCGCTCAAGCTCAAACCTGCCCGTCTCTACAAGATGGTGCGCTCCAAAGCCTATCTCTTCTCCGGCGTTGAAATCCGCTGGAAGTCCGAAATTGACGACGGTGAGACCCCTCTCGAAGCAACGTTCCATTTCCCCAATGGTCTAGCCGACTTCCTCAACCAAACCCTTGAAGGCGTCATGGTCTATTCCGAACGACCCTTTGCCGGCAAAGTTTCGTTCGAGGAAAAGTTTGGCGTTCCGGGGTCAGTCGAATGGGCAATCAACTGGACACCTTCGCGCGACGGCTTCATTCAGTCATATTGTAACACCGTTCCCACTCCCGAAGGCGGCACACACGAGGCTGGTTTCTGGGCAGCAATGCTCAAGGGCGTAAAGGCCTATGGCGAACTTGTTGGGAACAAAAAGGCCGCTCAGATCACACGCGAAGACATGCTCACAGGGGGCTGCGCCCTAATTTCGATCTTTATCCGTGAGCCGTCCTTTGTGGGCCAAACCAAAGACCGTCTCTCGACAGAAGAAGCCTCGAAATGGGTTGAAACAGCCGTTCGTGACCACTTTGACAACTGGCTTGCCGCGGACAACAAATCCGCTGGCGCAATCCTTGATTTCCTTGTCCTGCGTGCCGAAGAGCGTCTTCGTCGCCGCCAAGAAAAGGAAACCGCGCGCAAGTCCGCTACGAAGAAACTCCGCCTTCCAGGAAAACTCACAGACTGCACGGCAAAGAACCGTGAGGGCACAGAGCTTTTCATCGTCGAGGGCGACTCGGCTGGTGGTTCGGCGAAAGGCGCACGTATCCGCGAAACTCAAGCGCTCTTGCCGCTCAAAGGTAAGATCCTCAACGTTTTGGGGGCCGCGTCGAACAAACTTACGACCAACCAAGAGATCAATGATCTTTGTGAGGCACTTGGTGTGCGGATGGGAACCAAGTTCAATCTTGATGACCTTCGCTATGACAAGATCATTATCATGACCGATGCTGACGTTGACGGCGCCCACATCGCTTCGCTCTTGATGACCTTCTTCTTTACGCAGATGCGGCCGCTCATCGATCACGGCCACCTGTACCTTGCATGTCCGCCGCTCTATCGCCTCACACAAGGCGCGCGACGTCTTTATGTGGCTGATGACGCCGAAAAGGATGCCGCTATGGCAAAGGGCCTTGGTGGCAAGGGCAAGATTGACGTGCAACGCTTCAAGGGCCTCGGCGAGATGGATGCCAAGGACCTGAAGGAAACCACAATGGACCCCAAAACCCGCAAACTCATCCGTGTCACGATTGACGAAGATGAACCGGGCGAAACGGGCGATCTCGTCGAGCGCCTCATGGGCAAAAAACCTGAGTTGCGTTTCCAATACATCCAAGAAAACGCAAAGTTCGTCGAAGAGCTCGACGTTTAAGCTGTTAACTCAGCACCGGAAAAGTCCAAGGGGCCAATCGCATGTTTACTCCGACCAATTCATTCAAAGAAAACCTGTCTCAACTTCCTTCTATTGAAGGCATCGAGCGGCTTGATCTGGTAGACGCGAGCGGCGCGGTCAAAGCGAGCATCGAAAACCAAGCAGGCAAGCAAGGGTCTCTTGCTGTTTATCAATATCTCCAAGCAAATTTCGGGGTATTGAACGAAAAGGCCGCGAAACTTGGTCTCGCGATTTTTGCCGAGCATACCGAAGACGCAAAGAACCGTCCGGGCGCGCACCCGAACATTGACCGTCTTTTCGAGATTTTAGCGGGCGCGCCGGCATTGAGCATTCAA
The DNA here is from genome assembly GCA_038133925.1 of Marivivens sp. Lineage (GTDB taxonomy): Bacteria > Pseudomonadota > Alphaproteobacteria > Rhodobacterales > Rhodobacteraceae > Marivivens. Next base: position 3,616 of record JAYPUF010000055.1, on the reverse strand, counting down.
ATTATCAAGGCCTAAACGCCAGACGTTTTGATATCTGCGACAGCAAAGTCGATCAACGCTCGGATTTTGCGGGGAAGCGTCCGTCCTTCAAGATATACGGCGCTGAGTTGAACCGCATCGCCAACAAAGTCTTCGAGCAGCGCTACAAGCTTTTCCGCTTCGGCAACGTTGAGAAGCGCAAAGTTCGGGACATATGCGATCCCGAACCCTTTTACAGCGAGTTCTACGGCTGCCCTCGCTGAGTTCACTTGGAAGCGCCCTTGCACATCAACTGTAAAGTCGCCCCGGTCCTTGTGAAAGCCCCATCGGCGCGGGGCCCGTCGGTTGGTATCCAAGATGAAGGCATGCTGCGCCAAATCCTCCGGCGTTCGCGGAACTCCGTGTTCGGCCAAATAATCGCGGCTCGCGACAAGTACAGAGCGCATTTCGCTCAGTTTTCGTGACTTGAGCGAAAGCATGTCGGTCCGCCCGATCCTGAACGCGACATCAATTCCATCGCTGGCGAGATCAACAAACTCGTCTTGGAGTCTTAGATCAAACGTGAGTTCGGGATTTGCTCGAGCAAAGCGCGCAAGCATACCGCTTACATAAATTTCGCCAAAGGTCACGGGTGCCGAGATGCGTATCCCGCCAGTGAACCCTCGGGAACGTTCTGAAACCTCGGCCAACAATTCATCAAGATCATCAAGCAGAGCAGGCGCTCGTCCCAACAATTCTTCACCAGAAGGTGTTAGCCCAACTTTCCGTGTCGTCCGTTGAAGTAAACGGACACCAAGACGCGCCTCAAGTTCGGCCACGTATTTTGAGGTTAGCCTGTTCGATACACCAAGTTGGTCTGCCGCAGCGGTGAATGAGCCGGTCTTGGCAGTGGCAACAAAGGCTTTGAGTTCGTCAACGATGTCCATGGTCGGCCATTAAGAACAAAATGTAGAAGGTTATTCCACGATAACACCATTTCATGGATTAACTGCAAGTCCTAGTTTGATGGCATAGCAAACGTCCCCCGCAAAAATGAAGGCGGTGGCATCCCGAACGGAGACAGTAAGATGACCAATATCAACACGACCGACTATGCAGCAGCATTTCTCCGCGTTTCCAGCGGCGCACTCTTTCTTGCCCATGGCCTTCTGAAAGTGAACGTATTCACCGTCGCTGGCACAGTGGGTTATTTCGAAAGCCTCGGCCTCCCCGGCTTTTTCGCTTATCTCACAATTGCCGCCGAAGTGATCGGTGGCCTTGCCCTAATTGCTGGCGTCGCTGTGCGCCTCGTTTCCCTCGCTTTGATCCCTGTTCTGCTTGGTGCGACATGGGTTCATGCCGGCAACGGTTGGCTCTTTTCGAGTGAAGGCGGCGGTTGGGAATTCCCGCTCTTCTGGACCGTTGCACAGGTTTCGATTGCGCTCCTCGGCGCAGGTGCCTTTGCGGTGCGCATTCCCGCCCTCCAACGCACTTTGGGCCAGTTTGCCTAAAATCTTTGAAACAACGGCGCATCGTGCATAGTTTCGAGCGATGCGTCTCTACATTCCTGACGTGCCACGAAAGGCAGCCCAAATGTCTACGATCCGTACTCTTGAAGATCTCAAAAGCCTCCTCGCACCATCAGCGCGTATGCCGCTGGTCTTTCTTGGACATGGTAGCCCGATGAACGCGATTGAAGACACCGCTTATAGCCGTGCATGGACAAAGCTTGGCCAGTCTCTTCCACGTCCGAAAGCAATCCTCGTTGTCTCGGCGCATTGGATGACACGCGGCACCACTTTGGTGGACGTCTCGGCAATGCCCAAGACCATTCATGACTTCTACGGATTTCCAGACGCCTTATTTGCACAACAATATCCCGCTGAAGGTAACCCTACCCTTGCCCGAGAGGTCGTATCGCTCTTAGCCAGTCATCATGCAGAAGAAGACGACACTTGGGGCCTAGATCATGGCGCGTGGACAGTTCTCAAATTCCTCTATCCCGCGGCCGATGTCCCCGTATTTCAAGTCTCTATCGACATGGGGCGCGGCCTTGAGTACCAAATTGAAATTGGTCGTTCCCTCTCTGAGTTGCGCGATAGAGGTGTACTGATCCTTGGGTCTGGCAATGTGGTTCATAACCTTCGTGCCGTTCAATGGAGCCCGAAGGCAAAGCCACATGACTGGGCCCTAGAATTTGATTCCCTCTTCGAGCAAAAACTGACGGACCGTAATTTCGCTGCACTTGCCGACCGTCAGGGTCTCGGATCACTCCTGCAAATGGCGCATCCCTCGTTTGACCACTATATGCCAACGCTGACGATCGCAGGCGCTTCGGACGAAGGTGACGACCTAACCTATATGACCGACACGATCGACCTCGGCTCGATCTCAATGCGCTCATTCGTATTCCACGCGCGCTAGGAGGCCGAGATGCTTGTAGAAGGGAAATGGACCGAGGATTGGCAACCGGTCCAAAAGGCGGACGAAAAGGGACGTTTCGTGCGTCAGGTTTCCAGCTTTCGAAATTGGATCACTCCGGATGGAAGTGCAGGGTCAACGGGGGATACGGGCTTTAAGGCAGAGGCTGGCCGTTATCACCTCTATGTCGCCTACATCTGTCCTTGGGCGTCTCGTGCTTTGATGGCGCTCAAACTCAAAGGGCTTGAGGACATAATAAGCGTTTCCGTTGTTAATCCTTCGCTTGGCGCGCAAGGTTGGGAATTCGGTGGTTATGACGGTGCGACAGAGGACGCTCTTTTTGGGGCCAAATACATGCATGAAATCTACACTCGTGCAGACAAGCACTTTACCGGTCGCGCTACAGTGCCAGTGCTTTGGGACAAGACCCTGAACGTAATGGTGAACAACGAAAGCGCGGACATCCTGCGAATGTTAGACACCGCGTTTGAGCATATTGTCCCTTCAGAGCTTCGCCTCTATCCCTCTGAAATAGGCAAAGAGATCGATACCTTAAATGCGGTGATCTATGACCAGTTGAACAATGGCGTCTACAAATCGGGCTTTGCTTCGTCGCAAGAGGCTTATGACGAAGCAGTAGAGGGAGTCTTCAATACTCTCGACATGCTCGAGGAGCGACTAGAGCAGGATTACCTTTTTGGAGATTATCTTACCGAAACCGATATTCGGACTTTTGTGACGCTGATCCGATTTGACGCGGCCTATCACGGCATTTTCAAATGTAACCGCCATCAAATTGCAGACTACCCACGACTGAGTGCATACATGGAAAGGATACTCAATCTTCCTGGGATCTTAAGCACGGTCAACATGGATCACATCACGCGGGGATATTATGGTATCAAAGCGCTGAACCCGACGCGAATTAGGCCCGTTGGTCCTAAGCACATCGAGGACATGCTGACACGCGCCGCTCAGTAGCCAACAACGCCTTTACGCAGGATAACGTTCGCATAAAAGCGCGGCTCGCTGGTCGCAATGATCGCGTGAGCGGCCTTTACACGGGCGTAGAACTCGGCTGGAGCAACTGGGTTTACTTTGTGAGAAGGCTCAAGATCAGCCACAACCGCTTCAATCTCGGAATGAACGGCATCAGGTTGATCAGGGGTCTTGGCATTCACTGCGCGAAAGATCGCTTCGGGCACGGCTTCGTCAATCGGAAGCACCGAAAGGACAG
>JAYPUF010000054.1:0-16274 GCA_038133925.1 Marivivens sp. | reverse complement strand
GCATCAGTGCAGGATAACCCGCGTTGAACTGAGCAAGTCCGCTATCGGTCGGGAAGGGGTTGAGGAGGATCGGTGTGAGCATCGTCAAAGCGATGACGATCCACAGGAATTTGGTATCTTTTTTGTCGAGACCGAACATGAATTAGTCCTCCATCACGCCCTTGCGACCCATGAGGCCACGCGGACGAGTAAGTAGAATGACGATGGCGACGAGGTAGATGATGATCTGGTCGATACCGGGGACGATCGCTTTGATTTCGTTCATCGAAGCGAAGGATTGCAGCACGCCAAGCAAGAAGCCTGCGAGAACTGCGCCCGGAAGCGAGCCCATACCGCCAACAACCACCACAACGAAGGATAGAACGAGGAAGTCCATGCCCATGTGGTAGTTCGGCGAAAGGATCGGAGTGTACATCACGCCAGCGAGACCTGCGACCGAAGCTGCAATACCAAACATAAGGGTAAAGCGCTTGTCGATGTCGATGCCAAGTAGACCAACGGTTTCGCGGTCAGCCATACCTGCACGCACGACCATACCAAAGGTGGTGAACTGCAAGAACGCGAAGACAGCACCAATGATCAAGAGCGAGAAGAGGAAGTATACGAGACGCCAGTAGGGATAGATGATCACATTCGGATCAAAGCCCAGCATAACGCCGAAATCGAGCGAGCCGACATAAGCCGAAGGGGCAGGGGTCGGAATTGGGTTCGCACCGAAGAAGTACTTCACGACTTCCTGAAGCACGATAGCAAGACCGAAAGTCACAAGGATTTGGTCTGCGTGCGGTCGCTTGTAGAAGTGCTTGATGAGACCGCGCTCCATGGCGTAGCCAACGAACAGCATGACCGGAATGGTCAGAATGATCGCCAAAGGCACCGCCCAGTCGATGATAGCGGCGCCCGTTTCGGGGCCAAACCAGCTTTCGACATATGCGGTTTCAACTTTCAGCGGCTTGCCGAGGAAGTCTTTCTGGGTTTCATCGATGGTGACGAAGCTGAGTTGCAGCAAGCGCGAGAGCGAAACGGCGCAAAAAGCACCGATCATGAACAAAGCGCCGTGCGCAAAGTTCACCACGCCGAGCGTGCCGAAAATCAGAGTGAGGCCAAGAGCGATCAACGCGTAAGCGGATCCTTTGTCGAGGCCGTTGAGAATTTGCAGAATGATAGCGTCCATTGTCCCGCCCTGTTCTGGGAATGGCTAAACCTCCCGCAGCGCAGGAGGTGGTCGGCCGCAAGTGATGCGGCCGACGATTTGAGGTGCGATTATGCGCCCGGGTTACATGCACCCAGTTCGCCGCCGGCAAACATCGGGTGATCTTCCGGATACTCAACCTGAGCACGCGGAGTAACTTCCACGATCTCGAGGGTGTCGTACTGGTTGGTCGGGTTGTCAGCGCCCTTCATGATGAGAACATCTTTGAAGCACTGGTGGTCCGAACCACGGTACAGCGTGTTGCCGATACCCATGCCGTCGAATTCGAAGTCTTCGAGGGCTTCGACAACGCCACATGGGTTGAAGGTGCCAGCACGGGTCACAGCGTCTGCGTACAGAATGGTCTGAACGTATGCGGTGTGTGCCGAACCTGACGGCGGACGGCCGTACTTTTCGCCGAACGACTTAACGAAGGCCTGAGTACCAGCATCCTGAAGCTGCCAGTTCCAGTTCATCGAGCCGTAAACGCCCTGAATGTTCGCGCCAGCACCAGCTGCCATGAGTTCAGAGTAGAGCGGAACGATGATTTCAAAGTTCTTGCCGTTAACCTGCTTGTCGCGAAGGCCGAACTGAACCGCTTGGGTCAGCGAGTTCACCATGTCCCCGCCGTAGTGGTTCAGGATGAGGGTATCTGCACCCGAGTTCAGAACCGGAGCGATGTAGGACGAGAAGTCGCCTGCGCCAACCGGAGTACGAACGGTCTGTACGGTTTCCCAGCCGAGAGCTTCGGTCGAAGCTTTGATCGACTCTTCCTGGGTCCAACCCCAAGTGTAGTCAGCGGTCAGGTGGTATGCACGACGCTCGTTGCCGTAAACGCTCGAAAGAACCGGAGCCAGAGCAGCGCCCGACATGTAAGCGTTGAAGAAGTAACGGAAGCCGTTACGCTTGCGGTCCTTACCGGTGGTGTCGTTCGAGTGGGTCAGAGCAGCCATGAAGATCACGCCAGCTTCCTGGCAGAGCGACTGAACAGCCACAGCCACGCCGGACGAGGAGCCGCCGGTGACCATAACTACGCCGTCTTTCTGGATCATCGACTGAGCCGAAGCACGTGCAACGTCCGACTTGGTCTGGGTGTCGCCGGTTACGTATTCGACTTTCTTGCCGAGGATACCCGTGCCGTCCAGAACCTTGGACGAGAAAGTGTTTAGCATGCCGCCATCGCCGCCACCGTTGAGGTGCTCTACAGCGAGGTAGTATGCGTCGAGTTCGTCAAGACCTTCCTGTGCATAGGGGCCGGTCTGGGGAACGTTGAAGCCGAGTTTCACAGTCGAGCCGGTCGGCGCGTTGGTGAAGCCAGCATGCGAATCTGCGCGTAGATAGGTCGGCAGAGTAAGGCCAGCGCCAGCAATGGCACCAGTCTTCAGCACGCCGCGACGCGAGAAGTTCATTTTGGACATAAATATCCTCCCTTTGGTGAAATTCGCTCAGGATCTCCTCCATCCAGAGCGAAACGCATCTTTACAATGCTGGCTTTAGTAAGCGTCGCGACAGAAAACTTCGCAACAAAACCATTTTACGAAACAATTTTTTTGTAAAGATTTGCACAATACCATAGTATGCACTGTAAATTCATTTTCTCGCAGGCGCAGAAAGCCTATGAAATCATAAGAGGTTTACGAATGCCGCAAAGGCAGTTGACGGGCACAAGAATAAGAGAACGCCGCATTGATCTTGGCTTAAGGCAAGCTGACCTTGCATCTCAGGCTGGAATATCGGCGTCGTACCTCAACCTAATTGAGCATAACCGTCGCAGAATCGGCGGAAAGATCCTCCACGATCTTGCAAGGGCCCTAAGCGTTGACGCCTCAACTCTGTCCGAAGGAACTGAGAAGGTGGTCTTGGATCAACTCCGTTCCGCGGCGCTTGAGCAAACAGAGATTGAGGTAGAGCTTGATCGCACGGAAGAGTTTGCTGGCCGCACGCCGGGATGGGCCGCTCTTGTTCTTGCACAGGCGCGCAGGATCGAGTGGCTCGAAGACCGTGTTCAAGCGTTGACCGATCGCCTTGCGCATGATCCTCAACTTGCGGCATCTCTGCACGATGTCATTACAGCAGTGACATCCATCCGCTCGACTTCGTCTATTCTGGTCGGAGATGAAGAAATTGATCGCGATTGGCAGAACCGTTTTCATCGCAACATCTATGAGGACAGTCAGCGCCTAGCAGACAGTAGTCGGTCATTGGTTCAGTATCTCGACGCGCCAAGCGAGGACGGCGGCGCTCTCTTATCTCCAAACGAAGAAATTGAGGCGGAGATCGAAAAGAACCCTGATCTTCTCTTTGCATTGGTAACGGGCAAGCGGCCGGATATCCCCCAACTTCGTAGTAGCGCAGCGCAAACTTTGATGGATGGAATTTTTGAACGTTTTGCCTCTGACATCGAAAAGCTGCCACACGGCGCTTTTGAGCGCATCGCGCGCGAGCAAAACTATGAGCCCGAGCAAATCGCGCTTCATTTTGGCACTCAGATAGATGTGGTGCTTAGGCGCTTGGCGCTTTTGCGTGTGGAGGATGGTCATCCTGCAACCGCACTGGCGATCTGTGACCGCTCTGGCGTTTTGACGTTCCTTCGGAACGGAGCAGCCTTTGGCCTGTCACGCACAGGTTTCCCATGCCCTCTCTGGCCACTCTATCAATCTTTGTCTCAGCCGATGCGGCCATTGCGACGGAAAGTGATGTTTCAAGGTAACGAGACCCAAGAGCTCCTGTGTTATGCGGTCGCAGTTCCTACGAGCCCGCCGAGTTTCGATGCGCCTCAATTGATGGAAGGTGTGATGTTGATCATGCCCCAGAAGGTCAGTTTACAAAGGTCTCAAAGCAAAGTTGGACCAGGGTGCCGTGTCTGTCAGCGCTCTGGATGCATCGCGAGACGAGAGCCATCCATTCTCTCAGAGATCGAAGAACTCAATCAGACATTTTGACAGACGCATTCATCTCAGTAATAGTTAGAGAACGGAATGCGAAGGTGTCTTGGGAGGGGCGTCCTTATGGCTAAGAGGGTCCTCGTTATCGAGGATGAACCAAACATAACGGAAGCCATCAGCTTTATCCTGTCTCGCGACGGATGGACCGTGCATACGCATTCCGACGGGGAAACCGCAAATGATCGGATTAAGGCGACCCCGCCTGACCTTATAATTCTAGATGTGATGCTTCCGGGTAAAAGCGGCTTTGATATCTTGCGCGATCTTCGCTCTGAAGAGGGGATATCCGATCTTCCTGTTCTGATGCTGACCGCACGAGGACAGGCGCGAGACCGAGAACTTGCAGAAAAACTTGGCGTGACCCAGTTCATGACCAAGCCATTTTCAAACGCAGAAGTGCTCGAGAGCGTCCGCGCGCTTGCGCGGGAATAAGGCATGGCGCAGAAGATCAGGCCGCCGCAGTTTCTTGCACGATCAAGCTATCGGCAGCGGCGTCTTAGGGATGTCGCAGGCATGCTCCCTATCTTTGGCATTCTGCTTTTGCAGGTTCCGATCCTCTGGCCGCGTGAAGAGGGGCAGAGCCTCACATCTAACGCGATGATCTATGTCTTTGCGATTTGGATTTTGCTCATCTGCCTTGCGCTCTTTTTGTCAAAAGCCATCCGCAAAGACGTGCCCGAGGTTGGTGAGGGACAAGAGGAGGCCAACTAATGTTGACCTACAACGTCCTCATTGCCGTTGCTTTTCTTTATGTCGCTTTTCTATTCGGGATCGCGTTTTATGCAGAAAGAAGAGCTCGTGCAGGACGTTCAGGATGGGTTAGAAGCCCTTGGATATACACACTTTCCCTGTCGATTTACTGTACGGCTTGGACCTTCTATGGCGCTGTAGGTTATGCGGCCCGTTCCGGCCTTGAGTATCTCACGGTCTATCTTGGCCCTACGATCATCATGATTGGCTGGTGGTGGATCGTGCGCAAACTCGTGCGAATTGGACGAAGCCAGCGCATTACCTCCATCGCAGACTTGATCTCGTCTCGCTTTGGCAAATCGACCTCTCTCGGCGTGATCGTGACCTTGATCGCGGTTGTTGCAGCGACACCCTATCTTGCCTTGCAACTCCAGTCCGTCACGCTTTCCTTTGCAGTCTTTGCGGAAGCAGGCGGCACGCATTGGACCCAAGTCGACCTCTCGCGGGCTGCACTTTGGGTTGCTATCGGCCTTGTCGTCTTTACGATTGTATTCGGCACGCGGAACCTTGATGCGAACGAACGTCATCATGGCGTGGTTATCGCGATTGCCGTCGAAGCTGTGGTAAAGCTCTGCGCCCTCGTTGCTGTGGGGGTATTTGTGGTTTGGGGTATCGCAGGCGGTCTCGGTGAAACGCTACAGATGATCGACGCGTCACCGATTTCGAAATGGCAGCAACCGGCTGGGCGCTGGGTTGGCCTCACGTTCCTTGCTGGCGCGGCATTCCTTTGTTTGCCGCGTATGTTCCAAGTCTTGGTCGTGGAAAACGTCAACGAAGACCACCTGTCGACCGCAAGTTGGGCGTTTCCACTTTACGTCATGTTGATGAGCCTGTTTGTGGTGCCGATTGCTGTGGTTGGCTTGAACCTTATGCCAAGTGGATCAAACCCCGACCTTTTTGTCCTGACCTTGCCGCTCTCCGAAGGATGGAACGTCCTTGCGATTTTCTCGTTCCTTGGCGGCTTTAGTTCGGCCACATCAATGGTGATTGTTGCGACGATTGCGCTTGCCACCATGGTTTCGAACCACATCGTCGTGCCTATTTGGCTCAGTTCTCGCGGCGCAGGCGCAGTGGTTGCCGGTGACATCCGTCTTGTCGTTTTGTTGTCGCGCCGTATTTCGATCGCGGCAGTGGTATTGAGCGGTTATATTTACTTCCGCCTTTCCGGTGGGGGGGCAGCACTCGCTGCGATCGGTCTGATTTCCTTTGTCGGCGTGGTACAGGTTTTACCTTCGCTCGTTGGAGGACTTTATTGGCGCGGTGCAACGCGCTGGGGGGCTTTTGCAGGGCTAATCGTCGGCTTTGCGGTCTGGGCGTGGTGCTTGTTTCTCCCGTCCTTTGGTCAAGGCGCGATTATACCGGTCTCGGTCTTTGAACACGGACCCTTTGGGATCGGTTGGCTGCGCCCCGAGGCGCTCTTTGCAATCGAAGGCATTGATCCGCTCCTCCATGCGCTCTTGTGGTCGATGCTCTTGAACGCCATTGCCTTCTTTGTTGGCTCAGTTGCCACATTCCCAGCACCGCTAGAACGCTTGCAAGGGGCCCAGTTCGTGAATGTGTTTGAGCATTCATCAGGGGCGAAGGCATGGACACAGAGCGCAGCCGAGGCGGAAGACTTGCTTATCATGTCTCAGCGCATCCTTGGCCCGACTGAGGCACAGCAGATTTTTGCCCAAGAGGCTGCGGCTCAGGGCAAGGCTGGCTATCTTCCTGACGTGACACCCGCATTTATTCAAGGGCTCGAACGCGACTTGGCGGGGTCGGTGGGTGCTGCGACTGCGCATGCAATGATCGGTCAATTCACCCAAGGTTCGAGCATTTCGGTCGAGGATCTCATCGCGGTGGCGGATGAGGCCGCTCAGATCATGGAATATTCGAACAGACTGGAGGCGAAGTCGGCCGAACAGGACCGCACGGCGCGCCAGCTTCGAGACGCAAACGAAAAGCTCACAGCACTTTCAATTCAGAAGGACGCGTTCCTCAGCCAGATTAGCCATGAGCTGCGCACTCCAATGACGTCGATCCGTGCCTTCTCTGAGATCCTACGAGATGGGGATGCGGATACTGCGACGGTCGAGCGTTATTCAGGGATCATCCACGATGAAGCACTTCGATTGACGCGATTGCTTGACGATCTTTTGGACCTCTCGGTGCTTGAGAACGGGCAGGTCAATCTCAACATTCAGGAAGGGTCGCTGAAGACGCTTCTTGATCGTGCGCTTTCCGCGACCGATGCAAGCGGGCGTAGGTTGATTATTCGGCGAAACGCAGCGAATGAAAACTACTTGCTCAATACTGACCTTGACCGACTGACACAGGTTTTCATCAACCTGATTACAAACGCAGACAAGTATTGTGACGCCGAGGCGCCCGAACTCAAGATCAGCATGCGCCGCATTGGAGGGCGCCAAGTTGTGGACTTTATCGACAACGGGAGTGGCATCGGCAAAGAAAGCCAGCGCGTCATTTTTGAGAAATTTTCGCGTCTTTCGGATCATCGAAAAGCGGGTGGGGCAGGTCTTGGGCTCGCTATTTGCCGCGAGATCATGGCGCGTTTGGGCGGCGACATCGTTTACCTTCCGGGGCAAGGCGGCGCAGCTTTTCGTGTAACGCTGCCGTAATCTTTACCATTGCGTAAGATGTAGTCAGCTAGTCTCGCATCATGAGCGAGATGTCCGTCAAAGAACGAATGATTAGGTCCGTGCACAAGGCCGAGGCAAAGGGCGATTTGGTTTCGCCCGAGCGTGCTATTCGGCTTGGCGTTTCTCGCGCCTTTGAAGACGAACTTGGATGGCGGATCGGCGTTATTGGCGTGGGACTCGTTCAGTCTTCCTTTGAGGAGACACTGGCACAGTTCAATCCAGATTGTTTAACGCTCGAACTTAAGTCTGAGAATGTTGTCGGCTTTATTGCGGTCGATGGCGATACGCGTTCTGCAATCATCGAGGTTCTTACGTGTCATAGCGCATTGCCGCGTCGCGCTAATAATCGTCTCGTCACCAAGGTTGATGCGGCTCTTGTCGCACCGATTTTGGAAAAGGTGCTTGCGAATGCCGCTGTATATGCCCTTGGAACAGAGATTGAAGGATGGCTCACGGGGACAACATTGGGTAACCTAGTCCACCATGTTGGGCATCTTGAAGCTCGGCTTCAGCCTCTGGAATACCGCACGGTTCAGGTCAGTCTTGATTTTGGAGTCGGTGAACGGCAGGGGCAGTTGTTTTTTGCCCTCCTTGTTCCGCAAAGGCGAGAGGTTGAAGCTGCGCCCGAAGACGGGGGCGAGCTTGGCAAGCAACTTTCGAGCCGCATTCGCCAGACCTCAATAACGCTCGAGGCGATCCTCCATCGTTTCAATCGCACTGGGGATCAGATTTCTGCTTTCTCTGAGGGGGATGAAATCGTTTTGGATGGGGCGGATTTGGCGCGTGTCGGGATATTTGCCGCAAGTATGGAGCGTGCAATCGGCAATGCGCGACTTGGTCAAATCAATGGTATGAAGGCCATCCGGTTCGAGCCGATAGCGCCGCACGCATTGGAACATTTGCAAATGCTGTCCCGCGAAAGCGAAGGGCCACCGACTTCGGTGGCCCTTGCTCAAAAACATGAAACGGACTCAGAGATTAGCTCTCTGCAAGATCCGTAATTCGCTGACGCAACCCTTGGAGATCGTAGCCTGCGCGTGCCGCCGCTTCGATGATCGCATCGACCGGTAACGCTTTGGCTGAACCGAGCGACCAAACGATGGAAGAACGCGTGCCAGAGGCGCAATAGGCGAGAACAGGACCCTGCGCGCGCGCAATGGTTCCCATCTGGATGCTGATCATCTCAGCATTAAGCGACTGGTGCGTGACTGGGTTGAACACGAATGCCATCCCAGCGCCTTCAACGGCAATGCGCATTGCTTCGGACCCAAGCTCGACAGGGATTTCCTCATCGGGGCGGTTGCAAATCACGGTGGTGAAACCAGCCGCTTTGATCGCCTCGATATCAGTCGGCATGATCTGTTTTGAAACAGCGTAGTTCGAAGCAATAGTGCGAATATCCATGTAATCCTCAGTTCGCTGGTAGCGCGTTATCAAGTTGGTCGCGAAGAATTGGTGCGAACCACATACCCACAAACATTGCCAAGAGGAACACGGTTCCGCCGATTCCGCCATAGGAGAGCGAAGCAATGGATGGGCCTGGGCAAAGACCTACTAGGCCCCAGCCCATACCAAAGAGTGTCGAGCCGATAACAAGGTTGCGGCCGATCTTGGACTCTGGACGCGGCGGAAAGAGACCGCCAAGGGCAGGGTTGCGGCCAATGGTCAGACGCCAAGCGATCGCCATTGGAATGATGGCTCCGCCCATTACAAAGGCAAGCGTCGGGTCCCATTGACCAAAGACGTCAAGCCAACCTTGAACGCGGGAGGTATCAGTCATTCCAGAGATGAGAAGTCCGGTTCCGAAAAGCGAACCTGCGATGAAAGCAAAGAGACGACGCATTAGATCCACCCCAATGTGTGCTTGAAGACGATGACAGAGAGACCGCCTGCCATGATGTAAAAGACGGTTGCGACGATGCCGCGCAGGCTCAGACGCGAGATACCGCAAACACCGTGGCCCGAGGTGCACCCGTTTGCAAAGCGAGTACCGACGCCGACCAAGAGGCCAGCAGCTACAATTGCCCAAAGATTGCTGGTGAGGTGGGTTTCAGGTGCGCCAAAGACCATTGCGATGATCGCAGGCACCAAGAAAAGGCCCAAAAGAAAGAAGACACGCTCGCTCGCTTGATCTCCTTTGGCTGATCCATCGACGAGGCCGCCGATGATACCCGACGCACCCATGATGCGTCCGTTGATCAAAAGATAAACTGCGCCAGCAAGTCCGATTATACCGCCCCCGACGAGGCCGTAGATCCATTCAGTCTGCATATTTTATTTCCGTATATTCCGTGGCGAGAAGAGGGGCGGGCCCTCGCAAAGTGTTAGGGTGTCCTGTTTCCAGAACGGTTGCAGCCCGCGTCGTCTTACCTTTGGTTCCTACACCGAAGTCATTGGCGCGCTTGCATCGGTTTAAGATGCTGGCCTTCAATGCTTCTTTGCGTTATCCGTCGTGCAGCCGAAAAGCGACGGAGCCGGGGTTTTGGGACCAAAGGTGCGATTCCTCGGTTGCTTACTAAAATATGCAGTGAATGAATCATTGCAAGAACGAAATATAATATTATCTTTATGCATTAAGGTAGTATCATGCACGATTTGAACGAGACAGCTAACGCTATGGATAAAGCAGCAGACGAGGCCGCAGAGGTTCTCAAGGTGCTTTCCAACCCTGCAAGGCTTAGAATTCTTTGCGCCTTGCTCCCTGGAGAGCGCTGTGTTGGGGATCTTGAAGAGATGCTCGGCGCAAGCCAATCATACGTATCGGGCCAATTGGCACGGATGCGGTCAGAAGGACTTGTGGCATGTGACCGTGATGGTCGCACGATCAACTACAAGATTGCCGACCCGCGCATCGGGCCAATCCTTGAGCGGCTCTACGATGTATTTTGTCCCGACGTCAAACTTGATTGATTTGGGTCATACTTTAGGTTGAGTCTTTGTGGCATTTTTTCCTTGAACGATTGGTAGAAAGGAAGGTGCACAATGGCTGGTAGTTTGATCTATCACGAGTTATTCGAGCTTATTACTGCAATCTATGAGGATCCGCAGAACCGTTTGGCTATCAGGCCTGAGCTTTCAGAGATCATCCAAGAGTTGAAAGCCGATGGGCGTTTATTGCCCAAGCAGCTATGTGAGCTTGAGGAGTCGTTGCGCCTCGAAGAGCAAGACCTCCTATCCGAAAATATGCCCCTTTAAGCACACATTGAGCAGTTTTGTTCTATTCTTGGCGCTAAAGGGTTGCTCTCAGTGCCGAATGACGGCCAAATGCCTGAAAAGAGTTCAATCTTGAGCCTAATGGCTCGCTAGGGCAGTGGGCATGGTGCAGCCAATTAGTTTCAAAGTCTCTGGGCATGTGGCCGAAATTGTGCTGAATGCGCCGCCCGCGAATGCACTTAAACCCCCTGTGCGCCATGCCTTGGTTGAAGCCATTGGTCGGGTAGAGCAAGATCGGTCTATCCGCGCTCTTATCATCCGCGCCAAAGGTAAGATGTTCTCGGCGGGTGGCGATATCCGTGAAGCAGAGAATGAGGCTGAACCGACGCTACGCCATATCTGTAATCGCATCGAGAACCTTCCGGTTCCTGTGATCGCAGGTATCCAAGGGACTGCCCTTGGCGGGGGGGCCGAACTGGCGCTTGCCGCACATTTCCGACTGTTTGCGCAGGAGGCGCAGATTGGCTTTCCTGATGTAACCTTGGGGCTGGTCCCATCCGCAGGTGCAAGCCAGCGCTTGCCGCGGATCGTTGGGGCAGAGGCGAGCCTAAAGCTCTTGCTCGAAGCACGGACAATTTCGGCAGAAACAGCGCGCGAGTTGAAACTTGCGAATGGCATCGTCAAGGGCGCCATGAAGCAAGCCTGCATGCATTTGGCCGAAATGCTCATCGAAAAAGAAGTCACTGCGGTGCCCGCAAAAGATCGCCGCGAGATGATGAGCGACGGTACTGCCTATTTGAATGCGGTGAGGTCCAAACGGGCGGCGCTCGAAAAAAGCCCGCTCGAGGCACCCAAACGGATTGTCGATTGTGTTGAGGCCGCGCTTCTTGTGCCGTTTGACGTGGCGAACGAGATCGAAGCAGCAGCTCGCGAAGAGACGGCGAAAAGCGATCAGTCTCGTGCATTGCGCCACATGTTCATCGCCGAGCGTCGCATTTCCCCGACGCTCCTAAGTCGTGGTGAGAATGGCCGACGCCTTCCCGGTCTAGAAGTGGGGACCGAAGTCCTTGATCGACTTCGTCACGTTCTTCGTGCCGCAATCAATCATGCTGCTGCGCAGGGTGCCCCCTATGCAAAGATTGACGGAGCTCTCCTTAGCCTAGGTTTTGGTAAGGGACCATTTGAGGCCGAAAAGCCAATCAAGGCGGGGAAAGATGTTGAAATGCTGCGCCGCCGCTTTGTCGCTGGTCTTATGGCCGAAGGCGCGCGAATGGTTGAGGCGGGACTGGTTGAACGCGCCTCAGACATCGATGCCCTCGCGGTTCACGGTATGGGGTTCCCGCGTTGGCGCGGCGGACCGATGAAGGCCGCACATCTCATGGGCTTGATTTCCTTGCGCAACGATATGCGCAAATGGCAACAAGAGAGCCGCATTTGGGACGTGCCGCAAATGCTTGATGAGGCAGTGAAATATTCTGGCGGTTTCGATGCGCTTTTGCGTCTCGAAGCTGAGACTTAGTTCAAGAAAATTCCGACGATGACGACTGCAAGGCCGAGCATCGAGAACAAAAGCGAGCCAATGTTAACAGGGAGAATTTTGTTCAATCGCGCGCGCAGGGAATCGTCATCGAGATTTTCACGCTTTGCTTTGAGCACCATGAAGACGCTGGCAATGACACCAACGAGGCCCAAGAGCGTCATCGCAGAGCCGATCCAGACGAGATAATCCATATTAGTCCCTTTCGCTTTGGCGTTGCCCTAGCGCGGCAGGGTCTCGCTTGCAAGAGGCAGAGGGCTTGCGGCACCTCTAGCCAGCCGTTAGGGATGCATTCAAACCCGAATTGAATTCCTTTGTGGAGAGCAGAATGAACGACGTCACCGATACCGCAAGCTCTGTAGCAGGTCAGGAACTCCGCCAGTTTATCGAACGCTACGAGCGTCTCGAGGCAGAGAAGAAAGACATTGCAGACGCACAAAAGGAAGTCATGGCCGAAGCCAAAGGTCGCGGTTACGACACCAAGGTGATGCGCAAGGTTATCGCTCTGCGCAAGCGTGACGCCGATGATATCGCCGAAGAAGAGGCGATCATGGATATGTATAAGGCCGCTCTTGGCATGTAATCCCGTTTCGGCGTGGCCTTACGGGCTAATGAAGGTCACGCCGGACATTCTTTCGATACGATAGACGTCTTCTTCGTATTGCTCAGTCAGATGGTTCACGACCTCTTCGGTCCAGCCCTCAAGATCCATCTCTTCGACGATTTCATCCTCAATTGCATAGCGTTCAAGGAAAGCCGCGATGATACGGCGTTTCTGGACTTCGGTCTGCGGTGGATGGCTCTTGAGGTATGACCCCAGTCGCGCCATGCCGTCTTCGGTCATGATGGTCGCAAGGAGGTCAAATCCGCCGCTGATTTTGGTCAGAGGATCAACCCCCGAAATCTCGCGCACGAGCTGGGCCCAAATGAGTGGCGTATCTTCGTTGCACCAGACCGTAAGGCTCGCTTGCGGGAGCACGGCACGAATGCGCTCGACGACATGCGACCAAACCAGTTGCTCGATCTGAATTCCTGAAAGAAACTCAAGAAAACTTGCTGTCTTGCCCTGTTCGAATGCCGCCGGAACAAAGGTCGCCGGATTGCGTAGGCCTAGGAACAGCTCAATGTCATCATGTGCAAAAATTTGACCAAATGAACTGAGCTTGCTCTCGAGTTGTTCATAAAAGACGCCATTTTCAAAAATACGGTTCGGGACGCAAATAAAAGCCGAATTGCTCATCACAAGTCGGTTCGCGGATTCGTCATCTAGGATGGCATCCACCAAAACATCCCGTGTGAGTGGCGCAGGAGCGGAACCGTTCAGGTTCTGGATCGTTTCGCGGATCAAACGGCGGTACTTGCCCGGACCGGGGATTTTGATCCCTTCGGCTGCAAAATTCTCCGTGTTCTTCAGTAGCGTTTTGAGCAGACGGTCTTCGTCTGTACAAGCGGCTCCGATATGAAGGGCAATTTGCATGTCTTTGGTCCGAAATTCTTTTATCCATATATAAGGGCTTTTCTGGACAGGGAAACCGCTTTCAGGTATCGCACGATTTATGTCCGAGCAAAGTGGTCAGATATTACCTGCCGGTAGACGCGCATTTCGCATCGATCCTTGGTCGATGGGAGCCTTGGTCATTGCGGTTCTCGTGCTTTCTCCTATCGCTGCTGTGATTTGGTTTGCGCTTACCCCAACTGAGAACGTTTGGGGCCACCTCATTTCCACGACCTTGCCCCGCTACTTGTCTAACACTGCGATCTTAATGTTCTCGGTTGGTCTTTTGACTTCGGCTGTTGGGACGGGCGCGGCGTGGCTTATGGTCATGTATCGCTTTAAAGGGCAGAAATGGCTCCAATGGGCGCTTCTCATGCCGCTCGCAGTGCCTGCATATGTCGGTGCCTATGCGCTCGTAGATTTTCTCGAATACGCGGGACCAGTGCAAACGGCATTGCGTGAGGTATTCGGATGGCAGAACTCTCGTGACTACTGGTTCCCCGCAATCCGTAGCCATTGGGCGGCAATCCTCGTACTGTCTGCGTCGCTTTATCCCTATGTGTACATCCTTGCCCGTGCCGCCTTCCGCGAGCAAAGCGGGGCAGGGTATGAAGTGGCCCGCGCACTTGGCGTTGGCCCGATTGGACGGTTCTTTCGTGTTGGGCTCCCACTCGCACGTCCCGCAATCGCCGCTGGTGCCGCGGTCGTCATGATGGAGACTGTCAATGATTTCGGGACTGTCGATTTCTTTGCTGTGCAAACGCTGACAACGGGCATTTTCACGGTTTGGCTCCAAGGCGGCAATCTTGGAGGTGCGGCGCAGATTGCAGTTCTTGTGCTCACGCTGATTGTGCTTCTTGTAACGCTCGAAAAACTCTCTCGCCGTCGTAGCCGTTTTTATGGTTCAGCGAGGGGAGCGCGACCTGTCGAGCCGACAAAGCTCAGCGGCTTTGAAAGTTGGGCCGCAGGCGTACTTTGCTTCGTGCCGTTCTTCATGGGGTTCGTTCTACCTGTTGCGGTACTTTTGACCCATTCAAGGGATGCTGCCGAATGGGTTGCGCCGGGGCTCCTCAAGGCGCTTTGGCATACACTCGCCACAGGTGGTGCAGCGGCGGTCCTAACTGTTTTGGGCGGTGTGCTGATGGTCTATGGCGTTCGGCTGTCGCGTAAATCGTTACCGCGCATCCTTATGCCGGTGACTGCCATCGGCTATGCGTCCCCAGGTGCGGTGCTTGGCCTTGGTATCCTGATCCCTCTTGCTGCTTTGGATAACCGAATTGCTGACGGTATTCTTGCCCTTACTGGGTGGGATCCGGGGCTTATGTTGACGGGCACGGCGTTCGCACTTGTGCTCGCTTATTGTGTCCGCTTCTTCGCAATTGCCCAAAGTTCGGCTGATGCGGCCTTTGGGCGAGTTTCGCCTAGCTTGCAAGCCGCAGCCCGCTCCCTAGGGCAATCCGCAGGGGGTGCTTTGCGGACTGTATACGCGCCGCTTATGCGGGCCTCTATCGGCTCTACGCTTCTTCTTGTCTTTGTTGACTGCGTTAAGGAGCTTCCTGCGACGCTCCTTCTTAGGCCTTTTAACTACAACACCTTAGCGACGCGCGTTCACGAAAAAGCCTCTCTTGAAAAGATTGCAGAGGCCGCGCCAGCCGCTCTTATGATTACCCTCGTCGGCCTGATCGCCGTCGCTTTGCTTGCTCGTGCAAATAAGTAGTCCAAAACGACTTGCAGAGCCGAACGAGCCGCGCTAAATGGCTCTCGAGTGCCCCTATAGCTCAGCTGGTAGAGCAACTGATTTGTAATCAGTGGGTCGGGAGTTCGAGTCTCTCTGGGGGCACCATAAAATCAGAGGCTTAGCCAATTCAGGCTGAGCCTTTTGTTTTTTCAGCGGGACACAGAGCGAGACAAATGAGCGTATGTAGGCGTAATTTGGATGAGCTTTACAAAATTTTTGCCCGTGATCTGCACCTGTTCAACGCGTCACTTTTTCGAAGATTACGCCATCTTGCGAGCAGTATTTGATGTCCTTGAACTGGGCTGCTTTCGGCTTCTCTATTCAAAAGGTCAATCGATGCGCGTATGTTCCTTTTAAGGGTTCCCTTGCGTTTGCCAGACTTCCCTTGAGCAAGTGTGCCGTCCGCATTTCTGCCATTTGTTCGGGTTATGATCGCACCTCGTCAAAATGTTGCGTAACAAACTTGGACGACTGATGAAATATAACACCAATTGTGCCCTAGGCGTGAGCCGTTCATGCAGCAGGTCAGCCATATTACGAAGAGATAGCGGAAATCGCAAAGAGAGCATGACCGCTAGGCGGATTACTTTTTGGCGCTGGCCCTGAAGCAGTGAAATGGAGAAAGCTTGGCCACGCCAAAACGCTAACCACGTACCCTATCCACGTCCTGGCCGTTTAGTCTGACAGGGTGCCTCAATCTGTGGTTTCGGGCTGAAGTAATAGACGCAGGTGAGAATTTTGGAAAAGTGTTACTGTTAAGTTAATCGGGTGTTACACAAGCCTTTCATGCGGGTTCTGTCTTTCAATTTCTGACAGAGAGTT
>JAYPUF010000053.1:0-16656 GCA_038133925.1 Marivivens sp. | reverse complement strand
CGGCTCGTGTGATGCAGGCTTGCGCGGTCGACCTAGAAGAACTTCGTCGCACCCTCGAAGAATATATCGACGACGATCTCGCTACCTTGATCACTGATGTTGAAGGGTCAGAAGCGGTCCCAACAGCAGCATTTCAGCGCGTGATCCAACGGGCCGCGATTCATGTGCAATCTTCTGGTCGTTCCGAGGTCACCGGTGCAAATGTGCTCGTTGCGATTTTCGCCGAGCGCGAGAGCAACGCAGCCTACTTCCTCCAAGATCAGGACATGACACGTTACGACGCGGTGAACTTTATCGCTCACGGCGTCGCCAAAGACCCAGCATTTGGCGAAAACCGTTCGGTCAGTGGATCAAACGAAGACCATCAAGAACATGTAGGTAGCGCCGACGCGGATGAGAAAGAGTCTGCGCTTTCGAAATATTGCGTCGATCTGAACGCCAAGTCGCTTAAAGGCGA
The DNA here is from genome assembly GCA_038133925.1 of Marivivens sp. GTDB lineage: Bacteria > Pseudomonadota > Alphaproteobacteria > Rhodobacterales > Rhodobacteraceae > Marivivens. The sequence continues at coordinate 16,199 of JAYPUF010000053.1, read as the reverse complement.
TGTCGACCCGCTTATCGGGCGCGAACACGAAGTTGAGCGCTGCATCCAAGTTCTGTGCCGTCGCCGCAAAAACAACCCCCTCCTTGTTGGTGATCCGGGCGTTGGCAAGACCGCTATCGCAGAAGGCCTTGCCCGCAAAATCGTCAACGAAGAAGTCCCCGAAGTTCTCTCGGAAACGACGATTTTCTCGCTCGACATGGGCGCATTGCTTGCTGGTACCCGCTATCGTGGTGACTTTGAAGAGCGCCTCAAATCAGTGATGAAAGAGCTGGAAGATCACCCCGATGCGGTGCTTTTCATCGATGAAATCCACACAGTGATTGGTGCGGGTGCGACTTCAGGTGGGGCGATGGACGCATCAAACCTTCTCAAGCCGGCTCTTCAAGGCGGCAAACTGCGCTGCATGGGTTCCACCACCTACAAAGAGTTCCGCCAGCACTTTGAAAAAGATCGTGCGCTATCGCGTCGTTTCCAAAAGATCGACGTGAATGAACCTTCTGTTCCAGACTCGATCAAAATCCTTATGGGCCTCAAGCCCTACTTCGAAGAGCATCACGGGATTTCCTACACCGCAGAAGCAATCAAAGCTGCGGTCGAACTTTCCGCGCGTTACATCGGGGACCGCAAGCTTCCTGATAAGGCAATCGATGTGATCGACGAAGCTGGCGCGGCGCAACATCTCCGCAGCCAAAGCGAGCGTCTCAAAACGATCGACGTGGAACAGATTGAAGCCGTTGTCGCCAAGATCGCACGTATTCCGCCGAAGTCGGTTTCTAAAGATGATGCCGAGCTCCTGCGCGATCTGGAGAAATCTCTCAAGCGTGTCGTCTTCGGGCAAGACGCCGCAATCGAAGCGCTTTCCTCTTCGATCAAGCTTGCGCGCGCAGGTCTGCGTGAGCCTGAAAAGCCGATTGGCAACTACCTCTTCGCAGGGCCGACTGGTGTAGGTAAAACCGAAGTCGCAAAGCAACTCGCCAATACCCTCGGTGTTGAGCTCTTGCGCTTTGACATGTCCGAATACATGGAAAAGCACGCGATCAGCCGCCTAATTGGTGCCCCTCCGGGCTATGTCGGCTTTGATCAAGGCGGTCTTCTTACTGATGGCGTCGACCAGAATCCGCACTGTGTCCTTTTGCTTGATGAGATGGAGAAGGCACACCCAGATGTCTACAACATCCTGTTGCAGGTGATGGATCACGGCAAACTCACGGATCACAATGGCCGCACGACGGACTTCCGCAACGTGATTTTGATTATGACATCTAACGCAGGCGCGTCCGAACAAGCCAAAGAAGCAATGGGCTTTGGCCGTTTGCGCCGCGAAGGCGAAGACACTGCTGCAATTGAACGGACCTTTACGCCTGAATTCCGTAACCGCTTGGATGCCGTTATTCCGTTCGGCCCATTGCCGCGCGAAACGATCCTTCAAGTCGTCGAAAAGTTTGTTCTGCAACTCGAAGCGCAACTTATCGACCGCAACGTGCATATTGATCTGACCCGCGCCGCAGCCGAATGGCTGGCTGACAAGGGTTACGACAGCAAGATGGGTGCTCGCCCACTCTCGCGCGTCATCCAAGAGCATATCAAGAAGCCGCTTGCTGAAGAGCTGTTGTTCGGCAAGCTCACGAAGGGTGGCGAAGTTCAGGTTGGCGTCAAAGAGGGCAAGCTTGAGCTTCGTATTGAGAAGCAAAAGCCAAGTAAGATTACTCGGTCGAAGAAACCACCACTTCTCACCGCAGATTAAATTAGAAAAGCCCCGCAATTTGCGGGGCTTTTTTCTAGCAGGGTATATGTCCCTGCCCGCTGCATGAACCATCACTTCCAATAACCACAGGCTGTTTTAGGCGCGTCAACGCTCTGTCAGCTTAAGTTCGATCCGGCGGTTCTGAGCACGAGCTTGCTCTGTGTCTTCCAAGTTGATCGGCTGATATTCCCCGAAACCGTTGGCAGCGAGGTTCTTTGGATCAATCCCCTGCGTAGCAACCATAAACTCGACCACAGAGAGCGCGCGTGCTTGCGAAAGCTCCCAGTTGTTGCGGAACTCGCCCAATCCCGACAACGGCACATTGTCGGTGTGCCCATCAACGCGGATGATCCAATCGATGTTATCGGGGATTTCTTGCGCGACACCACGAAGCAATGCGGCAACTTTGGCTATTTCATCCTGTCCTTGGGATGAAAGCGTAGCAGAACCCGGAGCAAAGAGAACTTCGGACGAGAAAACAAAGCGGTCTCCTTCGATCTTGATGCCTTCTTGCCCGTCCAAGACTTGCCGCAACTCGCCAAAGAACTCAGAGCGATAGCTCTCAAGCTTTTCGGCTTCTTGCTCGAGCCTAATCCTTTCGGCCTCTTCCAACTCTGCACGACGACGCTCTTCGGCAGCAACACGGGCAAGGGCTGTGTTCAACTGGCTGCCAAGCGACTCGATCTGCACTTGTGCGTCTCGGTCAGCAACTTCTGCGAGGTTAAGCATCTCTTGCAAAGTAGCGACCTGCGTCCGAAGCGCGGCAACCTGTTCATTCAAGAGCGCGGCTTGACGCTGGCTCTCGGCGGAAAGGGCCTGCTCTTTGGCCAGCGCATCGTTCGCGACTGCAAGAAGTGCAGCTTGACGTTCTGCCTCGGTGAGTTGATCCGTGCTAGCGTTTTCCAAGTTCGCCAGCACCTCGCGCATTGCGTCAAGTTCTGTCCCAAGCTGTGCTTTGGCAAGGTTTGCAGCCGCCAGAAGTGTCAAAGTTTCTTCTGCCTCTTTGCGCTTTTCCTCGAGCGCGAGCGTCATCGCGGTTAGTTCGGTGTCGGCGTTAGCAAGCTTTTCGCGAAGTGCTTCGGCCGCGGCCGCATCAACAAGCATCGCAGCCTCTAGTTCGGATATTTTTTCAAGGCGCGTGTTTGCATCGTTCCGTAGCTGGGCGAGTTGATCATCCCCTGCAGTGAGCTCCCCCTCTAGCGCGGCGATACGTTCAGCTCGCTCGGCAGCCTCTGCATCAAGAGCGCTGAGCTGAGCATTACGCTCCCCAAGGCTCTGATTCAGCGTTGCGATCTGGCTCTGTTGGTCGGCATCCTTGTTGCGCATCTCTGCAAGCAATGCTTCGAGCGCCTCACGGCGCGCCGCAGCCAAACGCGCCGCTTCTTCATTCGCGTCGATCTCATTGCGCGCTTGTGCCAAAGCGAGATTGATCGCATCAGCTTCGGACATAAGCTGCGTCTTTTCACTTTCTAAGGTGTCAATTTCTGTCCCTAGACCAGCAATTTGATTGCGCAGATCAGTCCGCTCGGCAAGTAGTCCTGCGACCTGCGCCTCAAAGCCTGTGATCCGATTGTTGGCGTCGGCCAAAGCCGCTAATTGAGCGTCGCGATCCGCAGTGAGCGCCGCGATCACATTCGTTTGGCGCTCTTGCTCGTTTTCAAGCGTAGTGACACGGCCCTGTGCCAAACCAAGCGCTTCGGTCAGAGATGTCACCTCTGCCGTAAGCGCCGACAGTTGATTTTCTTGGCCGGTAATCGTCTCACGCAGAACGAACTGGATCACCATAAAGATGGTGAGCACGAACATCAAAACGAGCAAGAGCCCTGTCATTGCATCAACGAAGCCGGGCCAAATACTTGCCTGAAACCGGTTCGCGCTGCGGCGACTAAGTGCCATTATTCGCCGCCCAAGCTGCGTACGGCGCGGGTGAGCGTCGCAATTTCACCGCGGAGCTCAGCCATCGTTTCTTGTCGGCCGGCAGAAACCTCTTCCAAGAGACGCAAGAGTTGTACGTCAATCGAGCGTAGGCGCATGCGGCTTTCGGCGTCGATTCCGCCGCCGCCACCATCACGAATGGCCTCATGAATACGCTCTTGAGAGTCCGCAAGTCGAACGAGCAATTCATTGCTCGCGCCACCATCAAGACGCTCGGCAAGCTGGGAAACCGCAGTCGCCAAAGTTCCCAAACGTTCATCCACCTCCGCACGAGAAATGTCACTCTGAGTGAACATCATCTGCATCGATTCCATTTGCTCCGCCATGCGTTCAAGTACGCCAGCAACCATTGCATCGCTGCCGCCTTCCTCACCGGTCGCAAAGGATAGACGCGTAATTGACGAGAGCCATTCCTCCAATTCGCGGTAAAAACGATTTTGACCGTGACCCGCAAAAAGCTCTAGCAGACCCACGATCAATGAACCGGCCAAACCGAGAAGCGATGACGAAAAGGCGGTACCCATACCGCCAAGTTGGCTTTCCAGACCGGCCTGAAGACGGTCAAATATCGCGGCACCCGTCTCGCCCTCTTGCGGGGAAAGCGAACGAATTGTTTCGACCAATGCTGGAACAGTTGTCGCCAGACCGTAAAATGTGCCCAATAGACCCAAGAAAATCAGCGTATTTCCAAGATAACGCGTAATCTCTCGGTCTTCGTCAATACGTTGGGCCACAGAGTCCAAGATTGATCGCGCGGAAGTCGAAGAAATATGTGTTGATGCCGAGCGTGAGCGGAGCAATGTCGCAAGCGGCGCAAGAAGCGAAGGCGCTTGGCGGCGTTCTTGCGATTTTACAAAGCTCTCGATCCAACGAACAGAATTTGCGAGCTGCACTACCTGACCAAAGCAGGAGAGCACGCCGATCACAAAAACAAACAAGATCAACCCGTTAAGATATGGGTTGGACATAAAGATTGAAATTATCGTCGAATAGCCGACATAGCCAACGCCCCCCACAAGTCCGAGTGCGATCAGCATCGAAAAGATCTGACGCAACGGTTGTGAAAAGTGCGGCTCGGCCTCGGGTTCCCTGATGTCCAGCACGGGTCAGGATCCTCATTGTTTCTATTTAAAACGAGATTAGAGGGACAAAGCGCGAAACCCAATAAAAATATGCGTGTTTCAGCCTTTGATCGCACGAACGCGGGATACCAGCCACGCCATATCGTGATCCACAATCCCCATCTGCGTAAGATGTGACTCGGTATTATAGAGATACTCGGTATTTGGACCGCGTCCACCTACAGCGTGAGCAATCATTTTTGCCTGTGTTTCAAGGTCAAAGTGACAGTATTGTTCGTGATCAGGGTCGATCACATAAGTCACCGCCTCGACCCTGCCACCATCTGCAAGTTCCACGGTTTCCGTCGTCTCCAAATAGGCCGAAGAAACAAGTTCGCGCTCTCTTAGATAGGCAAGCACCTTATCTTCTTCACCTGATTTGACCTCAAATACGACCCCGCAGCAGCTTGCTTCATCGTGTCGATCTAAGGCCAACACAAGGCCTGGGTCTTGGACTGTCCCACGATGGTGGATCGAGAGCATACAAAATGAACGGTGGTATCCGCTCAGCGTTGCTTTCATGGATCGAACAGGTTCGAACCCTGGATTCCAAAGAAGTGATCCGTATCCAAAGACCCAAAGTGGCATCTATCTGGTCCTTTCGTTTGAGCGCCTATAAACACGTGTTCGGGCTTAAAGGAAAGGGAATGCAATGCGTCTTATAACAACCGTAGTTATCGGAGCTGCGATCGTTTACGGCGGATATTGGTTTGTCGGACAAGCGGGCGTCGAAAAGGCGACAACTGCCGCGATTGAGACCTATCGGAAGGAGGGGTGGACGATCACCTACGACGATTTCGACACCGTTGGGTTCCCCTCTCGGTTCGACACAAAATTCGCGAACCTTACTGTGCAGAACCCAGATGGTACTTTGGCTTGGGCGTCACCGAATTTCCAAGTTTTTGCTCTTTCCTACAGCCCCCATAAAATCATTGCAGCTTGGCCGGAAAGCCAGACACTGACCCTTGGCGCAGAAACGATTGCGGTCGACAGTACAGGAATGCGCGCAAGCGCACACTTTGGACTTTCGGCAACTCTTCCACTTGAGACCGCAACTTTCGAGAGCGGCGCAGCGTCATTCACCGGAAGCTTTGGCACAATCTCGGTTGATCATATCCTCGCAGCGATCCGCCCCGCTGGTGGAGTTGCCACCTATGATGTTTGGCTTGATGCCAACCAGATCACTCTTCCGAATGTGCTAAGTGCCGAGATGCTGACGCTGGGCAAACTTGATGCGACACTTGAACTCAGCGACGAGATCAAGGTACGCGACGGAATACTTCCATTGCTCAATAGCGCCACAATCCGGGACGCTCGACTTGACTGGGAAGACATGGGCTTTGCCCTCAGCGGCGAGTTTGTTGTTGATGCTAATGGCTTTCCAGAAGGCCGTATCACGATCAGCGCGCGCAATATGCCCGTTGTCATTGAGCGTCTCGAGGCATCAGGTCTCATCGAACACGATGCTGCCGCAACCTATCGCAACGTAGCTCGTTCTATGCAGGCTCGTGAAGGAAGTGTAGAGGTTCCTCTCTCGATGCGAGGAGGGATGTTAGCCTTTGGCCCCTTCCCTCTCGCCTCATTGCCAAAGCTTCGCTAACGGCAATATGAGCCGCTGCGATACCGCGCAGTGTCGAAATGGAAATGGTCGCGATGCTCTGCGTTCGCGGCCGGCCCTAACACCGTTCCAAATGGACCACATGCAGCGCGATGCATCTGGCGGAGCTGCTGGCCGTCATCGCGACTGCCCCAGTCGTTCAGAACAGTGATCCTTTCGCCATTTTGGAGCCTGAACCCAGCGATGTCGATCGCACGGCCAAAGCTATGCTCTGAAAGCCGAGCGCCCGACTGATTGTTTCTTGGGCGACAGCTGTAATGACCGGCGACTAGGATCTGAGAGACCCCGCCACCTTCACTTCCGATACTTGGCTTAAGCCCGTTCTGCACCCAAGTTTTCAAAGCCTTAGCGGTCGTGCAGTCGATGGTCGGCCGTTCACTAAAAGTGACCCCTGCGACCGAGCGCAGACGCACTGCATTTTCAATGCCGCAGCTGCCGCGTCCGTCGACCGCACCGATTGCCTCGCCCTGTATTTCTGGATCGCCGCAAACTTGGCCACGGAGCCGTGCCATGCGCACTGCTTCAGCAGCAGAAATGACCGCAGCGGTTCTCTTGGATGGCCTCATGGAGGTCAAAACGGCATATGCGCTCACATCAGTTGTAACCGTGGAAATCGCGCCAACAGTCGATGGAGCTTCGGGCGAAACAGTCGCGGGCCGAAGGAGTGGCCGCAGCAGGTTTGGCTTCGAAGCCGAGATTGCACTCGTCCCACGCAGCACAGGGCGGGTCGAGGTTTCAGGGGCAAAGGACCAAGCGGGACCGGCAGCCAAACATGCTATGACCGCCAACGCCAGCTTCATTCGGGCTTTGCCGGAACACGGCCAAAGTCGGGCGCGGAGGTATCCTGACCCGCTTCAATAATACCTCGGCGAATGGCACGTGTGCGTGTGAAGTACTCAAACAGCTGATCACCATCACCCATCCGGATCGCGCGTTGAAGCGCAAAAAGCTCTTCGGTAAATCGACCAAGTATTTCGAGCGTCGCATCCTTGTTGGTCAGGAACACGTCACGCCACATCGTGGGGTCCGACGCTGCGATACGGGTAAAGTCGCGAAAGCCCGCAGCAGAAAACTTGATGACTTCGCTATCGGTCACGCGGCGAAGATCGTCGGCTACACCCACCATCGTATAAGCGATTAGGTGCGGCGTATGGCTCACAACCGCGCAAACGAGATCATGATGCTCGGGGTCCATGTATTCAATGTTAGACCCGATATTCTTCCAAAGCGCGGCAAGCTGATCCACTGCATTTTGATCAGCGCCCTCAGGTGCAACGATCAAGCACCAGCGATTGTCAAAGAGCGTCGCAAAGCCAGAATGCGGGCCCGAATGTTCGGTGCCAGCCATTGGGTGCGCGCCAACGAAATGGACACCATTAGGGAGGAATGGGACGATCGCTTCGAAGACAGCCTTTTTGACGGATCCCACATCAGAGACTGTCGCACCCTTTTTCAAGAACGGTGCGATCTCTTCCATCACAGCGCCCATGGCGCCAACCGGAACGCAGAGGACCACAAGATCTGCATCCTTTACGGCTGCCTCAAGTGTATCTTCGACTCGATCAACGAGGTTGATCTCTCGCGCAACTTGGCGCGTTTCTTTGGACCGAGCGTAGCCGACAATCTCTCCTGCAAGCTTGCCACGGCGCATCGCAAGAGACATCGACCCTGCTATCAATCCAAGTCCAATAAGCGTGACGCGTTCGTAAATCACAGCCATTACCGCACCCCCTTAAAGGTTGCGATGACGTGGATAACACGGCGACATGCGGCTTCGTCACCTATGGTGATACGCAGGCATTCAGGAAGGCCATACCCACCGACAGGGCGCACTATGATACCTTCGGCTTTGAGCGCAGCATTGCATGCCTCGGCCTCTTCTTTAGTGGCGAACCGAGCGAGCACAAAATTTGCAAAGCTCTCGTCACAGCCAATACCCATCTGGCGCAGCGCATTGGTCATCCATTCACGCCATTTGCGGTTCTCTGACGCGCAGCGCGTGATGAACTCTTGATCGCGCACTGCCGCAATGGCAGTCGCCATTTGAACTTCGGAAAGGTTAAACGGCTGACGAATTCGGTTCAGCACGCCAATGATGTCTTCATCCGCATAGCCCCAACCAATACGGAGACCACCAAGTCCGTAAATCTTGGAAAACGTGCGGGTCATTATCACATTCGAGAACTCATTGACGAGCGAGACACCACCGTCAAAATCCCCTGCAAATTCAGTATAGGCCCCGTCGTGCACGAAAATGACGTTCTGAGGAAGGCCGCTCGCCAGACGGTGTAGTTCTTCACGCGTCAACATGGTGCCGGTCGGGTTTGCAGGGTTCGCAAGGAATACCAGCCGTGTGCGCTCGGTCACGGCAGCAAGAATGGCATCGACATCTACGCGGCGTTCGGTTTCCTTAACCTCGACAGGGATAGCTCCGACCATCTTGGCAAGGATGGGGTACATCGAGAAACCATGCTCTGTGAGGATCACCTCGTCCCCGACACCGCAGTAGGCTTGAGTGATAAACTGAAGGACTTCGTCTGAGCCTACACCACAAATGATGCGCGAGGGATCAAGGTCATAAATCTCACCGATTGCTTCTCGCAGAGCACGATGATCTGTATTGGGATAGCGATGCAAGTTCTGGACGGAGCGAGAAAAAGCGTCGCGTGCTTTTTCACTGAAACCATAGGGATTTTCATTCGCCGAGAGCTTGAGCGGCTCGGCTTTGCCTTCGACTTTGGATTCACCGCTTACATAGAGCTTGATGTCCATGATGCCGGGTTGGGGCACGATCTTGTTGGCCATTTGTCTTTGTCTCTTGAACTGTCCTGCCCCTCATACAAGCCCAAAGTCAGGGTTTCCAGCATATTGATCGTTGGCAGGCTAGGCTTTTGGTGCGCAGTATTGATCTGACGTCTGTCAACTCTTGAGGGAAAAATGAAATTCATTTCAGCATTTTCGCTCGCAATTGTCGCGAGCACTGCATTGGCACAGTCAAATGAAGAACTGGCTTTGGTGAAATCCGTCTTTGCGCAACTCAATCCGATCTCGATCCGCGACAAGGTCGAATACTGCGGTTATCTCGGCATGAATGCCGACGGTGCGCTTATTGCCTCACCGCCTACACGCGGGGAGGAAGGCAGTTGTATGTCCGATGATCCGACAGAAATTGAGATCATAACCGCATCCTATCACACCCACGGGCAATATTCGCCCGACTACTTCAACGAAATCCCAAGCGGCGATGACATGGAGGGCGACGAATCCGAAGGCATTGACGGATGGGTTGCGACCCCAGGCGGGCGACTTTGGTATATCGATACGGAGGAGATGGTCACATCGCAAATTTGCGGCATTGGCTGTCTCCCCTCGGATCCGGATTTCGTCCGAGGCGATATGGGCCAGATCGACCCGTCTTATGGCTATGACCAGCTGATCGTGCTTCTCGAAACGCGATGAGCCAAAAGAAAAAGGGCCGCGCATTTCTGCGCGACCCTTTCCGAATATCGGCAAAGAACCTGTATTAGTTCTTTGCGTAGAATTCGACGACGAGGTTCGGTTCCATCACGACCGGATACGGCACATCGCCGAGACCCGGAGTGCGAACGAAAGTCGCGGTCATTTTGTTGGTGTCGACTTCGAGGTAGTCGGGGGTGTCACGCTCGGTCAAAGCAACAGCTTCGAGAACGATTGCGAGCTGCTTCGACTTGTCGCGAACAGCAATAACGTCACCTTCTTTAACGCGGTAAGAAGCGATGTTCACTTTCTTGCCGTTTACGGTGACATGGCCGTGGTTCACGAACTGCCGCGCTGCGAAGATGGTCGGAACGAACTTGGCACGGTATACAACTGCGTCGAGACGGCGCTCGAGCAGACCAACGAGGTTTTCACCGGTGTCGCCCTTAACGCGTTCTGCTTCGCCGAAGATGCGACGGAACTGCTTTTCGGTCAGGTCGCCGTAGTAGCCCTTGAGCTTCTGCTTGGCGCGGAGCTGAAGACCGAAGTCCGAAAGCTTGGCCTTGCGGCGCTGACCGTGCTGACCGGGGCCGTATTCACGCTTGTTAACCGGGGACTTAGGACGGCCCCAGATGTTCTCGCCCATACGGCGGTCGATTTTGTACTTGGCAGACGTGCGTTTGGTCACGGCTGATCTCCTTCTTTACGTTTCGAAGGGCGTTGTCCTCTGGCCTAGGCCTGACAGGGTTCCTCTTGCGAGGTCCACCAACACCAATGAAACGCGGCTTATAGAGGGATTCCTTTGAGTGTCAACCGCTCTTATCAAAGCGGGACGGAAATGCTGAATGGCCTTATTTAAAAAGGCCCTTCAGCGTAGCTATCTTATGCGCTTCGAACAATACCTGGGGTATCGTGACGCAAGATTGCAGCCTCGCTATCAGACAGCACGCGGCGTGCATATTCGCCATAGTTTTGCGGGTTATCGCGAAGCTCTGGAAGTTGTCCGTAAAGTCGCTCTTGCTCTTCACCTAGGACAGAGCCAAGCGCGGCGCTTGCAGGATGGAAGCTTTCAGTTTCCACACCATTGGCAAAGACCACCTGATGGCTTGGTAACATCAAGTGGATATAGGCCAGATTGCGCACGGAGCGATCCACATAGATCGACTTGCCGTTTACAAGATCCTTAGCGGTGACAAGCACCTCCGCCGAGTTAAACAAGGCTCGCGCCTGAGCACCCTTGAGGATCATGCGGTGGTCAGGAGACACCAAAAGACCGTCATCAGGCACATCTTCGCCAAGAGCGCCTCGACGCAACCGCACCGGTGCATAATGCGGCATCGCAAGAAGACGTGCGCCAGTAATGCGGCGACGCCCGATCCAGAGGATCTCCTGAAGTCCGTTGTCCTTCGTTTGAACACGCTCACCCTCACGCAGCTCCTCAACTCGCCGCGCTCCAGTTTCAGTCAGGATCTTGGTGCCGGGAGTAAAGCAAATAACCCCGCCGGGTTGATCTGACCCGGATGTTTGTTTCTCAATTTCAAGATCAGCGCTCACGACCCAAAGGTCTACGTGGCGCGGTGGAATATCGCCATAAAACATCAACAATGGTGGCCGACCACGGCGCGCGTCAATGATAGTGACCGTCCATGCTTTGCGCCCGTCGGTCACATTGAATGACTTCTCGTGCATAGGTGTTTCGAGAATATTGTCCGAAACATCTCTTTGCTCTGCAACTTCTGCGCGCTTGAGAATACGGCGCACAGAGAGTGCTGCCCGTTTCCTTAAGTCCGTCATGCCTGTCGCTTCGCCCAGCGGCAATACGCTGCTCGGCCCGTCAATTCTGACAGCCTCACCGGTCCATGCCCACGTTGCACCAACACGCAACGTCTCAACAGGGGCTGACCAAAGCCCATCAGTTTCAGTTTGCGACCAGGAGATGACGAACGTGCCTCGAAAGCCCGTTTTCATGCCCGATACTCTGCCTCAGTCTGTCCCGCCTCTTTTGGGCAGGTGTCTTATTGCTGACAGAAGAAGTTAAATATCTCGGCAAATCAACCCTTTTTTACTTTTTCGGAAACAATTCCATCAAAAGTTGAAGCTAATGCGCAACGCACCAACGACTTGCCCGCTCGGTTGGCCAACGTATTCCTCTGACAAATAGGTCGCACCGTAGTAAAAACTTGAATAGCGGCTACGTTGATATTCGACGCCTGCGCGCGCACGATAAGTCACTGGCTTTGCAGTCGTTCCAAAGCTTGCTGGGAAGAAGGCGCTGTTTGAAGTGTGGGCGACATCGGCACCGAGTATTGCGGTCCAGCCAATGTCTCCATACTCCACCCCTTTGTAGAGACTTCCTGTCAGCGCATCGCGCAACATAAGGTCACGGTCAGATGCAGAACCAATGACCACATCTGCGCCAGCCCTAATCACGTCTTCAATGCCAAAACGCCCCTCGAAAAAGGGCCTTAGGCTAGCATTATCGCCAAGCTTGTAGCTGTTCGAAAACTCAAGAGTGCCCGAAAAGTAAGTGGCATTGCCAATTTGATTATCGATGACGTTTTGCCCGAGCGTCGGCATCGAAACTAGTCTGTGGAACCTGTTCTGGAAAGCGGCTAACCCAGTTTGCGGCCCCGTGAAAGTCACATCAACTCCAGCCGAAACATTATAGCCGCCAAGATCATAATAGGTATGAACACCCGCGGTTAACGCACCAACATAGGCACGATCATTAGAACTTGCTCCACTCAGCGCCTGGGGCGCGATAATGTCAGAGCGTAAGCGGTATTCGATGATCTCACCCGGAATTGAGGGAAGCCCCCCTGTCCAGTCTTTGCCCGTCACGATGTTGAGCGTGTAGCTCCCAGTGTGCCAGCGATCTTTGCGATCCCCGTAGGCATCGTTCACGAACATCCGGCCAAGGCCGAGAATACCAAACTTTTCGACAAGAAATGCTTCTTGAGCCTGCGCGGCACCGCTCATCAATGCAATCGTAAGTGCAAATACTGAAATACGCATAATAGAAAAACCTCTTTCGATCTTTGCTAGGTCGCAGCGACCGCAAATGCAAACGTAATTGTCTGACGTTGGCGGGTCTATCGCACTGTGTTGCACAAACAAACTGTTTCTTAACTCAAAGCGGGTCGCGCATCCCTCCAAGTTTCGCAGTAAGGCCTTCGGCCGCCTGCATAACAGTTGCCCCAACCGACTCGACTTTGGCTTCGGTCAGGCGCGCAGCAAGTCCCGAAACCGAGATCGCACCTGCGGCTTCACCCTGAGGGGACCAAACGACAGCGGCAACGCAGCGCAGACCTGTCACATGCTCTTCATCATCGACAGAAAAGCCCCGCTGCCGAGAGCGTTCGAGGTCAGAAAGCAGTTGATCCGTGCTTTTTATCGATTTTGCGGTCATTGGCGAGAATCCGACGCGCTCTACCAAAGACAAAACATCCTTTTCCGACCATGTCGCTAATATCGCTTTGCCCATTCCAGAACAAAAGACGGGAACACGTCCCCCGGGAGGGGAGATGGCTCTCATGATTTCACGACTTTCAACCTGCGAGACGGTAACAAGCGTATCGTGATCCAAAATCCCGAGGTTTGCGGTTTCCCGCGTCGCATCGCGCAAGCGCCGCAGAAAGGGCAAAGCGGGAGCCACAAAACTCCGCCGACGACCATAGGCGGAACCAACGGCAAATGCTTCGCGCCCCACAAACCAGAGTGAAGTGTCCGGCTCGAACTGCGCAAAACCTTGATTTTCAAGCGTCGTAAGAAGCCGATGCGTCGTCGAGACGGCGAGCCCGACTTCTCTGGCGATATCGCTCACGCGCGCGCCATCATCACTCCTCGCCAATACCTTGAGAAGTCCGAGCGCCCGAACGACAGACTGAACCCCCTGCCCCGAAGCGTTTTCTGCGGCCATATGAACACCTTTCCACGATATGGAAAATATTTTTCGCTTTGTGGCAAACCTTATCCCAGCAGTCTAGGTCTTGTGCAAATACGAGTGTGAGGAGTTCCCCATGTCACCCCAATACGTAGACCGCCACGGCCTTTCTGTAGCCTCTGAGCTTGCAGACCTAATCGAAAACCAAGTGCTTCTGGGCGTTTCGCCAGACGCGTTCTGGTCTGGTTACGCCTCGATGCTCCGTGACCTTGCACCTGTAAACAAGGCGCTCTTGGCAAAGCGAGACGACCTGCAAAAGCAGATCGACGAATGGCACGTTAACAATAAAGCAAAAGAATTTGACTCTGCTGCCTATCGCGCCTTTTTGACCGAGATCGGTTACCTTGAGCCAGAACCTGATGCATTTGAAGTATCGGTCACCAATGTCGATGCCGAAATTGCAACAATTGCTGGGCCTCAGCTGGTTGTGCCCGTCATGAACGCGCGCTTTGCGCTGAACGCTGCAAATGCGCGTTGGGGTTCTCTCTATGACGCCCTTTACGGCACCGACGCTATTGAAGGCTCGGCTCAGGGCAAGGGCTATGATGCCGATCGCGGCGCTAAGGTGATAGCTTGGGCGCGAGAGCACCTCGACACAGCGACGCCGCTCGTGAGCGGGAAATGGGCCGACGTAGAAGCCATGTCTGTCAAAGACGGCAAACTCTCAATTACATTAGAAGCGAATGAGACCACACTGGCTGATCCCGCGCAGTTTGCTGGATACAACGCCAACGGCAATATCTTCCTCCGCGCGAACGGCCTGCTCATCGAGATCGTGATTGACCGCACCAGCCCGATCGGAAGCACCGACCCCGCTGGCATCGCCGACATTCGCCTTGAAAGCGCACTTACCGCGATCCAGGACTGCGAGGACTCGGTTGCGGCAGTGGACGCCGAAGACAAATGTGCCGTTTACACCAATTGGCTCGGCCTGATGAAAGGCGATCTGAGCGAAACATTCGAAAAAGGTGGCAAGTCGATGACTCGTCGTCTGCATCCCGATGTATCGTTCACTGCGCCAGACGGTTCCGAAGTCAAACATCCTGGCCGCGCACTTCTTTTGGTGCGCAACGTTGGCCACCTGATGACAACCGATACGGTTCTGATGGATGGCCAAGAAACGCCCGAAGGTATGCTGGATGCGGCAGTAACGGTTGCCGCAGCGATGCATGATCTGGCTAAAACAGAGAACAAAAACTCGCGCATGGGATCTGTCTATGTCGTTAAGCCCAAAATGCATGGGCCCGAAGAGGTTGCTTTTGCCGATACGCTTTATGGCCGAGTTGAAGACATCCTTGGTCTACCACGTAATACTGTAAAGCTTGGCGTTATGGACGAAGAGCGCCGCACATCGGCAAACCTTCTCGCCTGCATTAAGGCGGTTAAGGATCGCTGTGTCTTCATCAACACTGGCTTTCTTGATCGCACTGGGGACGAGATCCACACCTCTATGCAGATGGGTGCCGTGATCCCAAAGGCCGAAATGCAGTCCAGCGCTTGGCTGCCTGCCTACGAGGCGGGCAACGTCGATGCAGGTTTGGCCGCAGGTCTTTCTGGAAAGGCACAGATAGGCAAAGGCATGTGGGCCAAGCCCGACGCGATGGCAGAAATGCTCAAGGTCAAGATTGGTCATCCAAAGGCAGGTGCAAACACCGCTTGGGTGCCTTCGCCGACTGCAGCCACGCTTCACGCAACTCATTACCACCAAGTAAACGTTCCCGCGCTTCAAGCCGACCTAAAGTCGCGTGAAAAAGCATCTAAGATCGCTCTGCTGACGCCGCCAATTATGTTTGGTCGCAATTTGTCTGACGAAGAAGTGCGCCGAGAACTCGATAACGCCTGCCAGTCGATACTTGGTTACGTAGTGCGCTGGGTTGATCAAGGCATTGGCTGTTCCAAAGTTCCAGACATCAATGATGTGGCGCTCATGGAAGACCGCGCGACGCTGCGCATTTCGTCACAGTATCTCGCCAATTGGATGCTGCATGGCATCTGCACCGCGGACGAAATCGACGCCAGTTTGCGCCGCATGGCCCCAAAGGTGGACGCGCAAAATGAGAGCGACGCGGCATATGTTCCCATGGCACCGTCCTTCGATGGCATCGCCTTTCGAGCCGCTCGGGACCTTATATTCAAGGGCATTGAGCAACCGTCCGGCTATACCGAACCGCTCCTTCATGCGGCCCGCCGTAGGGTAAAAATGGCCTGAACTAAGACAGAAAAGTTCAAGTGCGAGGGGAAACTCTCGCACTTTTTCTCTGCCCCAAGGGATTGAATCACAACCACAAGAATATCCCTAAACAGCAAAAACTAGCCAATTCGCACCATTTCCTACCGTCATGCCCCAAGAAACAGCTTTGCGAGAGACTATCTCTGTGGCAT
>JAYPUF010000052.1:14370-16683 GCA_038133925.1 Marivivens sp. | reverse complement strand
TCAAAACCTATTCGGTCTCAGGATGAAAGAGATGGGCTTTCACCGGATCGAAGGACAGCTCAATCGATGTGCCGCGATCAAAAATCGCGTCTTTTGGAAGGGCCGCAATCAGAGTGGTTCCGTCACCCATCGCAAGGTTCATCACCGTCTCGCTTCCAAGACGCTCTGTTAGGTTAATCTTACCCTTCAAAACCCCGTAACCCTCTTTCGCCTCAGGCTCGAGGTATTGCGGCCGCACTCCAAGAACGAGCTTGTCGCCGACCTTGGCCTTGATCTCAGATGGGATCGAAATAGGAGCGAGCGCCGCATTTGAAACCACATAGTGGCCCTTTTCGGCAGCCGTGACCTCCACCTCAAGGAAGTTCATTGACGGGCTGCCGATAAACTTTGCAACAAAGAGATTTGCGGGCTTGTGATAAAGCTCCATCGGCGCGCCGATCTGCTGAACTTCTCCGTCGCGAAGCACTACGATCTTATCCGCAAGCGTCATAGCTTCGACCTGATCATGTGTCACATAGATCATGGTCGCTCCGAGATCTTTGTGCAGCTTGCCGATCTCCATCCGCATATCCATTCGAAGGGCCGCGTCTAAGTTAGAAAGCGGCTCATCAAAAAGGAAGACTTTGGGATCGCGCACAATCGCACGTCCAATCGCAACGCGCTGGCGCTGACCACCCGAAAGCTGGCTCGGGCGGCGATCCAACAAGTGCTCCATCTGCAAGATACGTGCGGCTTCCGCAACTTTGGCTTCCTTTTCCGCTTTGGGCGTTTTGGAGATCGTCAGGCCAAATGCGACGTTTTCGCGAACAGTCATATGCGGGAAAATCGCATAGGACTGGAACACCATCGCAACGCCGCGCTCTTTAGGTTGGAGCTCGTTGACGACCTGCCCATCGATGGACAACTCGCCTCCCGAAATATCTTCAAGCCCAGCAATCATCCGCAAAAGCGTAGACTTGCCGCAACCAGATGGCCCCACAAAGACGACAAACTCACCATGGTTGATCTCGATGTCGACGCCTTTGATGACGTCGACCGGACCATAGGATTTTTTGAGCTTTTTAAGAGAGATATCCGCCATTACTCAGTCCGCCTGCTCCAACTGCAAGAGACCATTAGCATCTACAAGCACGCGCTGCGGATCATGGATATAGCCGCCAAACTTGTCTTTGCCGTAATCAGCAAACCCAAGAATGAAATGCTCGCCATCTTTCTCAACGATGCGGGCGGCATAGCGCTCGCACGGCAATGCCCCATCAAGGAAACCGGGTGCTGTTTTCCATGGACCGCGCGGATTGTCGGCGATGAGGTAATGGTTGCCCGTCACAGGCGGAACCCCAGCCTCGGCGATGCGACCTTTGGACCAATGCTCGGCAGCTGTGCAGAAAAGGCAATACCACTTACCATTGATCTCAAAGACCTGCGGCACTTCGAGCTGGCCATAGTCGCCGGTGAATACCGGCGGCTGCAATTCCCACCGAATAAGGTCTTGCGAGGTCGCAAAGCCTACGGCGCCGCCGCCATTTGGCTCTTCAATCCCAGGCACACGTGCCGTGAAATACATAAGCCACCCGTCCCCATTAGGGTCGCGCATCACCCAAGGATCGCGCATCGCACGGTCATGCCAGTGACCAATTGCATGCTCGCATTCATAGTATTTTGCATTCGGTCCAGTGAGGTCGAGGCACTGACCATCGCCAACACGTTCCCACGAATGCATATCTGTCGAAGTCGCATGACCAACGCGCTGATAGAGTGCGCTCTCGCTTTGGCGCGTTCCTGTGTAAAAGAGGTGCCACAGGCCGTCATCGTCCTGAACGACGGAGCCTGTCCATGTGGTCTTATCATCCCAAGCAGGACCATTGCGCCACGGGGTCAGGCAGGTGCCAAGGTGTTCCCAATTGGTCAAGTCGGTAGAAACCGCATGCCCTTGAGTAACATTGAAATGGCGCAGATCAGGATCGCCCAGCGATTTGTCGGCCTTGAGGAAATAGCAGTGGTGCTTTTCGCCATCGAAGGCATACCAGCTGTCCCAAATCCATTGGTTTTCAAGTGAAAGAACCATTGTCGTTTTCCTAATTAGCCTTTGACGCCCGTCGATGCGATCGACGCGATGAAGGCACGTTGCAAGAAGAGATAGAAGGCAAGAACGGGCACAGTGATCAGGCTGAGGTAGGCCATGATCTCGCCCCAAGCGATGTTGAGCTGGAAGAAGTATTGAAGCCCAACCATGACAGGACGGTATTGCTCCTGCTGCACGACCATAAGCGGCCACAGATACTGGTTATACATCGCCAGAAACTTAAGGATCGC
>JAYPUF010000052.1:0-14270 GCA_038133925.1 Marivivens sp. | reverse complement strand
CAGTTCAAGAAGACGATCGAGAACGCGGTCATCGAACAGATGAGAAGCGAGAGAATGACCGTAACGCCTGTGACAAGCATCGAGTTGAAGACAAAGAGCCCAACCGGCGCGCGCTTGAACGCAGCTGAGTAGTTATCAAGACTGATGTCGCCGACCGGCAAGAATGCCCGCAAGGAAGCGGTATCGAGTAGAAGCTGCTCGCTCGGCTTGAGCGACGACATGATCATAAACACAAGCGGAAAGCAGAAGATCAAAGCAATGATCGTCAATACTGCATAGCGGGTCGCAAGGCGTAGGCCTCGATTATCTGGTGAAACAAGTGCCATCAGCGACGCTCCCGTGTGAGCCAGCGTTGGATGAGAGAAATCGACAGAACGATAACGAAGAGGATCACCGAGATGGTCGAGCCACCCGAAATGTCCTGTTTGCCATAGCCACGTTCAACAGCTTGGAAGACGATGGTCTGTGTGCTGTCGAGAGGTCCGCCGCTCGTCATCACGTCGATCTGACTAAAGAGAGCAAAGGCCTGCATTGTGATGACGATGAGAACAAGAACCGCAGTATTGCGAAGCCCTGGCCATGTCACATAGCGGAAGGTCTGCCACTTGCTGGAGCCTTCGATTTCAGCTGCCTCATAAAGGGTGGGCGAAATGGTCTGGAGACCAGAAAGCCAGATCACCATGTGGAACCCAACGGCTTGCCAGATCGACATTCCGATGATCGAGCCAAGAGCGGTATCTGGATTGCCGAGCCAATCAATCGGAGAGAACGCACCGAAAGTGAGCGAGCTTAGGATATTGTTCAGAAGACCATTGTTGCCATCATAGATGAACCGCCAAAGAAGTGAGACAACCACGATCGAGACCACGACGGGCATAAAATAGATCGCGCGATAGACATTGATGCCGCGAAGTCTTTGGTTGATCAGCAGCGCAAGTCCGAGAGCAAGACCGCCTTGGACAGGAGCGACCACCAACACAAAGATCAGCGTGTTCAGAATGGCGCGCATAAAGACAACGTCTCGCGCAAGGACATAGGTGCGATTTTCACCCGATTGCCAGCTGGTCCATTCGCGCATCCCTTCTAGCTTGGGATATTCAGGGTTCTTACGCGTGAAATTACGAAGTTTGGGATAAGTCGGCGCGCCGCTGTCGTCGCGAATGATTTCTCCGCTTGCATCTCGTTCGGGCTCAAGCGTGATCATGCCCACGCCAAGGAGCGATTTATAATTCGCCATGCCGACAAACTCGGTCGGGTTCGGAGAGATTAGTCGCTGATTGGTAAAGGAAAGAGCGATCGCAAAAAAGAAGGGCAGGATGATGAAGACAACCATCAAACCAAAGCCCGGAAGTGCGAAGAGCCATCCTGCTCGGTTCGATGAAGTGAGTTTGGAGGACGTCGCCATAATGCTGACCTTGAAGACGTATTGAAAAGCAGTTCCCCCGAGCCGAAGCTCGGGAGAACCATCCACTAGGGAGGATTAGTGGCCGTAGCCGCCGTTCTTCTCGATATCTGCGTCGATTTCATCGACCGCAGCATCAAGGGTGTCGGCAACGTCTGCACCGTTGGCGATGTCAGCAGCAGCCTTTTCAAAGACTTTTGCCTGAACAACGTAGCCAGGGGTTACAGGACGAAGAACGCCTTGAGCTTGGCTCAGAGCAAAGAAGCCGTGGAGCGGACCACCTTCTTTGTAGTTCTCGGTCATCGCAGCAGCCGCTGGGGTTGCTGGGATCAGGCCAATGCCGTTCGAGAATGCTGCAAGGTATTCATCCTGAAGCGCGAACTCGATGAAGGCCGAAGCACCATCTGGGTGCTCAGAGCTTGCCGAAACGCCGAACTGCCACGATGCAGCACCGATCTTCGGACCATTGCCGAGGTCAGGTGCAGGAAGGAAGAGAGCGTCGTCATAAGCAGCGAGAGTGCCGAGAGCTGCCCAGTTGCCGTTCCAAGAGAAGGCGTACTTGCCGGTGTTGAAGCCGGTATCGCGGTCAGCACCGTCCTGAGTTGCCTGCGCGTAGCCGTTTGCAAAGAGACCCTGCCACCAGTTGCCCCAAGCGTTTGCAGCTTCGCCGTTCAGAGCACCTTCAGCCGAACTGTAGGACGAGCGATCGATGATGTCGCCACCGAACGACTGGAGAAGCGGCGAGAAGGCATATGGGAACCATTCACCGGTCCAAGCAGTACCCAGATCGAGTGCGAAGTCATACTTGCCAGAAGCTTTAGCCGCGTCGAGAGCGGCCATGAATTCGTCTTGGGTCCAAGGCTGCTCGAGGGTCGGAGTGCGAAGACCGAGCTCATCGATGATGGACTGACGGGTTACGAGAGCAACAGCTGCATCCCAAAGACCGATCGAGTAGAGCTTGCCGTCCCAGATACCCTTGGTGCCGGGGAGGAAGTTTGCGATCTTGGCTTCGTCGATTTGCAGCGGCTGCATGTAGCCCGACCACGCCCAGTTCGGCATGTTGGGTCCATCAACGTCGAGAATGTCCGGCAGGTTGCCAGCAAGCGCGCCCGCGGTGACGGAGTCGTTGTAGGCAGCTTGCGGGAACGACTCGAGCGTTACCGACCAGTCAGACTGGCTGGCGTTAAAGTCGGAAACGATCTGGTTGATGATCTGGCTTTCGACTTCGTTGCCCGCACCGTGGTACCACATTGTCAGTTCGGTTTGAGCGAAAGCAGCGCCAGACATACCTGCGGTGAGCGCCATAACGCCTGCAGAAAGTTTAAAAAGTTTCATTGGGGGTTCCTCCCGTTCGAAAGTGGAAAGCGGATCGTTTTGCCATCCGCCGAGGCATTAGCGGTCACAGAGGACCGCCAGTTCACAGGACCAGACACGAGGGTCGGGTTGGTCTGTTGGTGGGTCTCGTCATTGATCAGCGACAACAGCCAGTCAGCTGCGCGCGCACCCATCGCCGCATAGGGCAGCTCTGCGGTGGTCAATGGCGGGAAAAGGGTTTCAGCGATAACACGGTAGTTATCGTATCCGGCAACGGAGATGTCCTCGGGCATCCGAATGCCTCGCGTGCGCAAAATACCATAAGCGCGCATTGCCATCTCATCGTTACCGCAGCACAAGACAGTCGGCGGGTTCGGAAGCGACAAGACGCGATCAATCGCATCCCAGAGGACTGCTGAGTTGCGCTGCTTGTCGTGCATGAAGCCGGTAGAAATCAGCTCAGGATCAAACTCGATGCCCGCTTCAGCGAGTGCTCGTTTGTAGCCCTCAAGGCGAAGGCGCGTTGCGTCCATCCCCTTAGGCAGCGTGAGATAGCCAATTCGTTTATGCCCCGCCGCGATAAGACGCGACACGAGATCGTGCTGGCCGCGCTCATCATCCGGTAGCACCGAGGGCGTTCCTCGATCATCATAGCAATTTGCAAGGACGAGTGGTGTCCCCTTTGGAGCGGGTGGCAGTTCTACGCGCTGGTGATAGTCAGCCACATAGATGATGCCCTCTGCGCGATGCTCGACAAAGGTGCGCACGAGTTCAGGAACACGCGCCGAGCTACCTCCAGTGTCTGCGATCATCAGCGTCATACCAGTCGCAGACATAACCGACTGAATTCCCTGAACGATAAGCAAGTCAGGGAGACCCTTAGGCTCGTTCCCGTCGGAGGTCGTGGAAATCGCGCCGGTAATCAGTCCGATGAGACCAGAGCGCGAAGAACGCATCATCCGCGCTGCGTTTGACGGGACATAACCAAGTTGGCTAATTGCCTTTTCGACAGCCTCGCGGGTCTTCTCACCCACGGGCGCATCCCCATTGAGCACGCGGCTCACAGTTTTTGGAGAGACCCCTGCTACCTTTGCTACGTCGTAAATCGTCGCCAAACGCTCCCCTCCTGTCTCCTCATGGAATCATGACACCGATGTCATGACACCGATGTCACAGTAAATCAAGTAACATGATTTATCTTTAGTCTTTCGAGAGTTTCGGCGTAGCAAAACAAAGCTGCCGCTGGAAAGTTCGCCAACGGCAGCTCAATTCTTCAATTTTCCAGACCCAGCAATGGGTTAAAAGGGGCTGCCGATTAGGCCTCTGGGATTTCGCGGCTGAAATTTTCTAGGCTAATCATATCTGAATCAAGACCACCCCTCTGCCCTGTATCAAGATCAGTAATGGCCGCCATCTCGACAGAAGAGAGCGTAAAATCGAAAATCTCGATGTTCTCTTTGATGCGGGTCTGCTTGACTGATTTGGGGATCACGTCTCGCCCATCTTGAAGATGCCAGCGCAACATGACCTGCGCGGCGCTTTTGCCGTGTGAATGGGCGATATCGAGAATGGCGGGATCGGCCAGCGTACTGCGCTCACCACCGCGATAAAAGGTA
Organism: Marivivens sp.; assembly: GCA_038133925.1. Classification (GTDB taxonomy): domain Bacteria; phylum Pseudomonadota; class Alphaproteobacteria; order Rhodobacterales; family Rhodobacteraceae; genus Marivivens. Next base: position 9,938 of record JAYPUF010000052.1, on the reverse strand, counting down.
ATCCCGCCGATTGGCGACCAAGCTTGGCTCCGGATGTTGTGTTCTGCATTAAGCGCTTGAACCGCTGCCTGTTGGAAAAATGGATGAACTTCGATCTGGTTCACAGCGGGCACGACCTTGGCCACATCTAAGAGGCGGGTCATATGATCGACCATAAAGTTGCTGACACCGATTGCACGAACCTTGCCGTCAGCTAGGAGCGTTTCGAGCGCACGATACGCACCCAGAGTGCGATCAAAGTCCAAGGACATTGGCTGATGAAGGAGCAAGAGGTCTATTTGCTCGACACCGAGCTTGCCTGCGCTCTTGTTAAAGCTGTGGAGCGTTTCATCATAGCCGTAGTCATTGATCCAAATCTTGGTTTCGATAAAGACCGCTTCGCGCGGCAAACCTGACGCTTTGATAGCATTACCGACCTCGCGTTCATTGCCATATGCAGCAGCGGTATCAATGAGTGGATAGCCAAGTCTAAGCGCCTCGGCGACAGCAGCTTCGGTCTCCGCCGGTGGCGTCTGGAACACCCCAAGACCAAAGCGAGGCATTTCGACGCCATTAGTCAATGTAATATGAGGGATCATGTAAGTTTCCTTTCGATAGAACTGAACTTAAGGCATGGCCCACCGCTTGATAATCCTGCATAATCGGCATGAGTTTTTGCGTCAGGAGCAATAATGAAGTCTGACCTTGCAGCATTACAGGCCTTTATTGAAGTCGCGCGAGACAACAGCTTTAGCAAAGCTGCAGCACGCCTCGGCCAAGCGCCCTCATCTCTCAGCCGGACAATTCGCGACTTCGAAGAGAGCCTAGGCGTTCGCCTTTTCACTCGCACGACCCGAAGTGTATCCCTCACCGATGCAGGTGAACGGCTTTTGCAAACGGCCGCGCCTCGCTTGGCAGACATCGCCGAGGAAATGGCGGCTCTGACCGATCTACAAAGCAAACCCTCGGGCCTTGTGCGGATTACCTGCTCTGAACATGCATCGCGCCTTATTTGGGATAAGCTATCCTGCGTTATGCATGATTACCCTGACATCACGATCGAGCTTTTTACGGACCATAGCTTTACCGACATCGCAGCCGAGCGCTTCGACGCAGGCGTGCGCCTCGGGGAAAGCCTCGAAAAAGATATGATTGCGGTGCGGATAGGTCCCGATAGCCGTCTGATCCCCGTAGCTTCTCCAATATATTTCGAAACGCGCGCCATTCCCAAAGTCCCTCAAGACCTTACGTCGCACCGCTGCATCAATCTCCGCCTTGGAACGCGCGGTGATCTTTACGCTTGGGAGTTTGAAAAAGGCGGGAGAGCCTTGCGTATCCGCGTTGAGGGACCTTGGATATTCAACGCAGTCGCACCAATGATCGAGGCCGCACTATCAGGCTACGGTATCGCCTTTGTGCCCGAAGATGATGTTGCAGGCCACATCGCGTCTGGCGCGCTTGTGTCCATGCTCGACGACTGGTGCCAACCATTCACTGGGTTTCACCTCTATTATCCCAACCGCCGCCAAAACTCGGCGGCGTTTGAGACTGTGGTCAAAGCGCTCAGACATCGAAGGTAAGCGGTTAGGCCCAAATGTCTCCCATCCGATATCCGTTCGGCAGTGGATCATCATGATCAAGAACCAATGTGTTGATCCCGCAAATCCAGCTGGTTCCGCTGAGCGTCGGAACTACGGCATGGCGCCCCCCGATCTGTGCCTCTTCGACAAGGCGGCCCGTAAAGATGGTATCGAGAATTCCTTGGTGACGGAAATCTTGGTCAAGCGGAAGCTCGCCTTTTGCATTCAGCACAGCCATTTTTGCGCATGTGCCTGTACCGCAAGGACAACGATCAATCGCACCTGTCCATGTCGAAGGGTCATCCCACGACAAAGGCCCAGTCGCCATTGTAACAGCATTCCGCCAATCGGCATTGGGATCATCCGTCGGGCCCGAGAGCTGCGAAATCGTGATGCCGACCCCAGCGTAATCAGGATGCGCAACAGGTAGCTGCTCATGCGCGGCTTGGCGGATCATCGCTGAAATACGGGCGATTTCACGTCCATGTTCTGGGATAAGCTCGAGCCCTTTGAATTGGCGCACATCAGCAATGACGTAGAACATACCGCCCCACCCCACATCAACGCGCACCTTTCCGAGGTGAGGCACGTCAATTTCTGCATCAAGACGCGCGGCGAAGGCTGGCACATTGCGGAAGGTTACAGACTTAACTTTACCTCCCGCGCATTCCGCCTTCACGCGAATTAGTCCGGCTGGAGCTTCAAGAGTGAGTTCAGTCACGGGCTCCTTCATCGGCAATATCCCCATCTCCAAGAGCACGGTTACAACAGAGATCGTATTTCCACCCGACATCATCGGGTACTCAACTTGCTCCATAATGATGTAGCCAGCGTCTGCCTCAGGATGACTCGGGGGCACGAGCAAGTTGCAGCAGTGCGCAGGATAGCCACGCGGCTCGCGCAGAACGAGTTGACGAAGCTGATCGTCATTTGCCTCAAGCCAGCGCATCTTTTCCATGACAGACGCTCCGGGAATATGCCCAACGCCGCCGGTAATAACCCGCATCGGTATACCCGAGTGGGTATCGATTGCCTGAATTGTGCGCTTAAATCCCATCTCACAGCCCTCCTGAGTGCGTGAACAAGATTATCTCTGAGCAGGGATCAGCGATGCAAACGACCTTTTTTAGGGACAGGCATTAGCAAAACTAATGAGCCCTAAGTGCCCCCAGCAAATGCTCAGAAAACGCCGCAACCATCGGACGCTGTTTTGAGGCGGGATTGATCTTCATAAAATTCGATCGGCCAGAGCTAATCTTGTAAGAGTGCGCAAAGACGAGCGTTCCAGCCTCGATATGGGCAGCGACTAGATTATGGATGCCCATCATCACGCCCTGCCCTTGAACCCCAGCTTCGGTCAGCAGGGTCACCTTGTTCGTCGAGAACACCGCCGAGGACCGGTCCCAGGTTTTCCCCTGCGCGGCGAACCACTCTGCCCATCCAAGGGGATGCCACCTGACCGCGCCCGAACTCCAATGCCTTTCATGTAAGTGGAGCAGCTTTGCTCTTGCAAAGTCATCAGGACCCTCAAACGGCCCGAACTCTTCCAGAAATGCAGGAGAGCAAACGGGCTGGGCAACTTCGGGGTACATGAGAAGAAGTTCATCACCGACATCGAACCGCTCATTGCCACAAAGAAGCGCAATATCGACCTCGGCTTGCCTACTCAGAGCGTCATCCTCATCAGAAGCCAGAACGGTAAAACGCGCCTCGGGATTATTGACTGTGAAGCTATCAATGAGTGGCTTAAGCCAAAGCGCAGCAAGCGCATCAGTAGCCGAAATCGTAACTGACCTTGGTGCTTCTTGAGGATTGAACCCCGATAGGCCCGCACTGATTTGATCAAGCCCGCCTGATACAGAGGAAAGCAGGTCCAACCCCTTAGAAGTGATCTCCAAGGCATTGTGTTTACGAATAAAAAGCTTCTCACCCAACACGTCTTCCAACTGACGGATTTGCTGCGACACGGCACCTTGGGTGATGTTCAGTTCGCGTGCAGCGGACGTAAAACTCAGGTGTTTTGCCGCCACCTCGAATGTGACCAAAGCTCCAAGGTTGGGCAACTGTCTACGACTCAAGATGGCACCTTCATTGATCGGAGCGCCGCAACAGCGCGACCTCTTGGACCCCAGTCTTAATCAAAGCTTGAGCCGTGTCAAAGTCGGCTGTGGGATGAGGCACATCAACAGAACGAAAGGTTCAGGCCCAGTTCACATCACCAATTCACGTGGATTCCCATGTCAATTCCGGACCGAAGCACAACTCGGCCACGTGGGATTTGGCCCAGCAAATCGATGCTAAGCGTAACCCCGAAAAAGCCGACAAAAAATTGATTTAGTTCACACTTTCGTCACACTACTTCTCGAAGAAAATCGTAACTTGGCCAAGCGGAACACCTGATTTCGACATATATGCGATGTTGAGAACGCGATCTTCAGACAGCAGCCACATGTAGTCGTCGAAGCTTACGCGCATCTCGCCATCGGGCAGCGGAAGATCGATCGTATACTGCCAGTAGAACATATCGCCTTTGATTTGTCCGCGTGCCTCACCAATGACGCCAGCTGCCGAACCCGTCCAAACCCCGTCTTCTGAGGGCATGAGCGTCCAAATGCGCTTTTCAGTCGTTTGATCCGAATAGGTGAAGTCTTCAACAAGCGTGAGGACTGCCCCATCCCAAGTCCCCTCTATGTCAACCTCAAACCTACGGCTAACATTCCCAAGCACGTCTTGAAATTGGCCGTGAGCAGTCGTCCGTCCTTCGAAGAACTGAACCAGATCAAAGGTGCGGCCGGATAGCTTTGGATCATCAAGTGACGGCTTGACTGAACAGCCGGCAAGTACGAGTGAAAGGAGGAGCACTTGAAACAGTCGCAGCATTTTAGGCCTCCAGATCGGCATTCGTTACCTGCCCTTAACTAGAGCTGCGAATTCAAAAATCCAGTTTCCCTTGAACGAAACGAGCTCGAGCTGACAAAAAGTATTGGTGGAACGCGTAAAGCCGCCGCTAGACGAAGGGCGCTTGGTAAACGTGTTACCTCGGTGGCACTCAGTCTGACTGGCGTTTCACATTTACTATACAAATCGAAAACAACTACCCAAGGCGCTACGGGCCTTGCTTAGAATGATCCAAGGCCCGCGCTCCAAGCGCTAGCTATTTGGTTTTCGCGCTGCCGTCACGATCATCTCGACCTGATATTCAGGCGTCGCAAGTTTGGCCTCTCCACAAGCCCGCGCAGGAGCCGCACCTTCAGGCACCCAAGCATCCCAGACAGAGTTCATCTCTTCAAAGTGCTTCATATCATCAAGCCAGATGATCGTTTGAAGAATGCACGTCTTATCGGAGCCTACTTCAGCCAACAATTCATCGATCGCCGCAAGGCAATCACGTGTTTGCTGCTCAACACTTGCACCCGGTGTACCCACCTGCCCCGCCAGATAGATCGTGTCACCGTGGATCACGATCTGCGACATGCGCTTTGAAGTATGTTTACGTATGATGTCAGCCATGAGGTCCTCCAAACGGTGCGAGTTATTTCAACACCGCACCAAACTGGTCCTCGACCATTTGGTCAAGATCAGTTGCGTTCCCGCTGTATGGATACCAGACAATGGGATTGACGGGGATGCCGTGCTGGGATGTCGCGAGCAAGACTATCGATGCGCGTCGCGCTTCTCATCACAGCGACATTTGCACCGCTATCCGTCACATTCGTTCGTGGTCCATGACCTGAAGTTAGGCACGCCCAACTTGCTCCGCTGCTGTCCATCTGAGTATAAGTGATGTTTGCATCATGTCGCCCGCCTGTCGGGGTGATGTGTGTCTTGTTGGACGTGCCTTGTGACGCCGTAGAATGGGTAATGTTTGCCGTGGAACCAACCGTCTTTGTTTTGATCGGCTTAGGACGCGGACGCTGCACGGATACTGGCGCAAGGGAAACATTCACACTATGGACGGCACTCGGAACTGGCGGGACCAAGTTTGTAGGCCCATACCCTGTAAATGACGGTGACATCACAGGAGTGACCGGGACTACGGGGCTAACGCCCGTAAATGTCGGCGACGGAACTGGGTGCACTGTTATCACAGGGCTGTATCCAGTGAACGTGGGTGACTGAACCGGCACAATAGTCACCACGGGTGCATAACCTGTAAACGAAGGTTGAGCGAGGGGATGGACCACAACAACAGGGCTGTATCCAACGATAGGAGGCGTCACAACTGGGGATATTGGCAAAACCGGTGAGTACCCCGTAAATGAAGGCGAAACGATCGGCGACACCTGAATTGAGGGACTAAACCCCGAGAATGAAGGCGCTTGAAGTTGTTGTACTTGCCCTGGACTTACTCCGGCGAATGATTGCGGCGGAAGCGGCTGCACAACAAAGCCAGGGCTATACCCTGTAACATCTGGGGCCTGCGTCGATTGCAAGACTGTCACCGGACCGTAACCTGTGAACGACTGTTGGGGGAGAGGTTTCAGAATAACCGTCTGCGTATTTGAGGCAGGTGGATTTCCTGCCCCAGCGATAGTGCCACTTGAAGACCCGCCAATTGATCCTCCCATGGATCCACCTGACGTTCCGACTGATGCCCCTGCTCCGGAAGCAGCTCCACACACAGCGGTTTCATAGTGTGGGTTATTGGGTTGGCACCAACCAAGGTGGAGGCCACCGCCTTTGGCCGATACTGCCACAGGCACTGAGAGCAGAATGGCGCAAAGAGTAGCACGGCTCCCGTTTTTTAGTAACGACTTTTGCATAACCAATTACCTCACCACTGCCTTGATAAAGATAGATAAATTGCAGGATCACCTTTGGCGGTACGGGATCCCGCAATAAGCGGAACAGCAAAATAAGCTTGACCATAAAGACGTTGAGGTAACGAGAAACGCACTCCCGCACCTACAGATGAAGACTTGGCAGCGCTCGCTGCTGTCGAACCGAATGCATTATTCTTTGCCCAACCAAATTCAAAAAAACCATATGGTTCGAGCGCAATTCTGTCTGAAAAGTCGTTACTACCCTCAAGTGCGAGTTCAAAACTCAGAGACAGCCCACTGTCGCCTGAAATTTCGCCGTAGTCATAGGCTCTGTTTGCTCCGTGACCGCCGAGCATCATCTTCTCAGTCGATGGCAGCGATGAGGAGCTCACTTGTCCAGTCGCTTGCAAAGCTATCTGAGCTGGACTGTTCCCAATCATCGTTGGATGACCATACCCCAACCCAAAGCGCGCGTAATTAAAGCTGGCGGCTGCCCTTGTATCCCCAGTCTGATTTCCAAGGCTGAACGAAGCGGCGTATTCCAGAGCGCCGCCGCCGTCGAGGACCCTGCCATCTAGCCAGATCGCACTTCCGACGGTTGAAGTCGCCTTAAAGGACGATGTTGCATCGGTTGCGCTCGAAGACGCGCTGCGAAGTTCTCCAATAAGATAACCATACCGATTAACAGTTCGAACGATGGGAGCACCCATAGCAATAATTGCAGTCGTTCCATCAAGATCGGTTTGCTGCATCGCTCCCAGCGCATTGTAGCGCGCTTGTAGAGTGCCGACGTAACCTTCAACATAGCTGCCGTTTCCGCCAACTGGTGCGCGATAAGCCAGAGCACCAGCGTAGGACGAGTTCTTCGTTGAGAACACATATGTGCTGCTCAAAGACAACCTCAACAGATCACCCGCAGTAGCGACATGGTAAAAGTGTTGATCTATCGCAGCCGTCAGTGCGGAATTCGGCTTACGATCGGGTGTATCGATCGTGAACTGCCCCCAGCTTTCAGAAAGTTGCTCTCCAACTATCCGTAATTCGGCGTCCCCATTGGGATCAGGATACGTAATCTCAGTCGTTGCAGTGACGGTCTCGATGTCTTCAGTGAGCATCAAGGCTCGCTCGAGTTCATCAATAGAAACAGCATTATCGTTCAGGAGCGGCGCTGAATATTTGGCGATCAGATCATGGACTTCTTTATCGACGCCTTCGATCCGGATTGAGCCAATTCGGCCCTCATCAACAACGATCGTTCTGCCGTCGTTCGCGAGTTTCACATACGCGAGCGCATAACCGTCTTCGCGATAAATCTGCTCTACAGTCGCTGCGAGACTATCACCATCAATGTCGCCACTCATCAGGACGGCATGCGCTGCAAATTGAAGAAGTTCAGCAGGATCATATTCCTGTACACCAACGAGGTGATACTGCTTTGGGGCCTCTTGAGCTGACAAACTCGGAGCGGCAATCAACATCCCAAAAGCTGCGATCCACTTTTTCATCTAAAACCTCTGCACCTAACCTCACTCTGTCTAGAGCTAAGCATAGCAAGTAATTAAGACGAAACAAAATATCTTTGACTCTAAAAAAGTCTTACAGCAGCATTACGCCAAACCAATCTAGATGGACGAGTAAATGCGAGTTGCAAATGTTTCGAATGTCATTGCTTCTTTAAGCTTGTTGTTTATCACGAGCGCCTGCACTCAAACTCCCAAAATGGAGGCACCCGAAGGACGCGTTTATTGCGGCGGCGGCGCAATCCAACGCATGATCGAGTACTCAACCGATGGGCGCAGACAAGAAAACATTGTGGTTCGAATAATCGAAACAAATACGTTAACCGGCGAGATCACTTTCCGCGATGAGCCAGGAATAACCGCCTATTCTTGGTTTGGAAGCAATCAACCTGCCCCTAAAGGCTTCGTAAAAGCATTATTATTGGATAGTGGCGGAGAGATGCTGGTCTTCGAAGTTGGAAACGAGCATTGGATTGAATTTGGCGACTACACCTATCGCCAATGCAACTAAAAACGGAATTAATTTCTCACAATAGCTGTAGCGGGTGACCCCTGATGATTATTATCATCGTCGCGGGTATTATCATTTCGATTATTTGGATGGCCCTTGCAATCTTCGGGGCGCTAACCAAACGATCTTTTTTTCAATCGCCTGCATCTGCGACCAATTCTCTTAAAAAGGCATTCCTACTCTTCTGCGCTTTACTCGCAGCACTCGCACTAGTGCTTGGATATATCACACATCAAGGCTGACGTTTTGCTCGATCCATGAAGAGCACAACAGCAGCCCATGTCGCAAATATTATTGCGTTATAAATCGGCACTAAGAGGATGCGTTTCCGCCAAGTGAGTTGAAACCGCATGTATCACTCTCATCCGCAAATCTTGCATCAAGATTGTAAGTCTAAGCCAAGAGGCTCTGGCATTTTTCCATCTGGGAAGCACTCCTGCAACATCGCCATGCATGATAGGACTGGTGTATCCTGTGCCTTTTCCCCGCAGGATGCGACGAGCGAAATTGAGAGCGAAACTACGACCGAAAGCTTTCTCACCTACTCTCCCAAAACTATGTATTTAGAAGCTGATCTTATTCCCAAGTCGCGGCAGCTGTACGCCAACTTTGCGCTTCGGGGTCCCAAATGCTTATCGTCGCACAAGGCGTTTGGTTTATGCCTCCACACTGACTTCCGTGGACGTTTGCCACCAAGTAACGCTTTTGCGCGACGGAGACCATTTCCCAACCTTGATTGAAAAGCGAAGTTAAGGTGTCACCGATCAAGTAGTGGCTCATGCATCCCCCAGTCCCACAATAGAGCGAAGCGGCGGTGGAACAAGCAAAGCTACTCTCGTTCAAGACCCAATCGGGATAAAGGTCCCCATCCAAGTCGGTACGGACAACTCCGCCCCAATCTATGAAAAACTCGCCATTCTCAAACCCGCTACAAGCCTCCGCGGCCTGTACGACCTTGTCCTGAAGTTTTGCTGGAAGGTCTTCGATTTCAGCAGCGGATGCCGAAACTGAAATGATTGCAGTTAACGCGGCAAGAACCTTACCTACGCGTAACGCATCAAGCCTCATCTCGTGAATCCTGAATGTACCAGTAGATGAGGACGAACACACCAACGCCAGTGAGGGCGATCAATTGCCACCAACCGCTTCGACCTATGTCATGCAAGCGTCTTGCGCCAACTGCAATTGAAGGAACGAACAGAGCAAGCGACGTTAAATTGCCAAGAATGTTGGTCCCAATCGTATTATCAATTATCTGAGCAACTGAGGTCGCGAGCGCCACGAACAGATAAAACCACCAGTATTCACTTCGTTTGGCGCGACCTGAAAAGTCAGCGTATTTTCCCAAACAGGTCTTAGTCGCTTCGGTGAAGCTCATGTTCCCCCTCCAAACTGACACTAATTTTAGCCTGCATTTATCTGTTTTGAATTTCAACAGTAATTGAATTTTAAGGATCCGCATAAATGTTCTCTTAAGACTCGACTGCGAATCCTCCGGCTAAGCGTTTATGTTTCGCTTCCTTTGACAGAGTTCTGCGGCGGATAGAGCGCTTCGGCGTTTCTGATCCAGATGTCACGCTGAGCG
>JAYPUF010000051.1:0-16689 GCA_038133925.1 Marivivens sp. | reverse complement strand
TCAAAAGTTTGAAGGACTTTTCGGCGCTCAAACGCCTAGATATTGTGTCAAAGACCAGCAACCACAGATCCGAGCCATAGAGACCCGATAAGTGTGGCTCCAAAAAGCAAACGATCCCAGTTCAAATCGAACAAGAAAGATAGGCTCCGATAGCTTGTATTGATGGTCTGCATCACTCACCTCATTGGCTTCTAGCAAATCAACTAGACCAAGAATGAGGCAAAAACATGACACCTATAGCTGAATGTTGGAGACCAATCAGCAGAGGAAAAGATCATTCGCTAGACCGATCAACATCATCGTTAAGATGCTAGAAAGACCAGCCGCGATAAGGACGCGAAGCACTCTTTCCGAAGGTTTCTTGCCCGTGGCGGCTTCATATGCATGAAACACAAGGTGCCCGCCATCCAAAATCGGAATAGGCAAAAGGTTCAAAAGTCCAATTGCAGCAGACAGATAACCGATAAAACTGATGTAATCGAGAAGACCCGACGACGCCATTGCTCCCGATGCCTGAGCAATTCCAACTGGGCTCGACAGGTTGCAAGACGATATCGCACCGGTGATCATGTGCCACATTCCCGAGAGTGAAATCTTTAGAATGTACCAAAGCGACGAAAATGCGTTACCGATAGCTTCACCTAGCCCAGCACGTTGCGTTTCGGGATCAAAGAAAATTCCACCCGTAATACCAATCAGATAGCGGGTTTCAAAGCTCCCGTCGGCAAGCGGCATGTCTGTGCTTCGCGGCGTCATATCAAGAGTAAGAACCTCTCCCGAACGCCAGATTGTGAGCGTAACGGCTTTGCCTTGGGATGCAGTGATCTTCTCGATGAGCTGCGAAAAGGCAAAAATCTCGTCGCCGTCTACTGCGGTGACAAAGTCGCCTTCTTGAACGCCCGCCTCGGCAGCGGCCCCATCAAAATTCACACCGGCTGCAAAAGTCGTTTCAGGATAAGGTCCTTTGACCACCAATTCGACGCCGTCACGGATAATGGTGTATTCGACCGATGGCTGTAGTGGGACGCTCTTCATCGCTACGCCAAAAGCTGCAATAGAGCGCGCATCCATTTCTTCGACCGCAAGAATCTGATCACCGGCTTGCAACTCAAGCTCATAGATCGGCGGCATCCCTTGAACCGAACGGAGCGTCAATGGATCAACGGCTTTGCCTGCGACAAGCGACAAACCCGTGAACACAATGACAGCCAGAATAAAGTTCGCGATCGGCCCCGCTGCAACGGTCAACGCACGAGCCCAAACAGGGGCTCCTAGCATGGTTTCACGCGCAGACGCACCCTCGACCTGGTCTGATCCACCAACACTCGCGGCATTGGCGTCACCCTTAAATTTCACATAACCACCAAGGGGATAAGCTGCGATTTGCCAGCGTGTTCCGCGCTTATCGATCCGCGACCACAAAACGGGACCAAAGCCGAGTGAAAACACATCCGCACCTATCCCGCACCAACGCCCGACGATGTAGTGACCGAACTCGTGGATCGCTACGATCACCAAAAGAGCGACGATGAATGCAATGATTGTGAATGATGCGTTGCCGAAATAGGGCAGGAACTGGCTCATAAGTCAGATTATCCTAAGGTCTTTATCGTTTCGCTGGCAATCAAACGTGCCGCGCGGTCAATGTCCAGAATACTATCGAGGCTCATCACGTCATTTTGCTTAGCCGTGTGCAAAGAGAGCCTGTCCATCGTCTTTTCGACCAGCTGCGACATTTGAAGGAATCCTATTTCCTCGGCGATGAAGTGATCCAGCGCAGCCTCTTTGGCAGCGTTGAACACTGCCCCCATAAGCCCGCCTTCTTCCATGACGCGCCTCGCAAGCGAAAGCGCAGGGTAGCGCGTCTCGCAGGCCTCACGGAAGGTGAAAGCCCCAATTTTAGCGAGATCGAGACGCTCGACCGGCAGTTCTTTGCGCGCAGGCCAGTTCAGAGCGAAACCGATAGCGTGGCGCATATCTGCTGGACCAACATGTGCCATCAGGGCACCATCGTTGAACCCAACCAACGCATGGATCATGCTTTCAGGGTGCACAATCACTTCGATCTGCTCAGGCGAAAAGTCAAAGAACTCTTTTGTCTCAATAACTTCCATCGCCTTATTAAACATGGAAGCACTGTCAATCGTGATCCTTTGCCCCATGTCCCAATTGGGATGCGAGGATGCTTCGGACACCGTGGCTTGTGCTAATTTCTCGATTGGCCAATCGCGAAACGCTCCGCCAGAGGCCGTAATAATCACGCGCTCAACGGCGGATTTGTCCTCTCCGATCAACGCCTGAAAAATTGCGGAATGTTCGGAATCCACGGGAAGCACTGTCGCGCCATATGCTTTGGCTTGAGAGAGCAAGAGCGGGCCAGCCGTAACGAGAGACTCCTTATTGGCTAATGCCAGAGTGGTGCCATGTTTCAAGGCTTCTAAACCTGGACGCAACCCAGCAGCCCCTACAATTGCGCTCATCACCCAGTCTGCGGGGCGGCTCGCCGCTTCTACAATTGCTTCATCACCGCCTGCAACTTCGATCCCAGTCCCTGCCAGACGGTCTTGGAGCTCGGCCCTACAGCTTTCAAAACAGGTGACGGCGACCTTCGCATTGAGACGTTTGGCATCCTCGGCAAGCTGCGCAACATTACGGCCACCTGTAAGAGCGACAACTTCGTATTTACTGGGATCACGCGCAATCAGATCAAGCGTATTTTGCCCGATGCTCCCTGTTGCGCCGAAAACTGAAACTCGTCGTAATTGGGTCATACTGTCACGAAGGAATGCGCCCAAAGCAGGATCAAAAGCGCAGAAGACGCGGCAATCATTGCATCAAAGCGATCCAACAGTCCGCCGTGTCCAGGAATGAGGTTCGAACTGTCCTTGATCCCTGCCCTGCGCTTGATTGCGCTCTCGACGATATCGCCCATCTGCCCAGCAAAAGACAAAAGCACCGAAAAAAGAACGAAAACAGGTGCGACGTCGAAGTAAAATACATAGGCCGCACCGACCAGAGCCGCTCCGACCCAACCAGCAAGCGTTCCGCTCCACGTTTTCTTGGGGCTAACCTTTGGCCAGAATTTGGGACCGCCGAGGAAACGACCTGCGAAATATCCAAGGATGTCGGTTACCACGATCACAGCGACAACCCAGGCAAGCTGGTGAACACTTCCTTCTTCACGGAAGAAAACGAACCCCCAAGGCGCAAACAGCACAGGAATACCGTAAAGGGTCACGATCCATTTATCACGAAACGACACCATGCCTGCGAAGAGTGCCAACAAGACAAAGATCAGGAATGGCCATCCAGCACCGCCATAGATTACGGCGACCTGCGCAAGTGCGGCAACGCCACCAAGAACGATTGCCCTACCTTTGCGGGCAGGCTCGATCATGCGGGTGAGTTCCCAGAACATCAGACCTGTTACGATTACCGCAAGCCCCTGAAACCAAAGCCCGCCTTTGCCGATCGTAAACACACCGACGGCAACCATCACGATGGCGGAAAGCAATCTGGGAAGCAAATCTCCCCAATTTCCAGAGCGTTGAGGTGAGCTCATGTTAGGCCTTAACCGCGCCGAACCGTCGATCACGCGCGCCATAACGCCCGACGACCTCACAGAATTCTTTTGCTGTAAAGTCTGGCCAAAGAGTGTCGATGAATTCGTATTCAGAGTATGCCGACTGCCACAAAAGGAAGTTCGAAATACGCGCTTCGCCCGAGGTACGTATGACCAGATCAGGGTCCGGAAGAACATGCGTATCTAGATAGCTTGCAAGAGTTTCAGCCGTCACATCCTTGTGCGTTAACTTACCGATTTCGATGTCATAGGCCAGTCGCTTTGCAGCGCGGGTCACTTCGTCTCGACCGCCATAGTTCAACGCGATTGTCAGGTGAACCTTGTCATTGCCCGAAGTCAAAAGCTCCAGTTCATCCATCAAGGTAACCAGCTTTTCATCAAGCTTGATCCGGTCACCGATGAAACGCACGCGAACACCATCATTAATGAGGTCTTTCGCTTCCTTCTCGATGTATTTGCGGAAAAGCGCCATCAGACCTGAAACTTCCGTCTGTGTCCGCTTCCAATTCTCTGTCGAGAAAGCAAAAATCGTGAGGTATTTCACCCCGACTTCTGGGCAGACCTCAACGATTTCGCGAATGCGCTTGGCACCTGCGTGATGCCCAAAAAGGCGAGGACGGTGGCGCATTTGCGCCCAACGCCCATTGCCATCCATAATGACTGCTACGTGTTTGGGGCCCGTTTGGGCTTTGTCATCCGTCTCAACAGCCATTATGCGGCTCCTTTAGATCAACAATTAGACCTGCATGATCTCTTTTTGTTTCGTGTCGAGAAGCTCGTCGACCTGCTTTACATACTGGTCGGTCATCGACTGAACTTCACCTTCCCAGAACTTTTGATCGTCCTCCGAAAGACCATCAGCTTTGGCCTTCTTCACCTTGTCCATGCCATCACGGCGCAGGTTGCGCACAGCGACACGAGCATGCTCGGCATATTGAGCCGCCACTTTAGACAGCTCACGACGACGTTCTTCGTTCAACTCAGGGATAGGCAACATAATAATAGTGCCATTCAACTGGGGATTAATCCCCAGACCGCTCTCGCGGATTGCTTTTTCGACCTTGCCGACAAGGCCCTTGTCCCAAACGTTGATCGTGACCATGCGCGGCTCTGGCACGTTTACGGTGCCAACCTGATTAAGCGGGGTCATCTGACCATAGGCTTCTACCTGAATTGGGTCGAGCATGGAGGCCGATCCTCGGCCCGTCCGCAGCGACGCAAATTCGGTGCGAAGCGCAGCAATGGCGCCATCCATACGGCGGGTCAGATCGTCGGTATCAAGTTCAAATTCATCGGACATTAGTGGTCTGCTCCCCTGACGGGTTATTCGTGATTTAGTTTGCTATACCGTTAAGAGTGCACGGTTGTATAGGTGCCTTCGCCTGCAAGGATACCACGGAAGCCACCGGGTTCATCAAGACTAAAGACGATAATCGGAAGATCGTTATCGCGAGCAAGTGCGATTGCAGAGGCATCCATAACGCCAAGGTGCTGCGCCAAGACCTCGTCATAAGTGACGGTTTCAAAGCGCTTGGCGTCTTCGTGCTTCTTTGGATCTTTGTCGTAGACACCATCGACTTTGGTGCCCTTGAAGATCGCCTCACAGGACATCTCGTTTGCGCGGAGCGTCGCTGCGGTGTCAGTCGTGAAGTACGGGTTTCCTGTGCCTGCCGCGAAAATACAGACGCGTTTCTTTTCCAGGTGGCGTACAGCACGGCGACGAATGTAAGGCTCGCACACCTGATCCATCGGAATTGCAGAGATCACGCGGGTAAAGACACCAAGGCTCTCCAAAGCGGATTGCATCGCAAGAGCGTTCATAACGGTCGCGAGCATGCCCATGTAATCGGCAGTGGTGCGTTCCATCCCCTGCGCCGAGCCTTGAAGGCCGCGGAAAATGTTGCCGCCACCGATCACCATGCAAATCTCTACACCAAGATCGTGCACCGATTTGACCTCGCGTGCGATGCGCTCGACGGTTGGTGGATGCAGACCGAACTGTGTGTCTCCCATCAGGGCTTCACCCGAGATCTTGAGCATGACCCTCTTAAATTTGATGTTCTTGGTCTCGCTCATCGCCCTTACTCCTGAATGGGTGCTTTCATCGACCGCCAAAATGTCGGAAAAGGAGGAAATGTTCAATGCTGTGCATACGAAATAACCACCTCGAAAATCGAGAAACCAAACAAAGGCCTCCGAGTGATCGAAACGCGCGACATTCCAAGTGACAAGCCGGTACTCATCGCAGGTCCAACAGCGTCCGGAAAGTCAGCCCTCGCTCTCAAAATCGCGCGCGAGCAAGGCGGCGTGATCATAAACGCGGATGCTCTTCAGGTCTTCGATGGCTGGCGCATTCTTACTGCACGCCCGCCCGAGGCAGAAACTAGCTTGGCGCAGCACGAGCTTTACGGTCATGTGCCATTTGATGCTGAATATTCTGTGGGACATTGGCTTCGCGATGTGAAGCCGTTTCTATTATCCGATGAGCGCCCAATCATCGTAGGCGGGACCGGGCTCTATTTCACCGCACTTACCGAAGGCCTCGCTGAAATCCCGCCGACCCCATCAGAAGTGAGGTCCGAGGCCGATGCGATTCCCCTCGCCACGCTCTTGATTGATCTCGATCCCGAAACAATCTCGCGCATAGACATAAAGAACCGTGCGAGAGTTCAACGTGCATGGGAAGTGCTCCGAGCGACGGGACGCCCGCTCGCATCTTGGCAAGACGACACGCCGGAACCGCTTCTCCCTCTCGCTGAGACGACTGCAATCTGTTTGATGCCAGACAAGCAATGGCTGAGTGAGCGAATTGAAAAGCGTTTTCACATGATGATCGATCAAGGTGCTCTCCTCGAGGCCGAGGCAATGCTAAAACACTGGAATCCAAAGTATCTGTCGTCCAAAGCAATAGGAGCACCTGAAATAATCGCACATCTCAGGGGTGAAATGCCTCTCGACGTGGCTATAGAAAATGCTGTTATTGCAACACGCCAATTTGCCAAACGCCAGCGCACTTGGTTTCGGGCTCGGATGAAAAATTGGGAAATTATCCCCAATTTATCCACAGAATCGTAAACAACATATTTACGTAATGTTAACTTTTGCCCTTGTTTCACAAAGGTATGGGCCACATTCTTTCAATAATCGAACACGGTTTTGGAAAAACGTAATGTCGCACACGGTTAAATCTGCACTGACGCCAATCGTCGAATCTGACGTTGCAAACCGTCTGTCACTTGTGCCCATTGCCCAAAATGCTGACACTGGCCGCTGGCGGACCGAGGCCATGCGATCCCATGCTGCGCCGCGTCTTCTCTACATCTCCAAGGGTCAGGGCCGCATCACGATCGCCGGCCTGACAAGCGGTTATGGCCCAAACAACATGATCTACATTCCGCCAAACACCATGTACGGCTTCGAAGTCGGAACGACCGTTTTTGGCCAAATGCTTTCGATCCCGCTGGCTATGGCGGGCGAATGGCCCGAAGAGCCTGTCCATCTGCGCATTCGGGATGTTCACGCTCAGAAAGAACTCTTCACGCATTTCGATAATCTCGAACGTGAATTGAAATCATCAAAGGCCGCGCACACAAGAGCAGCGCATTATCTCGTTGGCATCTTGGGCGTCTTCTTTGAGCGTCAGCTTCAAGAACACCCAGCCGATCCGACATCTAATCGTTCAGAAACCTCATCCGCACGGCTCGTTGCGGCTTATACCGATCTTATTGAGCGTGATTTTCGCTCTGAAAAAGGTGTTGCGGATTACGCCGCTGCTTTGGGTGTGACGCCAACGCATCTCACGCGCTGCTGTAACCAGACTTGTGGTCGCTCCGCACATGCTCTTTTGTCTGATCGCGTTCTTTATGAGGCTCGCCTCTTGTTGCGCGACACGCGGACGCCTGTTCAGGATATCGCGTCACGTCTCGGCTATACATCACCGGCTTATTTTACGCGTGCCTTTCAGAACCAGACGGGGATGACCCCTACCAAGTTCCGCCGTATCGGTCAGCACTAGCTGCCTAAGATCACGCGTACATAATTCCGAGTTTCATCGTATGGCGGGATTCCGCCATGCTTTTCAACAGCTTGCGGTCCAGCATTATAGGCGGCAAGTGCAAGTCGCCAACTTCCAAACGCGCGGTACTGCATCGCGAGATAGCGCGCGCCACCTTCGAGGTTCTGCGCTGGGTCGGTTGGATTAACGCCCAAAAGCGCAGCCGTTTCCGGCATAAGCTGTGCAAGTCCGATTGCCCCTGCATGTGAGATTGCACCCGCGTTCCAGCCGCTTTCCTGCTGAACAAGGCGGAGAAACAAATCCTCTGGTACGTTGTGCCGACGTGCCGCTGCGCGCGCCATTGCAAGGTATGGACCGCTATACGAGCCTGTGAACCGCGGCACATTCACGCTGGCTAAGCTGGCGGAACTTGCATTCGGTGTGAGCCGGTCCGAAAAGGAATACTGCTCGCTCGCACGACTATCGAGCACCTTGAGTTGGCTCTTAAACAGTGACCCGCGAGAGCTCGTCGAAACGGATTCCGCCAAAACTGGCGCTCCCGCAAAGCCGAGCACAAAGGCAAGCCCAAGTTTTATCCCTCTCATCAGTCGTCCTTATGACGTTGCGCAAACCACAGTTTATTCTTTTTTTGATTAACAAATCTACACTGGCTTATGGGTCAAGAGGTAAGACTGATCAGCGCATCCACAACCGTCATTGTGGCAAGAATCCGCAAAATTTCTGTGCACAACTCGGGACCCTACCGCGTTTAGGCTTTCCTTCATCAATATGCAGTGGTGTAAAGTCTCCCGAACAAAACCAAGATTCGAAGGGGGACCCGCATGGCCGGTTCAGTCAACAAAGTCATTATCGTCGGCAATCTTGGCCGCGATCCCGAAGTTCGCAATTTCCAGAACGGCGGCAAAGTTGTGAACCTTCGCATCGCAACGTCTGAAACTTGGAAAGACCGCAACACGGGCGAGCGCCGCGAGCGCACCGAATGGCACTCGGTCGCGATCTTCTCCGAGCCTGTTGGCCGCATTGCGGAACAGTATCTTCGTAAGGGTTCCACTGTTTACATCGAAGGTCAGCTAGAAACGCGCAAGTGGCAGGATCAATCCGGTCAGGACCGTTACACGACAGAAGTCGTTATTCGCCCCTATCGCGGCGAACTAACGCTCCTTGGCGGCCGTGGTGACGGCGGCAACGGAGGTGGCGGCAATGGCGGCGGCGGGTACGACGACCGTGGCGGCTTTGATGATCGCGGTGGCAATGGCGGATATGGCGGCGGCTATGACAATGGCCCGTCCGGTGGCGGTGCCGGTGGCGGCATGGACGACGAAATCCCGTTCTAAGCGGGCACCAATTCCAAGTAAAAGAACAAAGCCCGCGATTTTCGCGGGCTTTTCATTTGGGTCACGTAGATAGGCGGTCGTTCAAAAGTCCAAGCACGGCCTCTCTCGGCACATCCGAGGTGACAAAGCTCTCCCCGATCCCGCGTGCGAGAATAAATCGAAGCTTCCCGTCGATCACTTTCTTGTCCTGAGCCATGAGTTCGAGAAGCACTTCCGCTGGGGGTAGATCGCCCTCTATATCGGTTGGGTTCACCATCATTCCCATATCGCTGAGATGGGCGCGCACGCGGCTTGGCGCTTCTTGCGAACATAGACCCAAACGCGCCGAAAGCTCAAACGCAAGTCCACAGCCAATCGCAACGCCTTCACCGTGCAAGAGCCTGCTCGAATAACCTGTGGCGGCTTCAAATGCGTGACAGAATGTGTGACCCAGATTGAGAAGGGCACGATCCCCCTGCTCTGTCTCGTCGCGCATTACAATTTCGGCTTTCATTTCAACCGAACGCTTCACCGCATAGACAAGCGCATTCATGTCCTCAGAGAGCTTTGGTCCATTGACTTCAAGCCAGTCAAAGAATGCGGCATCACCCAAAAGCCCGTATTTCACCACTTCGCCATATCCAGCGAGGAAATCTCGGCGCGGGAGCGTGCGCAAGACTGCTGTATCCGCTAGAACCAGAACAGGCTGATGAAACGCACCCACGAGGTTCTTACCGTGCGAGGTGTTGATACCTGTCTTGCCACCGACAGAGCTATCAACCTGAGCAAGGAGCGTCGTTGGGATTTGAACAAAGCGCAGTCCACGGCGCACAACAGAAGCTGCAAAGCCAGCCAAATCGCCGATGACACCGCCACCAAAAGCAATCACGATGTCCGAACGTTCGATCTTTTCCGACAGGAGCCACTCAACTGCGCGCGTGAACTGCGGCCAACCCTTTGTGCTCTCGCCTGCCGGCAAGGCCAAGGCACTGTGTTTGATACCTACTGCGTCGAGTGACGCCTCTAGGCGCGTAAGATGATGCCGCGCAACCGTTTCATCGGTGAGGATCGCGACGCGTTTGCGCCGCAACATCGGCGCGATCTTTTCGCCTGCGACATCCAAAAGTTCTGGCCCAATAAGAACGTCGTACTCTCGTCCTGGAAGTGCAACGGAAACGGTCTCATAGGTCATTATTCTTCTCCAAAACGTCAGGACGCCCCATCAAAACTTCGATCGCGGCCTCTGTTGTTTGCTCGATCGAATATCCACCATCTACATCAACAACGAGGTTCGCTTGGCGATAAATTGGAAGACGCGTGTTGAGCAAATCAGTAAGGGTTTGCTTTGGATTAGCGGTCCGTAGCAACGGACGGGTAGTTTTATGGCGTACGCGCTCCCAAAGGGTCTCTAGACTGGCATTGAGCCAAAGAGAAACTCCCATTTCAGAAATTGCCGCGCGATTCCGCTCGGCCAAAAACGCACCGCCACCCGTTGAGAGAACACAAGGTTCACCACTCAAAAGACGGTTGATCACTTCGGATTCGCGGCGACGGAAAAACTCTTCGCCATCACGTTCAAAAATCTCTGCAATCGTGGCATTAGCCGCCGCTTCGATTTCGGCATCAGAATCGAGGAACGGCACTCCTAGACGGGTCGAAAGTGCCTTACCAATAGCGGTTTTGCCCGACCCCATCATGCCAACGAGCACAATCGTCCGATGCAATTCGAACTCAGAACTCATTTTGTTTTTCGGTTTTGAGGCCTTTCGTGCCATCACTTTATGGTCATTCCCTGTCGGCACAGCTCTGCCGAGTTGATATTTTCTGTACTCAATGGCGTGATATTGCTGAAAAGGCCAGCTATAAAGGGACAAAATCCCCGCAAATGGGGCCATCGAACACGAGGCAAAGGCACAAAATGCTCTGGAAACTATTAAAAGCGATCTTCATTCTCGCGATCCTGGCTGGGCTTGGGCTTGTTGCCTATGCCTATGTTGGGCCCCTATTCTTCCCAAGTGACTTTGCTGCGCCGACTGCTGAAATCGTGCAACCCGTCACGCTGAGCGCCGAGTAATCGTGGGCATGGCAGGACATCTGGGACGTCAGGCTTCTTTCATAGCGCTGATTGCCGCGTTTGCGCAGGGTCCGCTTTTTGCACAAGAAGCGGAACCCCTCAATGCGATTGACTGGCTCTCGCGAAGCGTCGAAGCGCCAATTGTTCTTCCGGATTTCAACGATTCCACACCGCAACTGAATGGTGCCGCGACTCCCGAAGTGAGCGTCACGCCGCTTGATCGACCAACACCCGATGGTATCGGTATTTTGCCGCTATCGGTAACAGGTCTTCCAACCAATTTGTGGTCATCCAGCAATGTTGCCGATGTTGTCACATTGGTTCAAGCGGAACGTCTCGAAACACTTCCAGCAATCTATGAACTGCTTATCACATTGATGCTTGCTGACGGTGCGGCACCAATCGGCTCGGGGCCGGATGGTGAGTTCCTTCTTGCCCGAGCAGACAAGCTTCTTGATATCGGCGCAATCGAACAAGCGCAGGCTTTGATCGAGGCCGGCGACCCTTCTCTCCCAGACGCATTTCGCCGCTGGTTCGACGTTGCATTGCTCACAGGGACCGAGGCTGATGCCTGCCGTGTCATGGAAGAGCGTCCAGATGTCGCCCCAACCTATCCCGCTCGTATTTTCTGTATTGCGCGCGCTGGGGATTGGAACGCAGCAGCCCTTATCCTGAATACGGGTCGCGCCTTGGGCGACATCGATCCGGAAATGGATGCGCTATTGTCTCGTTTCCTCGATCCGGATCTTTACGAAGGTGAGCCTGATCTGCCGACACCCAATCGGATTAGCCCGCTCATCTTCCGCATGCACGAAGCGATCGGCGAGCCTATTCCGACGTCGAGCTTGCCCCGCGCCTTTGCGCACGCTGACCTGCGCGATACTGCGGGTTGGCGCAATCAGATGGAAGCCGCAGAGAGACTTGTTCGCGATGGCGCCCTGACCCGCACGGTCCTATGGTCTCTCTACAACGCCAAAACACCAGCAGCTTCGGGCGGCATATGGAACCGCGCACAGGCGATGCAGGACTTTACAAGCGCACTCGACACGGGAAAGCCCGCTCTGATCGAAGGCACGCTCGGCTCTGCTTGGGCGGCGGCGGAGCAAGCCAACATCGAAGTGGCCTTTGCCGAGGAATTCGGCCCTCGATTGGCTACAATCGAACTGACGGGCGACGCGCAGGATATTGCTCTCAAGGTCCTACTCTTGTCGCGGGACTATGAGAAAGCAGCGATCGAACGCGCTTCGGAGATGAA
This sequence comes from Marivivens sp., assembly GCA_038133925.1. Classification (GTDB taxonomy): domain Bacteria; phylum Pseudomonadota; class Alphaproteobacteria; order Rhodobacterales; family Rhodobacteraceae; genus Marivivens. The sequence goes on along the minus strand of JAYPUF010000051.1, from coordinate 4,449 downwards.
CCCTCTCTTCGTCGCAGTTGCGCGCGGAACTGTGACACCCCAAGACAACCTATCACTGGCCGAGCAAGCGGTCGTAAACGGCTTTACCAGTGCGGTTACGCCAATTGGCTTTGAGCAACTCATCTCAGACGGCAAAATTGGTGAAACTCTGCTACGCGCCATTGCGCTCTTCTCAGCAGGACTATCAGGTGATCCAAGCACAATAAGCGAAGCACTTGTGGTCTTTCGCCGGCTTGGGCTCGAAGACACGGCACGCCGCGCCGCGCTTCAATATTTGATACTGGATCATCCTTCGTGAGCGCATCCACTCAACCCATGGCCCATTGGGTTCAAGCGTTTCTAGAGGCCCAAGCGGCCGAACTCGACGCGGCAACGAATACGCAACTTGCTTATGCCCGCGACCTTACCGACTTTGGCGATTGGCTTTCCCGTCGGCGGTTGCACTACGTGAATTGCGCGCAAAGTGACGTCGAGGCATATTTGATCGCCTGCGAAGCCGAAGGATTGGCCGTCTCGACCCGCGCAAGACGTCTTTCAGCTGTTAAACAGCTTTTCCGTTTCGCTTTTGAAGAAGGTTGGCGCACAGACAACCCGGCGCTTCGGATCAAGGGGCCGGGCAAGTCGAAACGTCTCCCAAAGACGCTCTCGATTGGCGATGTGGATCGTCTCATTGAAGCAGCCCATTCGCATGGTAGAGAGACGCTTCGCAACGGTGCATTAGTTGAACTTCTTTATGCGACCGGTATGCGCGTTACCGAATTGGTGAGCCTTCCGGTGAGCGCCGCTCGTGGCGATCCTCGTATGCTCTTGGTGCGCGGCAAGGGACGCAAAGAACGTCTCGTCCCATTGTCAGATCGTGCGCGACTTGCGCTTGGGGATTGGCTCGCTCAGCGTGACCGAGAAGAAGCGCTCGCCAAAAAGAACGGTAAGGCAACCTCCAAGTTTCTATTTCCTTCACGCGGCAAAGCTGGTCACCTAACCCGTCAAAGATTTTTCGTCCTTATTCAGGAACTCGCCGTGTTAGCGGGTATCGATCCGACGACCGTCACGCCGCACACGTTGCGGCACGCCTTTGCGACACATCTCCTTGCTGGCGGGGCCGATTTGCGTGCGATCCAAACAATGCTTGGACACGCTGATGTCGCAACGACCGAGATTTACACCCATGTTCTTGATGAAAGGCTCAAGGCTTTGGTTCTTGAGCATCATCCACTTGCTGGGAAAACATAAGATCCCCTTGAATGGCGCACGTTCCACCCCCATAACTTGCCCATGACCGAAACAGCTTCTCTTTTGAATGGTGCATTCTGGATTACCACTGCGGCGATCCTCGTGCTTCTTGTGCTTTCTGCCTTTTTCTCTGGGTCTGAAACGGCTCTCACGGCGGCGTCGCGCGGCAAACTACGTGCGAACGCAGACAAAGGCTCAATCGGCGCAGAACGCGCACTCACTGTGACGGAAGACTCCGAGCGGTTGATCGGATCGATCCTCCTCGGCAATAACGTGGTGAATATCCTTGCAACCTCGCTCGCGACCGCAGTTCTGACCAAGCTCTTTGGCCAAAACGGTGTTGCTGTGGCGACCCTCGCAATGACTGTGCTTGTCCTTGTCTTTTCCGAAGTGCTCCCCAAAACATATGCAATCACGAACCCTGAGACCGTGGCCTCAAAGGTTGCGCGCCCAATCAGCTATGTGATCCTGATTTTCTCGCCCATCGTGAGTGCTGTCCAAATCCTCGTGCGCGGTGTTCTAGCTCTCTTTGGCGTAAGGACTGACCCTGACAGCAATGTTCTTGCGGTCCGCGAAGAGATTGCGGGCGCACTTCAACTCGGCCACTCCGAAGGGATCGTCGAAAAGGAAGACCGCGACCGTATTCTTGGTGCGTTAGACCTTGCGGACCGCACCGTCGAAGAGATTATGCTTCACCGTTCCGGTATCGAGATGATCGACATGAATCTCTCGGCTACTGAGATTATGGCACAGTGTCTGGCAAGCAATTACACGCGCCTCCCTCTTTATCGAAATGATCCAGAGAACATCGTCGGCGTCCTTCATGCAAAGGACCTTCTGCGTGCGATGCATAAGATGCTTTCTGACGGGCAAATCGATCCCGATGAACTCAAGGCATTCAACGTGCTCGACGTCGCGATGAAACCTTACTTCATCCCAGAGACGACCACTTTGGACGACCAGATGCGCAACTTCCTAAAGCGTAAGACGCACTTTGCGCTTGTGGTTGACGAATATGGCGGAATCCAAGGTCTCATCACCCTTGAGGATATTCTAGAAGAGATTGTTGGCGAAATCGCCGACGAGTTCGACGTCGATGAAGAGGATACGCTCGCTCGGACATCCGACGGCGCCTATATCATCGATGGCGCGTCCACGATCCGCGACCTTAACCGAGCGCATGACTGGTACTTGCCCGATGAAGAAGCGAACACCATTGCAGGCCTTGTCATTCACGAGGCCCAGATGATCCCGACAGTGGGTCAGGTTTTCAGTTTCCACGGCTTCCGCTTTGAGGTTTTGGAGAAACAAGAAAACCGGATTTCATTGCTGAAAATCCGGCCCCTTGATACGGAAACGATCTAAGTCAGCGTGACTTAAAAATAGTCCCAAAGATCCCGCGAATTATGCGGCGGCCCGTTGTGCCTTTCATTTCTTTGACAAAGGCATCGGCGAGCGCTCCACCAAGGCTCTCAGGCTCTTTCGAGCGGCGAGCCCGTGTCGTCGTTGTGCGCCCTCCGTCGTATCGCCGCGCTTGCTTGAACTCGCGCTCTGCTTCTTCCTCGCGGGCAGCGCGTGCTTCGGCTTCTTCGGCTTCTTGTGCTGCGGCATCAGCGCGGCGTGCAAGCATTTCAAATGCGCTGTCACGATCCAAACGCTTGTCATATTTGCCTGACATCGGAGACATCGCCATGATCGCAGCACGCTCTTGGGGCGTAATCGGACCCAGTTGCGATGAGGGAGGACGAATAAGCGTACGCTCCACAATCATCGGAATGCCTTTGTGGTCGAGCATCGAAGTTACGGCTTCACCGGTCCCAACCTCGCGGATCGCTTCCGCTGTGTCAAAGTTCGGGTTTGGACGATAAGTCTCTGCCGCTTTCTGAAGATCTTTTTGATCCCGTGCCGTGAAGGCACGAAGAGCATGCTGCACTCGGTTTCCAAGCTGACCCAGAACATCATCGGGCACATCAGCCGGGTTTTGAGTGATAAAGAACACGCCAACGCCCTTGGAACGAATAAGCCGCGCCACCTGCTCTACCTTGTCAACAAGAGCTTTTGGCGCATCGTCAAACAAGAGGTGCGCTTCATCAAAGAAGAACACGAGTTTGGGTTTGTCAGGGTTGCCGACTTCGGGGAGCTCTTCAAAAAGCTCTGACAAAAGCCACAAAAGGAACGTCGCATAGAGACGCGGACTGTTCATCAACTTGTCCGCAGCGAGAATGTTGATCGCACCGCGCCCATCGACATCACAGCGGATGAGATCAGACAATTCTAGAGCGGGCTCACCAAATAGCTCATTCCCACCTTGGTTTTCCAAAACCAAAAGCTGACGCTGAATCGCGCCAACCGAGGAGGCAGCGACATTGCCATAGCGAAGAGACAAGTCCTTTGCATTTTCGCCAACGAATAGGAGAAGCGCTTGAAGATCCTTAAGATCAAGAAGCGGTAATCCCTCTTCGTCTGCGACGCGGAAAGCAACGTTGAGAACGCCCTCTTGTACGTCCGTCAATTCGAGCAGGCGACTAAGAAGCAGCGGCCCCATCTCGGACACAGTGGTGCGCACGGGATGCCCCTGCTCACCATAGAGATCCCAGAAAGTCACTGGAAACTTGCAATAGGTCAGATCAAGTCCGATCGTTACGGCACGCTTCATAAAGGCGTCATGGAGCTTGAAGCCTTCGCTACCAGAGGCAGCGAGTCCCGAAAGATCACCTTTCACATCTGAAAGAAAAACAGGAACTCCTGCGGCGGACAGACCTTCCGCTAAAATCTGGAGTGTGACTGTCTTACCTGTGCCAGTCGCCCCAGCAATAAGGCCGTGTCTGTTTGTATAGTTGAGCAAAAGTTTTTGCGCTTCGGCATATGCATTGCCGCCGCCGCCGATAAAAATGTGATCTTGCATACCTTACCTCGGATAGAGAACGGGGCCATCATACAATCTTAACGCTTATTTGTAAGCCTGATCCGCGCCAAATTCCCCTATGGAACGCGGCGTTTCCTCCCTGTCAGACTGGCCACGTCTTCGGAAGTGGTCTTTTTTCATTCCTCTGATTTTTCCAGTTGACGTCCGTTTTGCCTTCACTTAGCGTCACGTCAATTAGTCGGCCAAGTCCGACAGGGAGAAAAATGGAAAGGGGATCGCGTTGCGGTCCCTTTTTCATTTTTATTCAATGAAATGATTTTGTTACCAGGGTGGCAAACTCCCGCGCAAACGTG
>JAYPUF010000050.1:0-17291 GCA_038133925.1 Marivivens sp. | reverse complement strand
TCTGGAATGCGAAGAAAAGAACTTCGGGGAGGGTGCCCGAGAGGCTGTCCGCATCTACGCCGTTAAGGAACGCCTTACCAAGGCCGCCCCAAATCGCATTGCCGTCGCCAAAAGCGATGGAATACCCGCCAGCGAGCCAAAGGATGCTCATCAGACATGCAATCGCATAGCAATGCATGAACACGCTGAGCACGTTACGAGCACGCACAAGTCCGCCGTAAAATAGCGCTAGGCCGGGTAGTGTCATGAACAGCACGAGTGCTGTCGCTACAATGATCCAGGCGGTATCCGCTCCGTTCATCTGTTTCTCCTTCCAGTTTCCCGCAGTGCGTTGGTCGCACCTATTGTCGGTTAAGCGACTCTAAAGACGCTCAAGATGCGCGCATGAGAGGGCTAAAACCGAGAAAAAGAAGGGCAAACTTCGATTTTGCGTAGTTAAAATAGAGGCAGTTTTGAAATTGATTAAAAATTAGGCGATGGGGCGGCTATTGTGCAAAATTTAGTGCATTTGTGAAAAGTCTAACTTTTCACCATTTTGCCGCATATTCACTCATTGAAACAGTTCAATGATCGCCCACACCTTTTTCGATTGCGCGTATCAGTAGCCCAATTGCGTGCTCTACGGCGGAGTTGCGCACATTTGCGCGGCCAAGTGCACCGAACTCTATCGTCTCGGTAAAGATCGTTTCTCCGTCGGTGATACCAAAACAGACGCGGCCTTCAGGCTTGAAGTCCGATCCACCTGGCCCTGCTATCCCAGTCGTTGATACCGCAAGCGTTGCGCCCGAGTTGCGAAGCGCTCCAAGCGCCATTTCTGCGGCAACCTCTTCTGACACGGCCCCATGATTAAGTATCATCTTTTCCGATACACCAAGGATCTCAACCTTTGCCGAGTTGGTATAGGTTACAAATCCGCGATCGAAGATTTCCGAGCTTCCGGCAGTGTCAGTAATGGCGGCTGAAATAAGGCCGCCTGTGCAGCTCTCGGCAGTCGCGATAATTGCGCCGTGTTGCCGTGCCGCCTTTAGCAGTTCAAGACTCACATCAATACTCCATGAGCGATGCCTGCGAGGATCATGGTGGCGATTCCGGCAAAAACACCAGCCCAAATATCGTCGAGCATGACGCCAATCGGGTCGTGGCGGCGATCAGCGCGCCCAACAAGCCAAGGTTTCCAAATGTCAAAAAGTCGAAAGAGCAGAAAGGCGCCGAGCCAACCGGGGTAAGGGAAGTTCCAATTGTCCAGCCCCATCATCCAGAAGCCAAACGAAGGGGCGAGAAGGGCGATCCACTGACCCGCGACTTCGTCTATAACAATCTCTGATGGGTCTTCGGTTGGGCGGTCCGCAAGCTCTTTGCCGACAGACCAAAAACCAATTGCAGTAACGAAAAGGGTTGCGACGAGAAGGAGCGGAAAGCTCCCAATTCCGTGAAGGATAAGCCCCAAAATCAGCGCCGCCGCGGAACCCCAAGTACCCGGCGCAGGTTTAAGAAGGCCAACGTAGAAAAATGTTGTAAGTAGACGGGTCATGCTTTCACCAAAGTCGCCGTTGCAATTGCGGCGATCCCTTCTTCGCGGCCAGTAAAGCCGAGCTGTTCCGATGTTGTTGCCTTAACGCTCATGCGAGCAACTTCGATCCCCATAATTTCCGCCATTGCTTCTCGCATCGCGATAGCATGCGGGCCGACCTTTGGCCGTTCACAAATCAGCGTGCAATCGGCGTGGGTGATTGTGAAACCATTTTCACGTGCAAGATTACAGGCGTGACGCAAGAAGATATGGCTCGCAGCGCCCTTCCATTGAGGATCGGAGGGCGGGAAATGTTGACCTATGTCGCCCATCCCCAGTGCGCCATATATAGCGTCTGTGACCGCGTGCATTCCAACGTCGGCATCCGAGTGCCCCTTGAGCGCTTTGGTATGCGGTATCTTCACACCGCAAAGCCAGACGTGATCTCCGTCTTCAAAGGCATGTACGTCGAAACCATTGCCTGTTCTGATATCCATCTGACCTCTCAATTTTATTTCAGCTCTCAGAAAATCCTCTGGAGTCGTGATCTTTATATTCTCTTCATCGCCAAGTGTAATTGCGACAGGAACGCCAAATGCGCGTACAACTTCCACATCATCAAGCGGTGCGCCTTGGTATGCGTTGTGGGCATCGTGGATGGTGGCAAAGTCAAAGCCTTGGGGCGTTTGTGCGCGGTAAAGGCCCGTGCGGTTTTGGGTGCCGATGACTTCGCCCTTGTCGCCTCGCCAAAGGGCGTCAGTGACTGGGACAGCGGGAGCGGCGGCTTTGTGTGTCTGGAGCGCAGCGAGAACGTCGTCAATGACAGCATTAGACACCAAAGGCCGCGCTGCATCATGGATCAGGACCAAGTCAGGCGCATCTTGGGCTAATGCCAAAAGACCGTTGCGCACAGATTGGTCACGAGTTTCGCCGCCCTCGACACAAAGCGCATCAGGAAAACCGCTAGCGCGTTCCATATCGCTCGGGCTCAGCACGATGACAATTCGGTCAATGCACTGATGATTGCGAAAACGATCTAAGGTGTGGTCGATGACCCGCTTTCCCGCAAGGTCGCGCCATTGCTTTGGAATTCCGCCACCTGCGCGGATGCCTCGTCCGGCTGCGACTATTATAACAGCAGTGCTCATCTGAGTTCCGTCTCTCGTTTGTTTGCATTTTCTATGCCTAGCAGCGCGGATGCGCAAATGCTGACTTTTATGGGTGTTGATTGCACAAATTTTAATCAAATTTGTATTTGTGTTCAAAAAATATACATCAAATTGTTGTCCCACTGTGATCATCTGTCTAGATCAACAGCGGAAGCCTAATTTTGATGCAAGAAACGCTGTGACCCGACTCGCCCCAATTCAACTTGATGCCGTGACGCTTGCGCCACCGGTTGCACTTGCGCCGCTTGCGGGCATTACGGATTTGCCATTTCGGCAACTGGTCAGCGGTTTTGGGGCAGGGTGGGTCGTATCGGAAATGGTCGCGAGCCAGGAAATGATCCAGGCCAAACCAGGTGTGCGAGAAAAGGCAGAGCTTGGATTTGATCAGGCTAACACGGCCGTTCAACTTGCTGGACGCGAGGCCCATTGGATGGCTGAGGCGGCGCGCGTGGTAGAAGCCAACGGCGCAAAAATCATCGACATCAATATGGGGTGTCCCGCGAAAAAAGTGACAAATGGGTATTCCGGCTCTGCACTGCTGAAAGATTTGGACCATGCTCTGACATTGATCGAAGCGGTCGTAGAAGCGGTAAGTGTCCCCGTGACGCTCAAGACGCGCCTTGGCTGGGACGACGCTTTGCTGAACGCCCCCGATCTTGCACGCCGCGCAGAATCTGCGGGAATTCGCCTTTTGACCATTCATGGTCGTACGCGCTGCCAGTTCTACAAAGGATGCGCAGACTGGGCGGCAATTTCTGAAGTCAAAAACGCAGTCAAAATTCCCGTGATTGCAAATGGTGACATAATTGATGCTGGTACTGCCAAGACTGCTCTGAACGCCTCTGGCGCTGATGGCGTGATGATTGGACGCGGTGCCCAAGGCAAGCCTTGGCTCTTGGCGCAAGTGGCCGCTGAGTTGACGGGGCAACCTGTCCCTCTCGCACCTGAACATTCCCAATTTATCGACATGGTATGTGCACATTACGAGGCAATGCTTGGATTTTACGGCGACGACCTCGGTGGACGCGTCGCTCGCAAACATTTGGGTTGGTATATGGATGAATCTATGACCGAAAGTGGGCTGCGAAAGCTTGTGCTTACAGAAAAATCCAGCGCCAAAGTGCTCAAGCTGCTTCCTGATGCTTTGGCGTCTTGGGAAAGGTTCGCAGCATGACGATTGATCCAAACCTTTGGAATTCAATTCCCGTTCCTGCGCTTCTTCTTACAAAAGAAGATGTGATTGTTGATAGTAACCCTGCCGCAGAGAGCTTTTTAAATCTTTCGTCGCGCGCCCTTACCGGTGCACCGCTTTGGGACAAGGTGATGATCAATGCAGAGATTGAAGCTGCATACACCCGTGCGCGGCAAAACAACTCGTCACTCTTCGTCAATGACGTCGATGTTGGGTCGGGCGAACGCGCACCGCTTCAATGTAACATCCAATTCGCACCGCTTTCTGGCGCCGAGGGTATGATGTTGATGATGATCTCGCCGCGTGAGATCGCGAGCCGCGTCACAGTGAATACATCTTCGAGCAAAGCGGCAAAGTCTGCTATCGGTATGGCCGAGATGCTTGCGCACGAGATTAAGAACCCACTAGCGGGTATTACTGGCGCTGCGCAGCTATTGGCTATGAATCTTCCGTCCGAAGATCAAGAGCTTACCGATCTTATCGTCGATGAATGTCGCCGCATTGTGAAGCTCTTGGAACAGGTAGAGCAGTTCGGGAATTTGCGACCGCCGATGCTCAAGTCAATCAACCTGCATGATATTTTGGATCGTGCGCGTCAGTCTGCATCGATTGGATTTGGCGCTCATATGCTCTTTATCGAGGATTATGACCCATCCTTGCCACAGACCTTGGTCGATCCAGACCAACTTCTTCAAGTCTTTTTGAACCTTCTCAAGAACGCCTCCGAGGCGAGCAAAAGTGGCGGTTCGATAAGGCTTCATACTTTCTACGATCCTTCGCTGCGAGTTCGCAAACCAGACGGAACGCAAGCAAGATTGCCGCTACAAATCGAGATCATTGACGATGGTCCGGGATTACCACCAGATATCGCGGATGACGTCTTTGAACCCTTTGTGTCTGGCCGCGAAAACGGCACGGGGCTCGGGCTCGCACTTGTTTCTAAACTAATTGCTGATGTGGGGGGATGGATCTCGGTTGATTCAGTTCCCGGCAGAACCGTTTTTAGAATTTCACTACCTCTCGCGCCCAAAGAGACATTATTACCAAACGGAGATAACTGATGGACGGAACCGTTCTTGTCGCTGATGACGACCGCACAATCCGCACCGTTCTGACACAAGCGCTCACCCGCGCTGGGTGTAAGGTCCACGCGACATCTTCTTTGGTAACGCTCATGCGTTGGGTCGAAGAGGGTAAAGGCGATCTTGTGATCTCTGACGTGGTCATGCCGGATGGCAATGGACTTGATCAATTACCAAGGATTTCGGCTGCGCGTCCGGGGCTACCGGTTATCGTGATTTCAGCCCAGAATACGATCATGACGGCAATTCAGGCGGCCGAAAAAGAAGCCTATGATTATCTGCCCAAGCCCTTTGACCTTCCTGATTTGATGAAGCGAGCGTCACGGGCGCTTGAGGTTAAGCGCCGTGCGCCTGCACCCCGAACCGAGCAGTCCGAGCAATCAAACGACCTTCCGCTCGTGGGGCGCACGCCTGCGATGCAGGCACTTTATCGCTTAGTCGCTCGCGTCATGAACACCGCGCTTCCGGTCCTCATCACCGGTGAGAGCGGCACGGGGAAATCTCTTATTGCGCGTGCAATCCACGACTTTTCTGATCGCCGTAGCCTTCCGTTTGTGGTGGTTGCGCCCTCCGACCTTGAAGGGATGGATGGTCCTTCAACAGTGCTGGCCCGCGCCAAGGGCGGCTCTCTTCTGTTTGATGAAGTGGGCGATCTAAGTCTCGAAGCACAAGGGCGTATCGTGCGTATGCTAGATACCTTGGGTGAAAATGCCCCTCGGATCATGGCGACATCGCAAGTGGACCTCATGAACCGGATGGAAGCTGGAGATTTCCGCGAGGATCTCTTTTATCGGCTTGGTGGCGTCACATTAATCGTACCGTCGCTCCGTGAGCGTGTGGACGATATCGGACTATTGGCTGAGCATTTCTTACTCCGAGCTGAACGTGATGGCATGCCCCAACGCCGTCTATCGCAAGCCGCACTTGATATGGCGCGGACCTACAGCTGGCCCGGTAACGTGCGCCAGCTTGAGAACGCTATGCGCCGTTTGTTGGTGACTTCGGCTGAGGAAGAAATCACACGCAATGAGATGGAGCTTATCCTCACAAACCAGCCTGCCATGGAGCCACTTCGCGGTGTGGGCGAGGGGGATAAACTTATGGCGTCCGTTGCCAAACATCTGCGTCGCTATTTCGATCTCCATGGAGGCGTTCTCCCGCCTCCGGGGCTCTATCAGCGGATTTTGCGTGAAGTTGAGACGCCACTTATCGAAATCGCGCTCGATGCAACGGCTGGCAATCAGGCAAAATGTGCCGATCTTCTCGGAATTAACCGCAATACCTTGCGTAAAAAGATCACCGAGCTTGATATCCGCGTGACACGCCGCCGCAAATTGATGTAAAACCGCAACATAACCGTGGCCCCAGAGTCGCACTCTGGCAAGGACCACATAATCGGCGGTTGGGCATTAAGCCCGCAACAAACAGGGCACTTCTTTGCAGCGGTCCCGTCTGGGTTTAAGATTGAACCGGTTTAGCCGGTGGTCCCGTCAACGACGGGTCCAAAACTTCGCCACCCTAAGCCTTGTGCTTTTGGGGCCAGTTTTGGCTTTGCTTACGTTTGTCGTCCTTGGGCCGCTTGATCTTGGTGTGGCAGAGCCATCGCTGCGTGTCGTTCTACTTGCCGATCTTGTTTACGTCCTAGTTGTCGCTGCGCTTGTCTTGCAGCGGGTCGCTCAGATGGTGTCTGCGCGTCGGAATAAATCTGCGGGCTCGCAGCTACACCTTAGACTGACGGGCGTTTTCGCGCTTCTTGCACTCATACCGACAGTTCTTGTTGCGGTCTTTGCCGTGCTTTCAATTAACGTCGGCCTTGAAGGTTGGTTTTCAGAGCGCGTGCGAAATGTGGTTTCGTCATCGCTTGAAGCAGCACAAGCCTATGAGAACGAACACAAAAGTGAGCTACAGCGCGATGCTGAAGCACTTGCCGCATATCTCGAGACCCAGCGCCAGCAGATATTCTTTATGTCTGACGGCGAAATACGTCAGGCACTTGCTGCCGTCAGTGGCCAGATCGATCGGACATTGACCGAAGCCTTTGTGATTGACGGAACCGGAGAGGTAAAGGCACGTGGTGTGGGGTCTTATGAGTTCGACTACGAAGCCCCGACGCCAGAGCAAGTCGTGCAATCGCAAAATAATATCGTTGTGATTGAGGACTGGCCGAATAATGAATTTCGTGCACTTGTCGCGCTCCCAAGCTTTGCTGATCGCTATCTCTATGTCAGCCGCGAAGTCGACGGTGGAATCCTTTCGCTTTTGGATGAGACTAAGGAAACCGTAGGCCTCTATGAACAACTCGAGAGCGAGCGCGGGAGGATGCTTTTTGAGTTCGGGCTTCTGTATCTTGGATTTGCTGTAATCCTTATTCTCGCAGCAATTTGGCTTGGCCTTTGGTTCGCCGAGAGACTTTCTCGGCCCATTGGGCGCCTTGTTACAGCATCTGAACGCGTGGGTCGTGGTGACTTTGATGTCCGCGTTGTCGAGGAAGATGGTGACGACGAGATTTCTCAAATTGGACGTCATTTCAATGAGATGACAGAGCGTCTTAATGTTCAACGCGAGGAACTCTTAAATAATACAGCACAAATTGATCGTCGCCGGCGCCTGTTTGACTCTGTTCTGACCTCGATCACGTCAGGCGTTGTTGGCTTGGATTCAGAGGGTCGGGTTACATTTGTAAACCGTTCTGGCCAGCGTTTGCTTGATGTGTCTGAAGGATATGAAGACACAGCAATCAAGGTGGCGGTGCCCGAGTTTGGAACCCTCTATGATACGCTTGTCGAAGGACGAGAAGTCGTTCAAGAGCAGGTCAATCTTGTGCGTGGTGGCAAACAAGAAGCGCTTCTCGTTCGAATGGCGACACGTCGGAATGAAGATGACGTTCTCGAAGGCTATGTAGTTGCGTTTGACGATGTAACCGACTTGGTGAGCGCTCAGAGAACAGCAGCATGGGGTGATGTTGCACGCCGCATTGCGCATGAGATTAAGAATCCACTTACGCCGATCCAATTGTCCGCAGAACGAATTAAGCGAAAGTTCTCGTCCAAGGTTGGTGAGGAGAGCGAAGCGCTCGAGCAAATGACAAATGTCATCGTTCGTCAGACGAGTGATCTGCGTCGCATTGTAGACGAGTTTTCCAAGTTTGCGCGTATGCCCGAACCGCAGAAGCTGCAGCATGATATTGCAGCTTTGATCCGTGATGCCGTGGCGCTCCAACAAGCTGGGCAGCCGAACGTGTCAATTTCTCTCTCGATTGAGAACGAACCCTATTTGGCCGACATTGACGCAACTATGATAGGTCAGGCACTCACAAACTTGATCAAGAATGCGGGTGAGGCGACCGAAACCTATATCGAAAAGAACCCTGAAGATACGAGCTATAAGGGTGCTATTCGTGTTTGCCTCAGTCGCGATGACGAGGCAGCAACGCTCACCATTGCCGATAACGGCGTTGGGCTTCCAGAGGACCGCGCACGGCTTTTCGAGCCTTATGTTACCACACGCGACAAGGGCACTGGTCTCGGCCTGCCGATCGTAAAGAAAATCATTGAAGAACATAGCGGTAGCCTGCGCCTTGAAGACGCGGAACCGTTTGGGCCTGATGCGCATTTTGGCGCAATGGCGATCATAGAAATACCGCTACTCGAAACCGACGCGGGCAAGAACAAAGTATGAGGATGTTATGGGCGATATTCTGATTACCGACGACGAACGCGATATCCGCGAACTGATTTCGGATATTCTTCGAGACGAAGGATTTGCAACGCGTTTGGCGGGCAATGCGGATGAATGCATGACCGCTATTGAGAACGAAGTTCCGGCATTGATGATCTTGGATATTTGGCTCAAGGACAGCCATATGGATGGGATTGATATCCTCAAAAAGGTCAAGCGCGAGCACCCACAAGTGCCCATCGTCATCATTTCGGGCCACGGAAATATCGAAATTGCTGTCGCCGCGATCAAGCAAGGCGCCTATGACTTTATTGAAAAACCATTCAATATCGATCAGCTTCTCGTCGTGATCCGCCGAGCGATGGAGACATCCCGTCTGCGCCGTGAAAACAATGAGCTCAAAAAGAGCGACGGCGGGGTTGCTGAAATGATCGGCGATAGCGCCGCGTTCAGGAACCTGAAGGCTCAGCTTGATAAGGTCACCAAGACGAATGGCCGTGTCATGTTCACTGGGTCCCCCGGCTGCGGCAAAGAGATCGCTGCGCGCTACGTTCATGCCAATTCAAATCGTTCTTCTGCGCCCTTTGTGCTTGTGTCTTCTGCGTCGGTTGAACCTGACCGGATGGAAGAAGTGCTCTTTGGTCGCGAAAGCCGCGAAAACGGTATCGAAAAAGGTCTGCTCGAAGAAGCAAATGGCGGTGTGATCTATTTCGAAGAGATTGCCGATATGCCTCTCGGGACGCAGTCCAAGATTTTGCGTGTCTTGGTTGATCAAAAATTTACGCGCGTCGGCGGCAGCGACAAGATCCAAGTCGACCTTCGCGTAATATCCAGCACAAACAAAGATTTAGAGCGCGAAATTGAAGCGGGGCAGTTCCGTCAAGAGCTCTACCATCGTCTAAATGTGGTTCCAATAGCAGTGCCAAGCCTTGAAGAGCGTCGCGAGGATATTCCACTCTTGGCCGAGCATTTCATTTCTCAGTTCAACAAGTCACAAGGTCTGCCCCTTCGTGACCTTGCCGATGATGCGCGGGCGCTTCTTCAGACCATGATTTGGCCGGGGAATGTCCGCCAGCTTAAGAACGTGGTTGAGCGCGTCTTGATCTTGGGCGACAGCACAGGACCGATTGCGGCCAAGGAGCTTCCGCAAAACGAGGAAAAGGCGAGCGATGAGGGTCGTATTGTGCTCTCAAACGCACTCGCAACACTTCCATTGCGCGAGGCACGTGAACTGTTCGAGCGCGAGTATTTGCTGACACAGATCAACCGCTTTGGCGGAAACATTAGCCGCACGGCTTCGTTTGTTGGAATGGAGCGCTCTGCACTACATCGCAAGCTCAAATCATTGAGCGTTGTTACGACGAATAAAGCAGGTGGCCGTGTCGCCTATATTGACGAGGAGTGAGCTAGGGCGATTGACGCCCTCCTTCACCCGTGCGACAGATCATAAAGAAGCAGGTTACGAGGACCGGACATGAAGGTCATCATTTGCGGCGCAGGTCAGGTTGGCTGGCAGATTGCGCGACATCTTTCTAGTGAACGCAACGATGTGACGGTGGTTGATAACAACCCCGAACTCATTTTGCGCGCGACGGAAACACTCGACGTGAATGGGGTGACGGGAAATGCGTCATACCCAGAAGTTCTAGATCGGGCAGGGGCGCGAGACGCGGATATGATCATCGCTGCGACCCATTCTGACGAAGTAAACATGGTGACTTGTCAGGTTGCGCATTCCGTTTTTTCGATCCAGCGCAAGATCGCGCGTCTGCGTTCGCAAGCTTATCTCGATCCGGCTTATTCTGATCTCTACCGCCGTGATCATATGCCAATCGACGTCAAAATCTCGCCGGAACGAGAAGTTGCTGAGGCTGCTCTCCAGCGGATCAAATCGCCCGCCGCTTTCGATACCGAGAGTTTTCTAGATGGCAGAGCGCATCTCTTGGGGATCAAGGTCGATGAAAGCTGTCCGGTGGTGAATACACCACTTAGGCAGCTGACCGATCTTTTCTCGACGCTCCAAGCCATCGTGGTTGGTATCCGGCGCGAAGGAACGCTCTTTGCGCCTGCGCCGGGCGATCAGATTTTCGAAGGTGATGACTGCTATGTCTTTGCCAAGACAGAAGACATCAACCGCACGCTTGAAATTTTCGGCAAACAAACCCGCCGCCAAGAACGCGTGGTCATTATTGGTGGCGGCAACGTTGGTCTCTTCGTTGCAAAAGCACTTGAGAGCCAAACCGAACGAGTGCGCGTCAAGGTGATCGAGCGCGATCGCAAGCGGGCTGAGATTGCAGCGGACGCACTTGAACGAACCATCGTGCTGCATGGTGACGGTCTCAATGCATCGCTCTTGGATGAAGCAAACGTCGCAAGCGCCGATGTGGTCTTGGCTCTTACAGACGATGACAAAACGAATATGCTTGTTTCGGTAAGGGCAAAGCAGATGGGTGCTAAGATGAGCATCTGTTTGACAAACGATCCAACTTTGACGCCGCTCATGGCCCCGTTGGATATCGACGCTTACCTCAACCCTCGTGCGACGACGGTATCTTCGATCCTACGCCATATACGCCATGGTAAAGTGCGCGGCGTTTATTCGATCGGGGACGCCGAAGCGGAAATGATCGAAGCCCAAGTTCTTGGAACCTCGTCTATTTCGGGCGAGCGTATCCGTGACATCCCGTTCCCAGAAGGCGTGCTCGTTGGTGGCGTGCTCAAGGACGGCGTTTTGATAAAGCCCGATGGTTCGACGCGCATCGAAGAAGGAGACATTCTTGTTCTTTTCAGCATGTCGGCGGATGTGCCGGAAGTAGAACGTTTGCTTCAAGTCTCGATCGATTTCTTCTAATGTTTGAACGTATCACAAAGCAGCCTCTCTTTGTGCTCCTTATGGGGGTGTCTGCTCTTTTGATGCTACTGCCATCGCTCCATGCTTTGTCGCTTGGTAATTTTCGGGTGAGCCGTCCTTTCTTTTACAGCTCAGTCGCATTCCTTTTCATGACTTCCATGATCGCAATCGCGATGGATGGAAGGGGGTTTGGGCGTCGTCAGGCGCGCAACCAGCTCCTCACTTTGCTTGCGACCTTTGCCGTTTTGCCAATCATGCTTGCTTTGCCATTCTATGAAGCGCAAGGACGGGTCAGCTTTCTTGATGCTTGGGTCGAGATGGTGTCTTGTCTGACGACAACGGGTGCAACGCTGTTTGACAATCCTTGGCGCTTGAATGTCTCGCTCCATTTGTGGCGCTCGATCGTAGGGTGGATGGGCGGCTATTTCATGTGGGTTGCAGCCTTCGCGATCCTTTCGCCTATGAACCTTGGCGGTTTTGAAGTCCGCTCGTCGGGCGTTGCAGGTACCGGTCGCAACCTTAGCCAGATATCGCGCATCGCTGACCCCTCGGAACGCTTTTCGCGTTTTGCAATACGGCTTGGACCTATTTATCTTGGAATAACACTCGCCCTGTGGATCGGATTGTTGATCGCAGGAGACAGAAGCTTTGTTGCGCTCACTCATGCAATGGCAACTGTGTCGACCTCAGGTATTTCACCGATTGGCGGACTCTATTGGTCCCACGGCGGGATTGAGGGCGAGCTATTTATCTTTGTGATCTTTGCCTTCGCAATCTCGCGTCTCACCTTTAGTCGCGGAATGATCGGTGAAGAGCGTATCCCTCTGCTCGCAGATCCCGAAGTAAAGATGGCCGTCGCTCTTATCACGATGGTTGCTGGTGGGCTCTTCCTTCGTCACTTTATCGGTGTGATCGAGGACAACAGCGAACCCGCGAGCCTTCTTACCGCGATACACGCGCTTTGGGGCGGGATTTTCACGTCGCTTTCCTTCCTCACCACTACAGGTTTCGAGTCCCGCTATTGGACAGTCACATCGAACTGGTCGCATCTGAATACACCGGGGCTTGCACTCATCGGTCTTGCGTTAATCGGTGGCGGGATCGCGACAACAGCAGGCGGTGTGAAGCTACTGCGGGTCTATGCGCTGTTCAGGCATTCTGAGCGGGAACTAGAGATGCTTGTTCATCCGTCATCACTTGGCGGTGCAGGGAGCGAGGCGCGCCAAATCCGCAGGTCTGGCGCTTTCGTGGCTTGGATCTTTTTTATGATCTTCGCGCTTTCGATAATTGGAGTTGTTTCGGCTCTGGCTCTTACTGGGGTTCAGTTTGAAAACTCATTGGTTATCGCAGTCTCGGCGCTTTCAACAACGGGCCCAATCCTTGATATTGCAGCTGAGGCACCAATTTCGTTGTCGGGCCTGCGAGATATTTCAAAATTTATCGTTGCCTCTGCGATGGTACTTGGACGTCTAGAAGCCCTTGCTATTATCGCTCTTCTCAATCCTGATTTCTGGAGAAACTGAGCGAGAAGGTTGAGTCAGTGCCTAAGCTTCGATTTTGGGGCTAGAAACTCCTAGATTCGTTCTACATACTCTGATGCAAATCAAATTGACCAAAACGGGTCACAAGAACAAAAGGGGCAAAAGCCATGGCGGCTGACAAACAGAACCTTCAGGACGCTTTCCTTAACCACGTCCGTAAGACCAAGGTTCCGGTCACAATCTTTTTAGTCAATGGTGTGAAGCTACAAGGCGTTATCACTTGGTTTGATAGCTTTTGTGTTCTGCTCCGCCGCGATGGTCAATCTCAGCTCGTGTATAAGAGCGCGATTTCTACCATTATGCCTGCACAGCCGATCAACCTTTATGATGGCGAAGAGTAATCATGGAAACTGACAGGCCCGCGACGCGGGCCTGGGTGCTCCACCCGGACATTAAAGCCGATCGTGATCGCAGAGCCGCTGGTCCTGCGCTTGAAGAGGCTGTCGCTTTGTCCGCCGCGCTCCCTGAGCTTGAAGTTATCGGCTCTGAAATCGTACCGCTTCCCAAGGTCCAACCTGGTCATCTCTTTGGCACAGGAAAAATTGAAGAACTCAAAAATCGGTTCAAAGAAAACGAGATTGATCTCGTCCTTGTAGACGGTCACGTCTCGCCCGTTCAGCAGCGTAATCTTGAGAAAGACTGGGACGTAAAGCTCCTTGATCGAACCGGCCTGATCCTCGAGATCTTTTCGGATCGTGCGAGGACACGTGAAGGCGTTCTCCAAGTGGAGATGGCTGCGCTTTCCTATCAACGCACGCGCCTTGTTCGCGCGTGGACGCACCTTGAACGCCAACGAGGCGGACTTGGGTTCGTCGGCGGCCCCGGTGAAACTCAAATCGAAGCTGACCGCCGCGCCATTGACGATCAGTTGGTCCGTTTGCGCCGTCAGTTAGACAAGGTGGTTCGCACTCGTACTTTGCACCGCGCTGCGCGTGCCAAGGTTCCGTTCCCGATTGTTGCGCTCGTTGGCTATACAAACGCTGGAAAATCGACGCTGTTCAACCGACTGACCGGCGCAGATGTCTTTGCCAAAGACATGCTCTTCGCAACTCTTGATCCAACCATGCGCCGGATTCAGCTCCCGCAGGGGGAAGAGATCATTCTTTCCGATACGGTGGGCTTTATTTCTGATCTTCCGACCCAGCTTGTTGCTGCGTTCCGTGCAACATTGGAAGAGGTCTTAGACGCCGATCTCATTCTTCATGTGCGCGACATCAGTCACAACCAAACAGAAGAGCAGGCTAAGGATGTGATGGAAATTCTGACCAAGATTGGGGTTCCCGATACCGCGCCGATCCTTGAGGTTTGGAACAAGATTGACCTTATGGACGAAATGTCTCGCGATGCGATGCTGGTTCAGGCAGGTCGCACCGAAGGACTTCACGCGATTTCAGCAATCACAGGTGAGGGCATTGAAGATCTTCTAGCGGCCGTTACGACAAAGCTTCGGCCCGATCGGGTGACTGAAACGATCATCGTCCCGTTCAGCGACGGCAAAAAGCGCGCGTGGTTGTTTAAAGAGGGCGTGATCGAAACCGAAGATCAGAAAGAGGATGGCTTCCACATAAAGCTGACATGGAGCCACGTTCAAAAGGCGAAATACGAAAGCCTCTAAGGAAATAAGCCCCGCCAAATAGCGGGGCTTTTTCTTATTCTGGCTGCGCGGGTTGAAGGTAAGTAATGCCCACAGCTGCCGCTCGCGCAAGTGCTGGGTCAAGCGACATTGGGATATATTCCCCCCGGCGCCACAACTCCCCCTGATCGTCATAATAACGCGACAGCGGATGGCCTGACTGGCCCGTCGATATGACAAAGACAGAGCTATCGGGATCGGCAAAATCATAGACCCCTCGATAGCCAGCGGCATGGACGTTTTGAAAGGGTTGGTTACCAGTGCCGCGCGTCCGGCCACGCATCATCGTATTGTCACCGCCAGATGTAGACTGGCGGATATTGACGAACCAGTTGAGTACTCGTGTTGTGCCAAGCACGGTGTGATCTTGGGTTGCCATATGCGCGTCACCCCAACGTAGCGATTGCAAGTCAGGGCCATAGGTTTCGGAAATCCAAACTATAGCGTCGTCAAGTGCTGCTCGTGCTATGTCGGTGCATGTCTCGATAGGTGCAGATTGCACCACGTCGCACCATACGGATGCGCCGCTGATGTCGCGATAGACACGTTCGATGAACAACGGCTCAACATGGGTGAATTCGTCAGCCAATGGACCTAGATCGTCGCGGATGAGACGGTCTTGAAGCTCACGCACCCAAGCCGCATAAATGAGCGGTTCAGGTTGGTGTTCATTCATTTCGCCATTCCATTCAGCGAGGAGTTCAAGTGCTTCTTGGCGCTTACGTTCAATCGAACCCTCGGGAGATGCTTCGCCCGTATACCAAAGATCAGCCCCAATGAGCGGTAGGAGCGCACGCGCAGTAAATGACACGGTATCAAGCTGCGCCTCGATGAAGCTTTCACGTGTATGCACTTCGCGGCTTTGCATCAGGCGTCGCCAACGATTAATGCGCTGTGTGTCGCCCCAAGCATAGGACACATGATAGGGGAATTCGCGATCGATGGTCTTGTTGTTGGTGTTGCCGATGATACCGCCTTCTGGGTCCACAAAACTCGGGTTCACATCATAGGTGAATACGCCTTTCCAGCGGTTCTCGGTCAGATATCCATAGGACGGCATGCGACCTTTGCTCTGATGAGCGGGGTCGCGTTCGGGCATCGCCCCCATGACCTGCATCGCGATGTTATTGCGATCCGCCAACATCAGGTTCATCGCAGGTGCGACATAGTCTTTTGCCGCATCAATTGCACCTTGGATATTGCGTGACTTCATGATGCCGTATGCCGCGGTTAAAGACGTGTCCTTTGGATCAAGGGCCGTCCAATTCACCGAAGTGACATGCCATGCGGGTCGGATCGTTCCGAGATCATATTGGTCCGCTGGGAGAACGGGACCATTGTCCGTCCAGATCAGGTCAACCGTCAGTGCCGGTGCATCTTTGATCGTGATGATGCTTTCACGGCGCTCAAAATCTTTCCATCCCTCGGGGGTGCGATACTGGTTCGGATTATCGGGGTTCATTTCTTCGAGATAGACATCCAGATCATCGACATAGGCAGAGGTAATGCCCCAACCCACATTGGTGCTTCGCCCAGTTAGGATGAAAGGCACTCCGGGGATTGTTGCCCCAATCACTCCGCCGGTCTCGATTTCCATTCGAGCCAAGTACCAAACCGAAGGTGCGGTGAGCTTGAGATGCGGATCATTCGCAAGAATTGTCGAACCTGTGGCCGAGCGGCTTGGCCCAGCTACGAAGGCATTCGATGCACCAGCAAGAGCAAAGTTTGAAATCGGTGCAAGGGGATCTTCGGGTTGACGCGTATTGGCTGCGTATTTTGGAACATCTCTCACCAGCTCAGCATATTTCGGAAGCGCGGCGATCCCTTCGCCAGGCGCATCGGGGAGAATATCTTGAACCCGTTCATTGGGCAGAAGCAGAGAGGTACGCGCACGCATGACCTCGGACGAAATCTGACCGTTCAGATCAAGTGCCATCAATTTGATAATTGCGATAGAATCCGCAGGCTGCCAAGGCGCAATGGGATGGTTAAAGAGCCACATTTCGGGCGCACCGCGACCCAGAGCGCCTTTGTTCACTTCAGAAAGCCAAGCATTGACACCAGCCGAATAGGCCTCGAGCGCGGCAAGTGTTTCAACGTCCTGTGCCTCGACCGAAGAAACGGCGAGGTTATAAAGATCAAAACGGCGCAATAGTGTGTCGATCCAAACGGTACGCTCACCAAAGAGTTCCGACAAACGCCCCTGCACGGTACGGCGGAGCAATGTCATCTGCCAAAGGCGATCCTGTGCATGGGCATATCCCATTCCAAAGAAAACATCTTCGTCGCTCGCACCAAAAATATGTGGCACGTTGGAGTTGTCGCGAACAATTTCTACAGGAGCGGAAATGCCCGCGACCGTCGTCTCTGCATTGAAATCAGGCAAAGACCGAGACGCAAAATAATAGGCCAACAAAAATAGGGCGACTGCAAAAAGGACGAGCACCGAGCTAATCCGCATGAGCCAGCGAAAGATTAATGCCATCTGTTAAAGTATCTCCTAAGGACTACTTTACCCTATAAGCGGGTCTGGTTACGACTGGCTAAACGATAGTGAAAAAGAAAGCGAGGGGGGAACCTATGGCAAAAGTAGCGTTTCTGGGACTTGGCGTGATGGGATTTCCCATGGCTGGGC
>JAYPUF010000049.1:4655-17471 GCA_038133925.1 Marivivens sp. | reverse complement strand
AAGCCGTGCCTATACGACCGATTCCCCCTTTTGAAAAGGGTAAACTGACCTCAAGTCCCAATAAAACAAGGGCAGCCCGTCTCGGACTGCCCTGAATTTGCTCTCGAAAGAAGGCGCGGCGTTACTGCCAGCGTCCTTCGAAATCCTCGGGCACGAGAAGTACGTCGCGATCAAGGTCCTTGACGTCCCGCTTGCCGCACAGAGCCATCGAGATATCGAGTTCCTTTTGCAGCACTTGAAGCGCCGTGGTTACGCCCTTTTCTCCCATTGCGCCAAGGCCATAGACATAGGCGCGTCCGATCATGGTGCCCTTTGCACCAAGCGCCAGCGCCTTGAGGATGTCCTGACCTGAGCGGATACCGCTGTCGAGCCAAACTTCGGTCTGGTCGCCGACTGCTGCAACGATTGAAGGCAGAACACGGATCGACGAAAGCGCACCGTCAAGCTGACGGCCGCCGTGGTTCGACACGATGATCGCATCGGCCCCAACCTCGACGCATTTCTTGGCGTCTTCGACATCAAGCACGCCCTTGAGGATCACCTTGCCGCCCCACTTTTCCTTAAGGCGCGCGATCATGGACCAGTCGAGACGCGGCTCGAACTGTTCTGCGGTCCAAGACGAAAGGCTCGACATATCGGTCGCGCTCTTGGCGTGGCCGACGATGTTGCGGAAGGTGCGGCGCTTGGTGCCAAGCATTTCCAGCCCCCAAGCCCATTTGGTCGAAAGGTCCATCATGGTCTTGAGCGTTGGCTTGGGCGGAGCCGAAAGTCCGTTCTTAAGGTCTTTGTGTCGCTGACCAAGGATCTGAAGATCAAGCGTGATGACCAGCGCATCCACACCGGCGTTCTTGGCGCGGGCAATGATGTTGTCCACGAACTCCTCGTCCCGCATCACATAGAGCTGGAACCAGAACGGCGCTTTGGTGTGCTCGCGTACGTCCTCGATTGAACAGATCGACATGGTCGAGAGTGTGTAGGGCACGCCAAACTTCTCGGCAGCCCGCGCAGCCTTGATCTCGCCGTCCGCGTTCTGCATCCCAAGAAGCCCGACTGGGGCGAGAGACACCGGAAGCGAAACATCCCGCCCAATCATGGTCGAGGCCGTGGTGCGGTTCGACATATCAACGGCCACGCGCTGGCGCAGACGGATCTTTTCAAAGTCCGAAACGTTCTCGCGGAAGGTCTGCTCGGTCCAAGAGCCGGACTCTGCATAGTCATAAAACATCTTGGGCGCGCGGCGCTTATGGAGCCGCTTAAGGTCGTCGATACATGTGATCACAGGCATGATAAAACCGTTAATTGTCTGAATTGGTAGTGAACCCTTACCAATTCATCCATTAACCTGCAACAAAACTCTGGCTTTGCCCTTGTCATTCACCCGAAATCCAGAGAGGTTTTCCCCAGAATTTATGGGGATTTTTATGGATACCATTATCAACGGCACTCTCGGCGGCGTTATTGCTTTTCTCGCCACCACGTTGGGGGCCGCCTTTGTGCTGATCGGGAAACCTTTGTCTCAGCGCACGAGCGATACGATGCTTGGTTTTGCTGCGGGCGTTATGCTATCGGCGTCTTACTTCTCGCTGATCATCCCCGGTATCTCGGTTGCAGAAGAGCTTTGGGGGAGCACTGCGATTGCCGCCCTGATCGCAGCCGTGGGCATTGCTCTAGGCGCGGGGTTTGTTGCGTGGCTTAACTCGACACTTCCTCACGAGCACTTCCAGACGGGACAAGAGAACGCGGACTCTAGCTCGCTCGCCCGTATCTGGCTGTTCGTGATTGCGATCACCATCCATAACTTCCCCGAAGGTATGTCGATTGGTGTGTCCTTTGGGGGCAACAACATCTCGCGCGGGCTTTCCGTTATGACGGGTATTTCGCTTCAGGATATCCCCGAAGGTCTTGCCGTTGCGGTCGCTCTCATGAGCCGCGGTTATGGCAAATGGAAGTCCTTTGGTGCAGCAGCCCTCACAGGGGCGGTAGAGCCCTTGGGCGCTCTGGTCGGCTCTAGCGCTGTGTCGCTCTCAACGGGCATTCTCCCCCTCGGCCTTACCTTCTCGGCAGGTGCGATGCTCTATATCATCAGCCACGAAATCGTCCCCGAAACCCACCGCTCCGGCCACCAAAACCGCGCCACTACAGGCCTCATCTTTGGCTTGATCCTGATGATGTTCTTGGACGTGACGCTGGGGTGAATTTTTCTTTTTGTGGAGGATGGTAGGGTGTTTTTCTTTAGCGAGTTCTTGGAGCGTAGCGGCATTTCTCCTGACGAGACGCGCTTAGTTCGGCATGATAGCAACGCGACAGAGGTTTGGAGCAGGGGGCCCGAGGCCTTCCTCTGCTTTGCTTCTCTTCAATCAACGTTAAGCTCGCCATATCGTGGCAAGACCAAGTATGCAGCACATTTCTTGGTGGGGCCGACCCTAGGTTTGGATGCTACCGCAATTTTCATAGGCATTACTTCAGTAGCCAATTCTCGTTTTTGGGATAAGATCGAGATGCCCAATGCGATTGATGAGAAGGAAATTGCTCGAGAAATAGCAAACGAGAATGTGGAGATATCAGACCTTGTATGGTTTGAAACAACAAAGGTTTACTCCGAGCGGCTGCTGATTGATTGGGGTGCAGGAACCAGAGCATGGTCTCAGTGGGCAAATCGTAGCCCGAAGAAAATCTTAGAGTTAAGACTTGAACCACATCAACGCCCTTTTCCAGGTTACGGAGCCTTTAGCGAGCGGCTATCGAGCATTTCCTATCTGCCAGAAAGCTGGAAGTCTGCGTTGAAAAGCGTCAAAGGCATATACCTATTGGTTTCTCCAGATGGGCAGCAGTATGTCGGTTCTGCTTATGGGGAATGGGGCTTTTGGGGGCGATGGAGCAGATATGCTGAGAATGGTCACGGTGGTAATGCAGCGCTCAAGGCCCTTGATGTGGAACAACGAAACTTTTGGATTTCTATTCTTGAAGTGGCATCACCTGAAATGTCTGCCAATGACATAATTGCTCGAGAAGCTTTTTGGAAATCTAAGCTGGGCACGAGGGCGTATGGGCTTAACAGGAACTAGAATTAAACAAAAAAGCCGCCCCGAGGGGCGACTGTTTATTGTCCGTTTGAAGCGCTCTTAGGCCGAGTGTGCGCCGTCGGCGAGGGTTTTGACAAAGGCGAGCACGTCCGCAACGCTTTCGCCGTCACCGATTTTGCCGACGATGGCCGAGCCGACGACTGCGCCGTCTGCGATGGCGGCGATATCGCGTGAGGCTTCGGGGGTACGGATGCCAAAGCCGACGATGATCGGCAGATCGGTCTTGGCCTTGATACGAGCGACCTCGGGGCCGACCTCGCCTGCGACAGCGGCGGCGGCACCGGTGATGCCCGTGACCGAGACGTAATAGACGAAACCAGAGGTGTTCTGAAGCACCTTGGGAAGGCGCTTATCATCGGTGGTCGGGGTCGCGAGGCGGATGAAGTTGATGCCTGCGTCCTGAGCGGGAATGCAAAGCTCTTCGTCCTCTTCAGGGGGAAGATCGACGATGATGAGACCGTCGATGCCGGCCTCTTTTGCGTCCACGAGGAACTTGTCTACACCGTGGCTATAGATCGGGTTGTAATAGCCCATGAGCACGATCGGGGTCGTTTGGTCGGTCTCGCGCAGGGCGCGGGCGACGTCGAGGGTCTTGTTCAGGGTCATGCCCCCGTCGAGAGCGCGCTGACCTGCAAGCTGAATGGTAGAGCCGTCGGCCATCGGGTCGGTGAAGGGCAGGCCAAGTTCGATGATGTCGACACCCGCTTTGGGCAGGCCTTTGACGATTTCAACCGAGGTGTCGAAGTCGGGATCACCCGCCATGACATAGGCAACAAACGCCTTTTTTCCAGCGGCTTTGAGTTCGGCAAATTTAGCGTCGATCCGAGTCATCGGGACCCCCCTCACAATAGTTCCAAAGGGGTTTCGCCCAAAAGACGCGCCGTTGCAATGGGGCAGGGGGCTAGGAGGGCAAGGATTGCTTGAATATGTGCCTCTTGCGTCCTAGAAGCGCCCAAGAGTTTTCAGGAGGGTCCTATGGGCTTTAAGATGGGTATCGTTGGTCTGCCGAACGTCGGCAAGTCCACCCTGTTCAATGCATTGACCAAAACCGCTGCGGCGCAGGCGGCGAACTTTCCGTTCTGCACCATCGAGCCGAACGTGGGCGAAGTGGCTGTGCCCGATGCGCGTCTGGACAAGCTGGCCGAGATAGCAGGCTCCAAGCAGATCATCCCGACCCGTATGACCTTCGTGGACATCGCGGGTCTGGTCAAGGGCGCGTCCAAGGGCGAAGGCCTTGGCAACCAGTTCCTTGCCAACATCCGCGAGTGTGACGCCATCGCCCATGTGCTGCGTTGCTTCGAAGATGACGACATCACGCACGTCGAAGGCCGCGTGGACCCTGTGTCGGATGCCGAGACCATCGAGATGGAGCTGATGCTGGCGGATCTTGAGTCCATCGAGCGCCGTCTCCAAAATATCGTGCGCAAGGTGCGCGGCGGCGACAAGGAAGCGGTCGAGCAAGAGCGCCTCCTCAACCTCGCTAAGGCGGCGATCGAGGACGGCAAGCCTGCGCGCACGGTCGACGTGGCCGAGGACGACAAGAAGGCGTGGAAGATGCTCCAGCTTTTGTCGACCAAGCCCGTGCTCTATGTCTGTAACGTGGAAGAGGAGTCCTCGGCCACGGGCAACAGCCAGTCGGCCCGTGTCGCTGAAATGGCGGCGGCGCAGGGCAACAGCCATGTGGTGATCTCGGCCAAGATCGAGGAAGAGATCAGCCAGCTCGACGCCGAAGAGGCCGAGATGTTCCTCTCGGAAATGGGGCTGGAAGAGGCGGGTCTCGACCGTCTTATCCGCGCGGGCTATCAGCTTTTGCACCTTCAGACCTATTTCACCGTCGGCCCGAAAGAGGCCCGCGCTTGGACCATCAAGCAAGGCACCGCCGCACCGCAGGCCGCAGGGGTCATCCACGGCGACTTTGAACGCGGCTTCATCCGCGCCGAGACCATCGGCTATGAGGACTATGTCACCTTGGGCGGCGAGACGGGCGCCAAGGAAGCGGGCAAGATGCGCGCCGAGGGCAAGACCTATATCGTCAAGGACGGGGACGTCATGCACTTCCTGTTTAATACTTGATTTTAAAGGTAAATTTTAGAGAAAGCGCCGCTCCTTATGGGGGAGGCGTTTTTGTTTTTTTGGGGGGTGCGTTCAGTGCGGCTTGCGCGCCGAATCGGCTGCCGTACGAAATGCTAGTCTTCGCGGCTTTCTTCTTTGTCGGGCGGCGTCACGGTGTTGCGCTCGATCATATGAAACAAGGTCATGTCTAGAAGCATCGGAAGTTCTTCCATCATCATTATGGCTTCCTTTGATCCGCCAAACATTTCGCGCATCATTCCACCTTTTCGCATATGCATGATCGACCTTTGGAGCCTATTTAGTACAAGTTCCGCCCTTTCTGGCCCACCGTCCCGAATTTCGCGATATGACTCCGCGAACAATTCTGCGAGCCAAGGGAAATCTTCCCGCAGATAACCCGCCATCATCAATAATGCAGTGGCAGAGTCCCCGCTTTCCCGCGACATAATAGACATTTCATCAAACATTCTCGGATGGATACGAATACGGCGGCGCTTGGCGTAGCGTTCCCGATCCAACATTTCGGGGTCGAAGTCACGCATTCTCGCATTTAACCCTCGAACCCCAGAGACAAGCTCCTCAAGAATTTCATGCTGTGGGCGCATATGCTTCTCTTCCGGTTGAGTTCCCGAAATTTTGTCAAGTTCAGTTTGGAGCGTTGGCCAAAGCGCCGGGACCGATTTTGAAACAATGGCATCGCTTACAGCCCCGTCAGCGACCTTATTGATCGCCCGAACAACTTCCATAAGCCCTTCCATTTCAACTTTTTGGGCTTGGAACTGTGACAGGGGGCCGCTCAGGTCGCTGAGTTCAAGTCCGAAAAGAAGTGGAATTACTTTGGCGTCCAGCATGGATTTAGAAAGCGCGCCAGCCTCAAACAGAATCCACTCGGACTGCTAGTTTTCAGGTGTGATGCAAATAATCCCGAAATTGGACGATTCCAATTCACCCGCGATGGACTGTGCCCAGCGATCACCCGCGCCAATGTCTTTGTCTGAAACCCAGGGTTTGACGAAACTCAGTGTCATTGGAAGCCACTCATGCAACGCATTGGCTACCGCCTTACTTCTCGCCCCACTCCAACTTATGAAAACCTTCAAACCGCTCCTCCTTTAGCAACCAGCTCTACTGGGTTTTTGCTATATGGTTGAGTGATAACACGCCAAGGTGGAATCCGGAAGCGAACTTGAAGGCCCATTGCGAACCTTTTCGGGGCATTCAGTGGTTGAAACAAAGGGGACGTTGTCCCGCTTTAATTCGTCACTTCAAAAAACAAAAACCGCCCCCGAAGGGGCGGCTTGGTTGGATCAGAACTTGCGTTCGTTTAACCCCTCATTCCTCTTCCGCGAGGAAGCGTTCGGCGTCTAGGGCGGCCATGCAGCCCATGCCTGCGGAGGTGATGGCTTGGCGGTATTTGTGGTCGGTGAGGTCGCCTGCTGCAAAGACGCCGGGGATCGAGGTTTCGGTCGAGCCGGGTTTCACCGAGACATAGCCGCCGTTGTGCAATTCGAGCTGATCCTTGACCAGTTCGTTCGCGGGGGCGTGGCCGATGGCGATAAAGACGCCCTTGGCGGGGATGTCCGTGATCTCGCCCGTTTTGGTGTGCTTGACCTTGACGCCTTCGACGCCGAGCGGGCTGTCGGTGCCGTAGACCTCGTGGATCTCATTGAACCAGAGGGTCTCGATCTTGGGGTTCTTGTTGAGACGGTCGATGAGGATCTTTTCGGCGCGCAGCTCGTCGCGGCGGTGGATCAGCGTCACTTTGGAGGCGAAGTTGGTGAGGAAGAGCGCCTCTTCCACGGCGGTGTTGCCGCCGCCGACCACGATGATTTCCTGACCGCGATAGAAGAAGCCGTCACAGGTCGCACAGGCCGAAACGCCAAAGCCGCGGAATTTCTCTTCGGTGGGAAGGCCGAGCCATTTGGCCTTGGCCCCTGTGGCGAGGATCACGGCATCGGCGGTGTAGGTGGTGCCGCTGTCGCCCTTGGCGGTGAAGGGACGCTTGGACAGGTCCAGATCGGTGATGATGTCCATGATGATCTCGCAGCCCATCGCCTTGGCGTGGGCTTCCATGTTGACCATCAGTTCGGGGCCTTGGATTTCGTTGACGCCCGGCCAGTTCTCGACCTCGGTCGTGGTGGTGAGCTGGCCGCCCGGCTCCATCCCCTGCACGAGGATCGGGGAGAGCATGGCGCGGCTGGCGTAAACGCCTGCGGTATAGCCTGCGGGGCCGGAGCCGATGATCAGAACTTTGGTGTGGCGCGAGTCAGACATGTCAGCCCCTTTTCATTATCTAGCCGTCCCGATATAGCGCCGCCGCGACCCAAGTAAAAGGGCCGCCCATCGTCACGATAGAAGCAAATCGCCGCAACTCTCGGAAAGGAAGTTGCGCGTTTGTGAAATATTGTTGCGCTATCGAAGGCGTTGACGTAAAGAACATTGAAAAACTACGAGGTGGCAAATGCCCGGCACGAAGCTTGATGAAATTGACCGTATGATCCTTGCCGAACTTCAGGCGGACGGGCGGATGACGAACGTCGAGTTGGCAAAGCGTGTTGGTATTTCCGCGCCGCCCTGTCTGCGCCGTGTGCGTACGCTTGAAGAGCAGGGCTATATTCGTGGGTATCACGCCGACGTGGACGCGCGCGAGTTGGGCTTTGAGGTTCAGGTTTTCGCGATGGTAGGCCTTCAGAGTCAGGCCGAGGTTGACCTTTCGGCCTTTGAAGGACGTTGTCAGGAATGGCCGCTTGTGCGCGAGTGCCATATGTTGAACGGCGAAGTGGATTTCATCCTCAAGTGCGTTGCGCCTGATCTTCGGACGTTCCAGCGGTTCTTGACCGAGGATCTCCTTAAGGCGCCGAACGTGTCGAGCGTGAAGACGTCGCTGGTTATTCGCGGCGCGAAGGACCAGCCCGGCGTGCCCTTTGATGTTCTCGAAGAGCGGCTGGCCCGCGACGCCTGATTAGGCGGCGCTGAAGAGATCCAGATCCCTGAGACTGATCCGAGGCCGTGAGAGCGGTCCGAAATCGCTCAGCTCGTTGATGTGCGGGAACATCGTCAGGAAGAGTTCGAGCATATTGCCGCGGACGGAGACGAGATGCTCAGGCCCTGGGTGATAGCTTTCGACTTCGATGCCGCCCACGCTAAGGATTTCGTGGCGGTCAAAGGCGAGGTGGAAGACTTGCACAGGGGCTGCGGGACGCATCTCGGTGATCGCTACGCCGTCGCAAAAATCTGTCGCGAGGGTGAGCGCAGAGGATTGGCCTGTCACTTGCTTAACACCAGCAAAGCGGTGATGGATACGCGCAGCGGGTCCAAGGACAACATCCATCTGAGGGCGCATCATGCCGAGCGCGTCTGCCCCGATCCGTACCAAGGGTGTATCATTGCCTGCATTCGGAACGATGAGCATCGAACCTTTCCAGCGTAGCTCGGTCATGCCATTCGCAGTTTCGATAATATCGCCGGGCAGAAGGTCTTCGACGGCGCGTGGGCCAAAGTTGGTCCGCAAGATCGCTCCACGCGCAAATGCGGAGAAGGCATTTTCAAAGAGCGGCGTTGATGGGGCAAGACGGGTGGTCTCGACGATGTCGCCTCGTTGATCAAGGTGGATCGTTTCGAAGCGGCGCAGGCTTGGCGCGCGTCTCTTAAAGTCGGACTGGGTCAACTGGGTGGCGCGCGCTGCGGCCACAATGGGGGTATCTTTCATGCAATTCCCTTGCGGTTATTGCACCGTTCGTCGGCCCCCACCGACAACGTGCGGCGCACGTAAATCTGAATTCACCGTTAAGCGAATTTGGGCTCGGGTCAAATTTTAGGGGATTTTGTAACGCGCGGGGCGTTCAATCACGCAGGTCAGGGTCAAACTGTTCTGTCAATGAGAACGATACGCGAATCGCTCCAGTTTATTTTGGATATTTAGTTCTAGAATATCTGACCTAAAAAAGGCGGCCCCGGGAGGATGGGCCGCCGTTTTAGTTGGAGTGTCAAACACTCGAGGGGAGGTAATTCAATTAGGCTGCAGCTCTTGCTTCGAGAGCTTCGGCGGCTTTGCGGCGGGCGATCATTGCCTGACGGCGTGCGCCACGGGTCCAAGGCATTTGGACGTCACATTTTGAGGCCTCGGCCAAAAGGTTCGTCATCCAGCGCTGTTCCATCTTCTTGGTCATGATCTGCTTCTTTCCTTGCTCGGTTGCCGTTGTTGGCGTTGAACCCAATTTGACCCAGCAACGCGGCAAGAGTTTGTCCAAAGCGGAAAAAATGCGCGCATTGTTTCCAAAAATTAGCAACCTACTGTAAGTGCTATATAAAATTACACTTCACGAAACGGTAAAGCCCCGAAGTGGGGCTTTGTTTCCAAACATTCGGGCAGGAATGCGGCAGATTTTAACTTTAGAGACGGATCGCAGCGATGAGTCGACCGTAGTCGGCTTCTTGCTTGTGGACACTGCGACGGAAGCTGAAGAATCGCTCTGGATCGGCATAGGTGCAGTGTCGGGTCCACTCGGCCTCTTTGATCCCTGCTTGGCGGAGGCGGTAGAGGCCAAAGGCGGGTAGGTCAAAGAGAGAGCGGTCTTGGCGTCCTTTGGCAAAGAAGCGCGCGTAGTCTTGGTTTTCGTCGATGAATTGATCGACGAATTCGGGGCCGACCTCATAAGCGCGCTGGCTGATGGTCGGACCGATGGCGGCGGTGATCTCGGTGCGCTCGGCTCCGATGTTGATCATTGCGTCAACTGTTTGCTCTAGCACACCCGCGATTGCGCCTTTCCATCCTGCGTGCGCGGCGCCAATGACGCCGTTCTTGGTGTCAGCGAAAAGGACGGGCTGACAGTCTGCGGTCAGAACAGAGAGCGCAATACCTTGGGTGGAAGTGACAAGAGCGTCGGCTTTGCCTGTGTCTTGACCTGCCTCGGTGACGTGAACGACATCGGCAGAATGGACTTGGTGCACGCCAACAAGAGCGCCGTGGCCGACCTCCATTGCATCGGCAACGCGGGAACGGTTGATGGACACAATTTCGTGCTGATCCGAGCTTCCAAAGCCGCAGTTCAAGCCCTGAAAGATGCCAGAAGACGCACCACCGCGCCGCGCAAAGAACCCGTGTTGAACGGGGCCGAGAAGCTCAGAGGTGATGATGTCGAGTGTCATGCTTCGAGACCTGGGGGCGGAGTGGCGGCGCTGGGATAGACTCCCATCACTTTGAACAAGTCTCCCATTTCCGCTGGGTGGGTCAAGCGCCTATGCGCGGCAATGTGGGATTCGAGTGCCTCTCCGCTTAGCCTTGCGGCAAGCGCTTGGGCGCGCTGCGTGATACCTAAGCGTTCGAGAAAGACACCTTGGGACGTGAGGCGGGTATATTTGGCAGGAGAGGCAGCGAGGGTCAAAGCCTCGAAATCCACATGCGCGGTCAGATCGGCGGTTCCCGGTGCGGCGAGCGGATCGGTTTTCTCGTGGGCTTTGAGTGCTTGGAGCGTGTCTCCGAGCGAGCGCCAGTCCCCATAGTCGATAAAGATCGCTACACCGCCCCTAGACTCGATCCGTGCGCCGATCTCGCCGATGAAAGCGGGGAGAGCGGGACAGGTTTCCACGAGGTCGCCGTCTTTGGTGTCCTCAATCCTGTAATCGAGCGCTTTGATCGGGGCGGGGGCCGAGAGGCCAAAGGCAAGTTTGCCCTGATCTATGCCAACCATTCGTTCGCGCCATTCTTTGCCATCACGGACAAATTGGCGAATGGGAAGCGCGTCGAGGAATTCATTTGCGACAAGGTAGAGCGGCAAGTCGGGAAGGTCTGATACGCGATCAATCCAGCGTGCAGTCGGCACGCGCTTGGCTTGCTCTGCGCGCAGGGTAGGCGAGGCTTCGATGAAATAGACTTCGGCCGCTGCATGGAAATTCGGCACGTTGCGGGTCGCGCGAAGGATATCCGCCATGAGCGTGCCTCGGCCGGGGCCGGGCTCTACGAGGGCAAAGCGCGTTGGTGCACCTTGGTCGAGCCATGTTTGCGCAAGGCAAAGGCCCAAAAGCTCGCCGAACATTTGGCTGATCTCGGGGGCGGTGATGAAATCGCCTTGGCTACCGAGGGGATCGCGGGTCGAATAATAGCCATGTTCTGGGTGAAGGAGCGCTTCGCTCATGTAGTCGGCAAGCGAAATAGGACCGGTCGCGGAAATCCGTGCGGTCAGGAGATCAAGAAGGTCGGTCATTTGCTGCGGGTCGAGTGGAGTACAAAGGCCAACCCAAGCAGCAGCATTGGAAGGCTTAGGATTTGGCCCATCGTGAGGCCGTAGTCCCCGAACTGAACAGCGAGACCAAGCGGGTTGTTCGCGGTTACGAATTGGGCATCAGGCTGGCGGGCAAACTCTACGATAAAGCGCGAGAGGCCGTAGCCTGCGAGGAAGACGCCTGTGGTGCGCCACGGTGCTTTGAAGGCCTTGGCGCGAGAGACAAGGGCGATTAGGAGTGTGCCGAGGATAAGGCCTTCGAGCGCGGCTTCGTAAAGCTGAGAGGGGTGACGGGCACAATAGGCCTGAAGCGTCAGACAGTTCTGAGCGGCCTCGCCCGGAAAGACAACGCCCCAAGGCAGATCCGTTGGGCGGCCCCAAAGCTCGGCGTTAATGAAGTTGGCAATGCGGCCAAAGAAAAGTCCGATGGGGGCAGCAATGGCCATCATATCAAAGAGCTTGCCAAGCTCTATCCCGTTGCGTTTGGCAAAGATGGTCGAGCCGATTGCAACACCTAGAAACCCACCGTGGAAGGACATGCCGCCCAGCCAAACCATCGGAATTTCTATCGGATGGGCGAAATAATAGGCCGGCTGGTAAAAGAGCACATAGCCCAGACGCCCACCAAAGATCACACCAAGGATGATCCAAGTGAGCAGGTCTTCTAGTTTCTGCTTGGTCAGCGGGGGGGCGTCGTCTCGCCAGAGTGTCGGGCGGTTGAGTGTCGCCACGGCAAGGCGCCAGCCCAAGAGAATCCCAACGATATAGGCCAGTGCATACCAGCGCAGCGAAAATTCGCTTCCAAACAAGTAAATGGTCAAAATCTCGGGCGAGATATTCGGGAAAAAGATGGGTCCGGTCATGTTGAAAGGTCTGGGGTGCGGCACGCGCGTTGTCAACAGGTCTTGGCCTTGCGAAATCGGGCCTCGCAGCCCATATAGCGGTTAAGCACCGAACTGGAGGGCGTAATGCAAACCCGTAACAAGATTCTAGACGATCTTTCGCAGCTAATGACGAACGCAATGGGCGTGGCGCAGGGTGCAAAGACCGAAGCTGATAACGCGTTCAAGTCGCTGCTTGATCGCTGGCTTGCAGAGCGTGACTTTATCACCCGCGAGGAATTCGACGCGGTGCGCGCGATGGCTCAGAAGGCTCGCGAGGAGAACGAAGCGCTCAAGGCGCGGATCGAAGCTCTCGAATCCAAATAAGATACAATGGCGGTCCTTTGGGGCCGCTTTTTGCATTTTCGGCCATGCAAGAGGAGCGTGGCCGCGTCGCATTTTGCCAGGAGGATATTATGACTGCGAACTCTGGCACAAAATCAGTTGCCAGCTATTTCACATATGCAATTGCATTCACGGTTATCGGTCTTGCGCTTAGTGCTTGGCTTGGTTGGGAAACCTACGGGACCGTCGGAGGGATGCTTAACATCCTCTTTA
>JAYPUF010000049.1:0-4555 GCA_038133925.1 Marivivens sp. | reverse complement strand
TGGCTTGGTTGGGAAACCTACGGGACCGTCGGAGGGATGCTTAACATCCTCTTTATTGCTTGTGTTTTGGCCGTGCTGGAAATCTCGCTCTCTTTCGACAACGCGATCGTCAATGCCAACAAGCTCCGCACGATGACGCCGGAATGGCAGCATAGGTTTCTAACATGGGGTATTTTGATCGCAGTTTTTGGGATGCGGATCGTGTTCCCTCTGGCCATTGTCGTGGTGGCCGCGGATATGGGGCCACTTCAGGCGCTTTCTCTCGCGTCAAAAGACCCACATAAATACGCCGAGATTATCGAAGGGGCAGGGCTTTCCATTAGCGCCTTTGGTGGCACGTTCCTTATGATGGTCGCCCTTGATTTCTTTTGTGACGACGAAAAACATGTGCATTGGCTTGGTGGGATCGAGCGAGTTGTATCGCGTGTGTCCGGTGCAAAGTTTCTTACCGTTGCTGTCGTGCTAGGTGTTGTTGCTCTCGTTGCTGGACTGTTTGAAGGGCGAGAGGCCTTTACCTTTTTGACCGCCTCGGTCTGGGGACTTTTGACATTCCTCGTTGTGGATGTGGTCAGCGACTATCTTGAGGGTGATGCGAAAAAGGCGACCGCGCAAGTCGGCCTGAGCGGTTTTCTCTATCTCGAAGTCCTTGATGCGTCTTTTAGCTTTGATGGCGTGATCGGTGCGTTTGCTCTTACCCAGAACCTATATGTCATTGCGATCGGTCTTGGGATCGGTGCGATGTTCGTGCGTTCAATGACGATCCTTCTTGTCGATCGAGGGACATTGACGGAATACCGTTTTCTTGAGCACGGTGCCTTTTATTCGATCCTTGTTCTTTCGCTGATCATGTTTGCACATGTGCACATCCATGTGCCCGAAGTTGTGACGGGACTTATCGGTGCGGGGCTTATTGGTGCGTCTTTGTTTAGCTCGCTCCGTTACAAGCGCCTACATGGATGCGAAAGCTGAGATCAGCCGAGGCCTAGGTCGCTTAAGGCGTAGGTCAGCGCTGTGTCAGTGTCTTTGACGAGCTCGGCTACATGGGTTGCGTTTGCGAGTGCTGCTTCGGGCGGCATTTGTACAATGGGCTGAAAGTGGCCGTCGCATAACGTGCCGTATGTGAGGCCAGT
Source organism: Marivivens sp. (assembly GCA_038133925.1). Lineage (GTDB taxonomy): Bacteria > Pseudomonadota > Alphaproteobacteria > Rhodobacterales > Rhodobacteraceae > Marivivens. The sequence goes on along the minus strand of JAYPUF010000049.1, from coordinate 3,425 downwards.
TCGAAGTGCTCTTGAGACGCGCCTCTGCTCGGATATGGGCGCGTAATTCTCCCCGCCGATAATCCGAGTAAACGGAGCAATGACCAGCCCAAGGAAAAGTGGATCTGTGTAACTTTGCTCGGGAACAATCAGGATCGGCGTATTGCGCCATTGGATAATCTTGAACGGCGAAAGCTGGTTATTTGAGAAACTCATCTCGGTGGCCGTCGCATCGCTGAGAAGGTCGAGCAGGCTCGGTTGATCCGAGGTATCGGCACACACAAGAAAATCATGTTCGATCGCGAGAGCCGTCAGTCGTGCTTTGATCCGGCTCGCTGTCTTTGGAAGCGTTGCCGGAGGGCTAACCGTTGCGTGATGTTTGGTCAGCATATGCTGGGCGAGGGCATTATCGTCACCGACGAGGCAGACACGCACTGGGGCATATGTCTGAGCATGAAGTATGCCCGACTCAACAATTGCAGGGAGCGCGTTGGGCCGTACGCGCGATTTGGCCGCGATCCGAAGGGCCCCAAGTTTTAGGTCTTGCGCAAGAACGTGCCCAATCAGCTTGGACACAGGTGTTTTTTCGATCCTATGGGGCGCAAAGCCAAGAGAGGCAAACGCCGTGGAAAGGTCTGAAAGGGAAACCTTTTTCGAACTTGGGACAGGGGCAGGTTTTGGGGCCTGCGGCATTGCCGCTTGGAGGATTTTGCCTTGGCCTGAACCCAAAATTGCGCCGTCTTCAGGGGCGTTGCTTAGAAGTGGGCCAAGTTTGTTGCAATTAGAAATGGTATAAAGCGCCTTTGACAAAAGGGTCACTTGGACTTGGTCAGGGACGCAATCTTTGGTCGTGGCGGCGCGGACTTCGCTTGCGATCAGGCTTGGGTAAACTTCAGCGAGCGTGATCTGATCGGGTATTTCAAACGGCCAAACTTTGATTTTCGGGTGCACGGCCTTGAGCCGCGCAAGCATCGCAATTCCCGTAAGTGACTGGGCGCCAACCGCGCCTGCGCCCGCAAGTTGCCAGAGCGTTTTGGGCATGGCGCCTTCGTGACGAGCCACCACCTCGGTACGGCGGTAGGTCTCTATTCCCTTGGGAAGAGGGGGCTTGGTGCGGGGTAGGCCTTGGATGTTCTGCTTGGTCGTGTTCCCCCAAAAGGGACCATCCCCGTCAAAGCTTGCGTTCATCTCTGCGGCAACTTCGCGGTAGTTCGTGTAGTTGTTGGGGCCTTCAATGATCCGCGCGCGCAGATAGGACCAAAACGCAAATGGGTTTGACGTTCCTGTCAGCCGATCCGTGAAACCCTTGGGCGCGGAAAGCGCGAAATCCACGCCAAGCAAGAGACGCTTTCCCGTGTTCAAACTGTCTTCGATCAATTGGGAAATCGCGCTTTCAGCCTCGAGCCTTGTTGGGATGTTGTCAGCATGCGCGCCGTTTTCGTCAGTGACGCAAAGCCAAATAGAATCCTTGCCGGTTTTGGGTTTCCCAGCCGCGGACCAGTCCAAAATCGCAACGCGGTCAAACTGCATTTCTGCCGTTACCGCTTGTGAGCATTGGTCTGGTTTGCGCTGCTTTGGTCATGGGCGCAAGTTTGCCGTCTCATTACGGGATGTTGCAAGTGCCTTTACGCTTCACCCAGAATCAGTGGGCGAAGCATCGCCAATCAGACGATGCCGCCTTGGATGAAGCGCTGGGCGAGTTGACGGAAGCTCTGGGCTTGCGGGCTGTCGGGCTTGGCGACAACTACGGGGGCACCTGCGTCAGACGTGGTGCGGATGTCGATGTGCAGCGGGATTTCGGCAAGAAGTGGCGTGCCGAGGGCTTCGGCTTCGGCTGCGACTCCGCCATGTCCGAAGATATGCTCGGCATGGCCACAGTTCGAACAGATGTGCACGGACATATTCTCGATCAGACCAAAGAGCGGGACATTGAACTTGCGGAACATGTCGATGCCTTTACGAGCGTCGAGAAGCGCGATGTCTTGCGGGGTCGAGACCACGATTGCGCCGTCTACAATGGTTTTTTGCGCAAGGGTCATCTGAACGTCACCTGTTCCGGGGGGAAGGTCGACGATTAGGGCATCAAGCTCGCCCCATTCCACTTGGAACAGCATCTGTTGCAGGGCACCCATGAGCATCGGGCCGCGCCAGACGACCGCTTCGCCGTCCTTGGTCATCATGCCCATCGACATAAGGGTCACGCCGTGGTTCGACACTGGGATGATCATCTTGCCGTCGCCAGTTGCGGGGCGTTTGGTGATGTTGAACATACGGTGCTGCGAGGGGCCGTAGACGTCAGCGTCGAGAAGGCCGACTTTCTTACCTTCAAGCGCGAGAGCCGCAGCGAGGTTTGCCGAGACGGTGGATTTGCCGACGCCGCCTTTGCCTGAGGCAATCGCGATGATCTTCTTCACGCCAGGGACGCGCTCGGGGCCTGCGGGTTTTGGGCGCGCTGCGGGTTTGAGATCGGGGGCCTTGGGCGTGGAGTGCGCGGTCATGACAACAGACACAGAGGCCGCGCCAAGCGCTTTGATCTTGGCTTCGGCTTGGGTCTTGGCTGCGGTCATTGCATCCGCCATCGCAGGGTCAATTTCCAGCACAAAGCGCACTGTGTCGCCGTCGACGGTTACAGCACGGGCCTGACCCGAGAGGTCCCCGCCCGCAGGCGAAGGGATCGATTTAAGAACGTCGAGGACGGTTTCGCGCGTAAGAGACATGACGTGGGCCTTTGTCAGAGAGTTGGCCCATAGGTCTGTCTTTCGGGAGCGATGGTCAAGGGGCAGTGCCCCTTAAACTGTATGCAAATAGAGATCAAAGTCGACATCGGCGACTGTTCGGGCCACGCGCGCGTATTCCGCCGCTTTGATCGCGGTAAAGGTGCGGTGCATGTCCTCGCCCAAGGCACCCTTGAGGAAGGTGCTTTTCTGCGCGGCGCGGATTGCCTCGTGCCAGTCGGTTGGGAAATTGTGCTCGCCCGTGTCGTCATAGCCGTTGCCCGTGGTTTCGGGGCCGGGGTCGATGCGGTTCTCGATCCCGTGGCGGAGCGCGGCAAGGACGGTCGCGCCGACAAGATAGGGGTTGGCATCGACGCCAGCGGGGCGGTGTTCGATCCGGCGGGCTTTGATCGAACCTGCGGGAATGCGAAGCGCAACTGAACGGTTGTTGACGCCCCATGTCGGGGAGACGGGAGCATAGCTCTGGTTGGAAAAGCGCCGCCAGCTGTTGGCATGGGGTGCAAAGACGAGCATCGCTTCGGCCATTGTGGTGCTCATCCCGCCGATGGCGTGGCGGATAAGGTCGTTCCAGTCGCCTTCGGTCTCTTCGATAAAGACGTTTTTGCCGTTCTTATCGCAGAGGCTCACGTGGAAGTGCATCCCAGAACCCGCATAGGCTTCGATCGGTTTGGCCATGAAACAGGCGGTGACGCCGTGGGCGCGGGCTTGGGC
>JAYPUF010000048.1:0-17700 GCA_038133925.1 Marivivens sp. | reverse complement strand
CAGTGTAACCGGCTGAAAAACTTTATCTTGCTGCACTGCGGCATCTCCTTGCTGCGATGCACTTTAGAGCAAGTTCGATTCGCAGCAAGGGGAAGGTAACAGTTTATTTAGCCTTCAATCCGCGTCAGGTCCGCAACAGCCAGACATGTCGTGCGGATACGGGACAGAAGATTGAGGCGATTGCGGCGGATAATCTCGTTCTCCGCATTCACCTGAACGGCCGTAAAGAACGCGTCGATTGGAGCGCGAAGCGCAGCCATCGCGGTCATCGCCGCTGCAAAGTCCTGCGACGACATCGCAGGTGTGATCGCCGCTTCGGCAGTATCCAGAGCGGAAAAGAGCGCCTTTTCCTCGTCGCTTTCGGCGAATTTCACATCCGCTCCGAACGAGTACTCGACCCCGTCTTTGGCCTCGGCCTGCGACAGGATGTTGTTCGCCCGCTTGAAACCTTGGATCAGGTTCTCACCGTCCTCGGTCGCCATAAACGCAGACAGAGCCCCTGCCCGCTTGACCAAGAGCGACAGATCGTCGTTCCCCTCCATCGCGATGCAGGCGTCGATCACGTCATGACGCACGCCTTTGTCCTTAAGGAAGACCTTGAGGCGGTCGTGGAAGAAGGCGAGGAGGTTTTCACCATCTGCATCCTTATTCGCGCTCGCGAAGACAGCATCCAACGGGAGCGTCAGGTTATTCTCAAGCACCAAGCGGATAACGCCCAGCGCAGCGCGGCGGAGAGCGAAGGGATCTTTGGAGCCGGTCGGCTTTTCGTCGATGGCCCAGAACCCCGTGAGTGTGTCGATCTTGTCGGCCAGAGCCACGGCAACCGAAACGGGTGCGGTCGGAACGTCATCGGACGGACCAAGCGGCGAATAGTGGTCGCGGCAAGCAGCGGCAACATCCGCAGTGCGACCCGCAGCGGTGGCGTAATACATCCCCATGAGACCCTGAAGCTCGGGGAATTCCCCAACCATTTCAGAGCGCAGGTCAGCCTTGGCGATCTGGGCCGCCTCGAATGCTTTGTCCGCATCGGCACCGACAGCAGGCGCAATCTCACGCGCGAGCGCTGCGATGCGGTCGATACGCGCCTTTTGGCTGCCAAGCTTGTTGTGGAAGGTCACAACCTCTAGCCCGCTTAGCCATTTCCCCATGCCTGCCTTGGCTTCGCGAAGGTCGTTCTCGTAGAAGAACTTGGCATCCGAGAGACGCGCAGAGAGAACCTTGAGGTTGCCCTTAAGGATCGTCTCGCCGTTGTCTTTGGTTTCGATGTTGGCAACGGTCACAAACTTCTCAATTCGGCCCGTTTTCGGGTTTTTGACCGAGAAGAACTTCTGGTGCTCTTTCATCGAGGTTTGGAGCACCTCGGGCGGCAAACCAAGGAAGGCCTCGCCAATCGGCCCCATGAGGACAACGGGCCATTCAACAAGCCCCGCAACCTCGTCCAGAAGGCCCCGATCCTCGACGATTTCGAGCCCTTGGGCAAAGGCCATATTGGTTGCCTCATTCCAGATCGTTTCGGCACGGTCGTCAGCGCGCAGGATCACCTTGGCGCGCTTGAGCTTGGCCTCGTAATCGTCAAAGCCGTTCACGTCGAAGGCCGCAGGCGCCATAAAGCGGTGCCCTTTGGTCGATTTGCCAGAGGTGATCCCGTCAATATCAAGCGGAACAACTTCGGAGCCGCCCTCGTCCGACAGAAGGCAGATAATCGAATGTAGTGGGCGCACCCACTTGAGCGAACCCGACCCCCAGCGCATGGATTTTGGCCACGGGAAGTTGCGGATCGCGTTCTCAAGCACTTCGGCAATGATCTCAGCGGCCTTGCGACCCGGCTTTTCGATCACTGCGTAATAAACCTGTCCCTTTTTCTCGTCGCGGGCTTCGAGTTGATCAACCGAAAGACCCGTCGAGCGAAGGAAACCTTCAATTGCCTGTGCGGGCGCATCCGTGCGAGGGCCTTTGCGCTCTTCGCGCACGGGTTTGCTCTCGGCGGTGAGGTTCTCGATCGACAGCGCAAGACGACGCGGAGTCGAGAAGGCTGCCGCGCCCTCATAGGTCAGACCAGCCTCGACCAGACCATCGGTCACCAACTTGCGCAGATCATCAGCGGCCTTGCCCTGCATGCGGGCGGGAATTTCCTCGGAGAAGAGTTCGATGAGAAGATTAGGCATCAGTTAATTCCTTCCGGCGGAACGGGGCAGTCCTCGGGGGCTTTGTCGCCGTCAAATACGACTTCGCCGCAATGGTTGATCTGGTGCCAGACAAAGCCTCGGCCGTCCGGCATGACAGCGACAATACGGTCGATGCCATAAGATACGTTTTCGGTGCCGAGGAAGGCGACAGCCTCGCCCGTTTCGAGCGCCGCGCCGATTTCCTTGGCGTCAAAGCAGTTGAACCAGCTGGGTGCCACCAATGGCTCGGCGTTCTCGTAGATCACATAATTATCGGTCAGCGAGCCATAGCTCACAGGCGTTGTGAAGCATGCGCGATATCGGATCGGCGAGCTGTCAGAGTCGATTGCATTGAAGTTCTCGAACAGAATTTCTTCAGGAGCGCCCGTGTGTATTGACGTCAATTCAACCGAGGAAACCTCGGCGCTGACTTCTTCATAGTAGGCGTAGACCTGAAGGTAATAGAGAAGCGCACCAGCGGCGACTGCAATCATGACGATGCTCGAAAGGAGAATTTTGAGTTTCATGCGGCGAACCCGCCAGCTTCGGTCTGAACGAAAGCATCTGCACATAGTTTGGCCAGTGCGCGCACGCGGCCAATGTAAGCCTGACGCTCGGTGACCGAAATCACGCCGCGCGCATCCAAGAGGTTAAAGAGGTGCGATGCCTTGATGCATTGGTCATATGCTGGGTGTGCAAGGATGATACGCTTGCCTGTCTTGGGGTCATCCGCAGGCATATCAAGAAGGCGCTGGCACTCGGCTTCTGCATCTTGGAAGTGCTGGAGCAGCATATCTGTGGTCGCGCCATCAAAGTTGTGACGCGAATATTCTTCCTCCGTCTGGCGGAAAATGTCGCCGTATTTCAAGGCAATCGGCGACTGCGGATCATTGAACGGCATATCCATAACGTGATCGACGCCAAGAACATACATGGCAAGGCGCTCAAGACCATAGGTTAGTTCGCCCGACACCGGTTTGCAGTCGTGACCGCCGACCTGTTGGAAATAGGTAAACTGAGAGACTTCCATCCCATCACACCAAACCTCCCAACCAAGGCCCCAAGCGCCAAGAGTCGGGCTTTCCCAGTCGTCTTCAACGAAGCGGATGTCATGAAGCGAAGCATCAATACCAATGGCTTCGAGGGAACCGAGGTAGAGATCCTGAAGATCAGGCGGGCTTGGCTTGATCAGAACCTGATACTGATAATAATGCTGGAGACGGTTCGGGTTCTCACCATAGCGACCATCAGTCGGACGGCGCGACGGCTGAACATAGGCCGCAGCCCAAGCACGGCTCCCAAGCGAACGCAGCGTCGTGGCTGGGTGGAACGTGCCCGCACCCACTTCCATGTCATAGGGTTGCAGAACTGCGCAGCCCTTAGCCGCCCAGTAGTTCTGGAGCCTCAGGATAATTTCCTGAAAAGAACGCGGTTTTTCTGCCATTTTCGACCCTCATGTTCATTCCGCGCCTTACTAGGCCGCGGGCAAGCTGTGGTCAATTGGTCGGATTGGTCCAGAAAAGCACAAATTCGTTCAATTTGATGCTGCGCAACCTGTCTCATCTGCTAGGGTCACCCAAATAAAACCGTAAAGATCAAAAGATTACTCATGAAGAAACAAAATATGCGATTTGCTAGTGTTGTTTTTGCGGTGCTTTCCGCACTTCCCGCTGCAGCACAAATAACTGGTGAGGACATCGGTTGGGTGCAAGTTGAAGCGCAACCGACGCTCAGCGCGGCCCAGAATGCCATCCGTGGCTATGCGACAAACCTTGAAGACGTAAACGGCTTTTACATGGGGTCGGGCTGGTATGTGATTACGCTTGGCCCCTACAGCCGCGAAGACGCAGAAGCATTGCGCCGCGATCTGCGCCGTTCGGGGATGATCCCGAACGATGCGTTTATTGCAGACGGCTCGCGCTATGGTCAGCAGTTCTGGCCAATCGGTGCTGGCGCTGCAAACACGGTGCAAGCTCTGCCAGCGTCAGTTCTGAGCGCGGCAACTGATGAACCCGCCCCAGAGGCTATCCTTGAAGCAGCACCCGAGGCGCTAGACGAACCGATTGTAGAAGCTACACCCGAGCCGCAACCCGAACCAGATGAAACGCTCCGTGAAGCGCAGGCCTCCGAAGCATTGCTCTCTCGCGAAGAGAAGATGGAACTTCAAATGATGCTCCAATGGGCAGGCTTCTACTCGGCCGCCATTGATGGATCGTTCGGACGTGGCACGCGCGGTTCGATGGGCGAATGGCAAGCCGCAAACGGCTTTGAGGCAACCGGAATTCTGACCACCCGCCAACGCGCCGAACTTGCACGTCAGTTCAATGCCGTCCTTGAGGGTATGAATTTGACCATCGTGCGAGACGACGCTGCGGGGATCGAGATAAAAATTCCAAGCGGTGTTGTGGAGTTTGACGAATACGAGCCTCCCTTTGCAAAGTATAAATCCAAGGGCGACCTCGGAGCGCGTGTTGTTCTCATCTCGCAACCAGGGGATCAGGATCGTTTTGCCGGCCTCTATGAAATCCTGCAAACCCTAGAGATCATTCCCGTCGAAGGCCCGCGTTCTCGGGGCAAGGACAGCTTTGAAATCGAAGGCATGGGAAGCGAAATCCACTCCTACACCTTCGCAACGCTCGCCGACGGTGAGATCAAAGGCTTTTCTCTAATTTGGCCGAATGGCGACGAAGAACGCCGCACCCGCATTCTCGAAGAGATGAAGGCGTCATTTGCACGGATCGACGGCACACTTGATCCCGCCGTTGCGTCTCTTGATGAAGACCAGTCGATCGACCTGATTTCTGGGCTTGCAGTGCGTCAGCCCAAGGTTTCCTACTCGGGTTTCTTTGTTGATCAATCTGGCACGGTTCTGACAACCGCAGCAGCAGTAGAGGGTTGTGAACGCATCACGATCCAAAAAGATCATGAAGCGGATGTGATCCACCGTGACGATGCGCTTGGCATCGCGGTGCTCAAGTCCCGCGATCCACTTGCGCCGATGGGTATCGCACAATTCCAAAGCGCAGTCCCGCGCCTTCAGTCCGAAGTCGCCGTCGCAGGCTTTAGCTATGGTGGGGTACTCCCCACGCCGACTCTCACGTTTGGCGTTCTTGCCGATATGCGTGGCCTCAATGGTGAAGAAGAACTGAAGCGCTTGGACATCAAAGCCGAGACTGGCGATGCAGGCGGTCCGATCTTTGACAATGGTGGCGCGGTTCTGGGTATGTTGATCCCGCGAGCACAAGACGGAAAAATTCTTCCGGCTGAAGTTGGCTTTGCGGTCGACTCTGATGCGATCGTTGCATCGCTCGGGACTGCAGGCATTTCCCTCACGATTACTGACACAATGACCTATATGCCGCCAGAGACGCTTACGAATGCGGCCTCGGATATGACGGTGCTCGTCAGCTGCTGGTAATCACGGGAAAAGATTAAAATCGAAAATGGCGCGGCGATTGCCGCGCCATTTTTGTTTGATCAAGACCGCCAAAAACGCGGCAGAAACAACACAAAAACCGAAACGATTTCGAGACGCCCCAGCAGCATACCAAGGATCATGAACCACTTTGCAGGGTCGGGATAAGCATTGACTGCGCCGGAAGGGCCGACTTCACCGCCAAAGACAGGACCAATGTTGAAAATCGAAGTCCAAGCTGCCGTAACCGCCCCCATAAAGCTCACCCCCGTCATCCCAATCAACACGATCAAAACACCAAACGATAGGATAAAGCAGGTGAACAACAGCATGATCGAGCTGATAACTTCAGGCGTCACGACACGACCTTCAAACTTGACCGAGACGACACGGTTCGGGCTATACATCTTTGCAATCTGAGCCGAAATCGCCTGAAGCAGGATTTGATAACGGAAAACCTTGAGCGAACATCCAGTCGAGCCTGAACAAGCCCCGATCGCGCCGACCGCGAAAAGGATCGCAAACGGAAAGGGTCCCCAAGCGAGAACGTCTCCATCGCCGTAACCGGTCCCGGAGAAGATCGAGACGACGTTGAAAAATGTCGAACGGAAAAGTTCCTCGGAAAACTCCCCTTCGACTGTCATTCGGAACACGACGATCAGCAGGAGAGCGTAGACTGTCCACGTCAGATAGGTACGAATTTGGCTATCTCGCCAGAGCGGCTCTGGGTCGCCTTGGATAAGCTGAAGGAAGCGCAAGAAAGGCAATCCTGCCAAGAGCATAAAGACAATGCTGACATATTGCGGCGCACCAGGGAAGGCCGCGAACGAAGCATCGGTTGTAGAAAAACCGCCAGTCGCAATGGTGGTAAAGGAATGCACGATCGCATCGGTCACGCCCATTCCCGCGCCCACATATGAAATTGCACAAATCACTGTGAGAATAACGTAAATCCAAAGAAGGCCCTTTGCGATATCGAGTGCGCGCGGCAGCGACTTTCCAAAGGTGTCAAAGCCCTCTGAATGAAAGAACTGCATCCCGCCAACTTTCATTACGGGCAAGAAGATCATTGCGACGATGACGACGCCTAGGCCGCCAAGCCACTGCAAAATGCCACGCCAAAGGTGAATACCGTATGAGTGCGTTTCCAAGCCGGATATCGCAGTCGCGCCGGTGGTCGTCATACCCGACATGGCTTCGAACATCGCATCCACAAGTGAAAGGTTCGTCTCTCCGATCATAAAGGGAATGGCACCAAACGCAGGAAGCGCAATCCATACAACGGTTGTGAGCACAAAGCTAAGTCGAACGTTGATCCCAGACTTGGTTCCATTCTGACAGGCAAGCGCAAGCAAGACACCTGCGGTCGTAGTCAGGATGGAACTTTGGAAGAATGTCTCCCACTCTGGATCGCCCTCGAAAAAATCAAAGGCGAGGGGCGCGATCATGGCGAGGCCAAGAACGGCAATCAAAAGTCCGGTGACATATCCAACTGGGCGAAGGTCAAGCATGCGCGCAGGGTTGGACCGCGCACGCCAGCCTGTCAAGTCAGAGCCGCTCAAAGCCTTGGGCTCGGCGCATTATTCCGCGCGAATCCGCTAGATGTAAAAGATATCCCGAAAGACATAACGCGGGATCTCATCACGCGTGATACCCAATTTAGCAAGTTCCTGATCGGTCATTTCATTCAGGGCAATAATCTCACTCATATGGCTACGACGTTCCATATACGCGTTCATTCCCTGCCCGAGAGACGAGAAGAAATGGTCGATTTGATCACGCAGGCTGGTCGGTAAAAAGTGAATTTGGACAGATGTAAGTGCCATTTTGGAAACCTTTGTCTGGTTTGACTGGTTTCCTCCCATAGCTTCAGGTTAGCACAAACAGTCCGAGCAAGCTGCCTTTTTCAGGCAAGCCCGCTTTGACCTGACTGCATTGCTTAGCCGACGTGGAACAGTGTCGAGAATAGACGAGGATCAAGGCTTTCTGAAGCAAAGGTTTTGCCCTCGGTCAGGACACTTACCGCGTCATGACTGTGAAGGCTCTCTTGGTGGCTCGCAATAACGCGAAAATCGCCGATACGCTCGTCTTTCTGGAGTTGCTCACAGAAGAGACGCGCCGCATCCTCCACAAAGATCGGGTTTGCGGCATTAAGTTCCGCAAAAGCCTGCTCGTCCTCGCGCTTCACCATAACCTGCGTCTCAGTTGCGACAGCTGCACGAGCGAGATCAATCAAGTCTTCAAACCACATGACTTTGCCCATTGGCTCAAGCTCAATCGAAATCCGAGCAACCGAACGCTGGCTATGCGGCGTGGCGAGTTGGCCTCGGAATTGGCGCGCATGTTCGGAAAGTTCGAGCGAACAGGGGCAGGTCGACGAATAGACATAATCGAGATGCATGATGCGCTTGCGCACCCCTGCTACTTCGACCAGTTCGAGTGCGAAGTCATAATACTGATACCCTTCAAGTCCCGAACGCAGTGATTTTACCAAAAGCGGAAAACGGAACCGCATTTGAATTCGGGCGTCAAAGCTATCAAGGTCAGTTTTGTAATCATCCAATGCAGCGCTGATCACCTCGAACGAGAACTCCTTTTCGGAGTGCTTGTAAAAGGTGCGCATGATGCGCGACATGTTGATACCCTTCTTCTCTGCTTCAAGGCTGACGGTGCCGGTGACAGAAGTTTCGAGGGCAAGCTCCGACCCGTTCCGCGTACGAAAGCGGATCGGGAGACGAAAGTTGCTAATTCCGACGTGCTGAATATTCGCCTTGGCCCCACGGATGAGGCTCGACGGACCATTTTGAAGATCAGGCATCGACGCTTTGTAGGCGTCATCGACCTGAAAATCTTCAGGGTATGCGCGCGCAAGAGCGGGATAATTGCTGACTTCCTGTCCAGGTATCAGACGCCCAACCAGAGGGTCGAGCGTCGCAATTTCCTCGGGCGTAACATCGGATGCCCAGCGCCGGAGAACCGCAAGCGCGGCCTCAGCTTCTTCACGACTGGGAAACCGTTCAAGATCGGGCGAGTGAAGGTTCATGTGCGGGTCCCCCTGCTCATCAGTGGCACCCTTTATATCGAGCCCACGCGACAGTTTTTCAACGAATGCGAAGGGTATACGCCTCAAACCGTCACTTGGATCACTCATTACTATCCTCTACGCGACATCAAGCGCCTTAAGAAGATCCTGAAGCAGGTCTTCTGAATCCTCAAGACCACAGGATACACGTACAAGCCCCTGTGTGATACCCAATGTGTCTTTCTGCTCCTGAGGCAGACGCTGGTGCGTTGTCGTTGCAGGATGGGTCACGATCGACTTGCTGTCCGCAAAGTTGTTCGAGATCGTGAAAATCTCGAGAGCATTGAGAAATTTGAAGCACGCCTCACGCCCCCCCTTCACCTCGATCGCAAAAACAGTGCCTGCGGCCTCTGCCTGACGGCTTGCCAGCTCATACTGAGGATGCGAGGCATGGCCCGGATAGACAACACGCGAAAGCTTCGGATGGTCTTGCAAAGCATCAACCAGTTTGAGCACCGTCGCAGTCTGAGCACGGACGCGCAAATCAATGGTGTCGAGCGACTTGAGCATGACCCAAGCGTTAAACGGGCTCATTGCACCGCCGGTATGCTTGAGATAGGCCTCAACAGGTCCGCGCACGAGTTCGCGCTTGCCAAGAATAATTCCACCCAGACAACGCCCCTGCCCGTCCACGTGCTTGGTCGTCGAATAGACGATGAGGTCGGCGCCCGCATCTGCCGCATAGCTGTAAACAGGTGTCGCCATTGCATTGTCGCAGACGACGAGTGCACCATTTGCATGAGCAATGTCACAGACCGCCTTGAGGTCGATGACCTCAAGCGTTGGATTGGAGATACTTTCAAGAAAGACGAGACGCGTATCTGGGCGGATCGCTGACTTCCATGCATCAAGATCACGACCGTCAACAAGCGTGATTTCGACGCCAAAACGCGCCAGCACGTCCTCAAGAATATAAAGGCAAGACCCAAACAGCGCGCGCGAAGAAACGACGTGATCACCAGCCTTGAGCAGCGCCATCAATGCACCATTCACGGCAGCCATACCAGATGCCGTGGCAAAGCCAGACTCTACGCCTTCGAGATCAGCGAGGCGGTCTTCGAGCATTGCAACGGTCGGGTTGCCGTAACGGGCATAAATGAACTCATCTTCGCCAAGTTTGACGAAACGGGCTTCGGCTTGCTCGGCGGTGTCGTAGACAAAGCCTTGTGTAAGGAACATCGCTTCGCTCAGCTCGTTATACTTGCTGCGACGGACGCCCGAATGAACGGCACGGGTACGTTTGCTCCAATTTGACATTGTCCAATTCCCTTACGACAAAAAAGCCTCGACACCGGTAAAGGTATCGAGGCTCACCCTCTCCCCTTTTAGCGGCATATTTAACGTGGCCCGCAATCCGGTTCAAATCGCCACAGCGTCGAAATACCCCCTGGATTTGGGATGGTCAAGGAAAAGCCCTTGCCTCTGGCGACCCTTGGGGCATGGTAGCGGCAAGCAAAAGGAGAGACACATGTCCACCCCGATCGACCTTTATTTCTGGCCGACCCCGAACGGCCATAAGATTACAATCGCGCTCGAAGAAATGGGCCTGCCCTACAACGTTCACCTCATTAACATCGGCGCTGGAGATCAATTCAAGCCTGACTTCCTCAAAATCGCACCGAACAACAGGATGCCCGCAATTATCGACCACGACGGTCCTGACGGGGAACCGATCTCGATCTTTGAGTCGGGTGCGATCTTGCAATACCTTGGCCGGAAAACGGGTCAATTCTATGGTACAAACGAGCGCGAGCGCGTTGACATTGAACAATGGCTCATGTGGCAAATGGGCGGCGTCGGTCCGATGGCGGGTCAGGCGCACCACTTTCTCAAGTATGCGCCGATGATGGAACCACCACAAGTTCTACCCTATGCCCAAGACCGCTATCGGAACGAAGTCGGCCGCCTCTACGGCGTCCTCGACCGCCAGCTTGAAGGCAAAGCTTTTGTTTGCGGAGACGAAATTACCCTCGCTGACTTCGCGATTTTCCCTTGGGTCAAAGGCTGGGAAGGCCAACAGCAAAACATCACCAACATCCCGAACGTCAAACGTTGGCTCGATACGATGTTTGCGCGTCCCACCGTGGAAAAGGGTCTTGCCGTAAATGCAGACGCTCGTCAGGCGAGCTATAGCAAAGACCAAATGGACCTTTTATTTAAAGGCAAGAAGTAACGACAAGCGGGGCTTTGACCCCGTTTTATTCGGGTTGCTCGATCAGATATTTCTGAAGCATGACAATCTGGCTCCAAAGGAACACAAAGGTCACGGCAGGGAACGCAAAGGTCTCGATCGTGACCCACGTGGCTTCACTCATGGTGCGCCAGACGATCTCGTTACCAATCGCCAGCGCGGCGAAAAGAACCGTGACACGCTGGGTGAGTTTCATCCAACCCTCGTCCTGCATAGGGAGAAACTCTTCCATAACATACTTAAGGTAACTGCGTCCGCGCAGTAGACCTATCCCAAGAAGTACGGTGAAGAGCCCATAGACGATGGTCGTCTTCATCATGAAAAACGTTTTGTCGTTGAACCACGCGGTCAACCCACCAAAGAAGATGACCATAAACGCAGTGAAAATCTGCATTCGGCTGAGCTTTCCCGTCAAAGCCCAGAGTGCGCCCATAGCAGCCAAGAACACAGGCACAAAGATGATCGTTGCGACGATGAAACCAGAATACTCGGTCCCAGCAAAGACAAAGCTCTTTTCTTTGATCTTGAGGTAAAGCACGAAGAACGCGACCGTTGGGCCAAGCTCAAGGACTTGCTTTAGGATCGGGTTGATAGGTTTTTGCGTCATCGAGTTCTCCTTCAGCCCCCTAATTCCACGATCACAGCGCCAATAGCAATCAGGCTCATAAGAAAGAGCCGACGTGGCCCGACTTTTTCACCCAAGATGAACCAACCGATCAATGCCGCAAACACGGTTGAGGTCTCGCGCAAGACAGCTGCCTCACCGACTTTGTCGAGACGGGTCGCAAGCATCACGCCGCCAAAGCTGATCCAGCCAAGGAAGGCGCCGCTAAGGCCTCGCCAAGCAAGTGGCGCAAATCCAACCCCAAGAGGGTTGCTGCGGTGCCGCCAGAGGGCAAGGATCGGGAAATCAAACGACGATAGAAAGAAGAACCACGCAAGAAATGTAAACGCGTTCTCTGCGACGCGAATGCCCCAAGCGTCATAAGTGGTGTAAACGGCGACCATGAACCCGCAGGCAAGCGCCCAGATCAAACCAATCTTAAGCGCCTGTCTCGCAATCTTTTCTTCGCTCAAGTTCCGAAGTGCTAGGAGCATAATGCCACCCGAAAGGCAGGCCACACCGACCCACTGAACCCAAGTGAAGTGCTCATGGAAAAAGATCGAAGCCGCTGCAACGGTGACAAGCGGCCCTGTGCCGCGCACGACCGGGTAAACAACTGTGTAGGCGGCCTTTTCGTAGGCGCGCGCCATCGTGATTTTGTAAATCAGATGGATGACTGCCGCGCCAACCAGAATGACAAAATCGGTCAATCCCGGCATTGGAACAAGGAAGAGCACAACGGGCAAGGTGATCACAAAGAAACCCGCGTCAATCACCGCTCTCGAGAGCCATGGATCGAAACGTCCTTTTTGCAGAGCGCCAAAGAGTGCGTGTGCGAGCGCAGCGGTCAACGCCAAGATGCTTGCGAGCCGAGCACCTTCTGGCGTTCCTGCCAAAGAAATCAGGTAGTCACCCAAAACGCGGGCCTTTCAGAAAGGAAAAGGGCGTCGCGAACAATTGCGCCACGCCCGTTCTCGCCATTCTGTGCCGCGCTGCGACCCAGAGTTCAAGCTACTATTCTAGACCAACGAGCGCCTTTGCGAACTCTTCGGGATCAAATGGGGCAAGATCATCGATTTGCTCGCCAACGCCAATTGCGTGGATTGGAAGCCCGAATTTGTCTGCCAAAGCAACAAGAACACCACCTTTTGCCGTGCCATCAAGTTTGGTCATAACGAGACCCGAAACATCAGCAAGTTTCTGAAACACGTCCACTTGATTGATTGCATTCTGGCCAGTGGTCGCATCAAGGACGAGCAGCGTGTTGTGCGGTGCTTCGGGGTCTTTTTTGCGGATGACCCGAACGATTTTGGACAGTTCTTCCATCAAATCCTGACGATTCTGAAGACGTCCCGCAGTATCGATCATCAACAGATCGGCTCCATCCTCTTGGGCTTTGGTCATCGCATCAAAGGCGAGCGATGCAGGATCGGAACCCTCTGGTGCGGTCAAAACCGGCACTCCTGCACGGTCTCCCCAAACTTGGAGCTGCTCCACAGCAGCCGCGCGGAAGGTGTCTCCCGCAGCGATGACAACCTTTTTGCCCGCCGTGCGAAATTGACTGGCAAGTTTACCGATGGTCGTAGTCTTGCCTGCCCCGTTCACACCAACGATCAATACGACCTGTGGCTTCTTGGCGTAGATCGGGAGAGGACGCGCGACGGGCTCCATGATCCGCGTAACTTCGTCAGCAAGGAGTTGCTTGATCTCATCCACTGATAGCTTTTTACCCAAACGACCTTCTGCCATATTCGCAGTAACACGAAGAGCAGTGTCGACGCCCATGTCCGCGCTAATCAAAAGTTCTTCGAGTTGCTCAAGCATCTCGTCATCAAGCGTGCGCCGTACAATCGCTTTTTTAGGTTCCGCGCCGCCGAAGAGACGACCTAATATGCCTTTCTTTTCTGGCTCGGGCGTCGGCTCTGGTGTCACTTCGGGTTCAAAAACGGGTTGGATTTCGACGGCAGGTGCGGGCTGAACCACGGGCGCTACTACTTCGATCGGCGCTTCGACCTCTGCCACGGTCTGAGGCTCTTCGTTTGATGCGTCTTGGACCGTTTCATGAACCTCTGGAATGGGCGCGACTTCGACAGTCTCTTCGACCTCGCCGCCATCATCGACGATGCTTTCTAGACCTTGGTCGATCTTGGAGGATGACTTTGTCAGACGATCTTTAAGCTTCTTGAAAAACGACATCGGTGCCCTTCACGTATTTGATAGCTATCACCTACTCCTTCGTGGCAGTTTTTTAAAGGCCAAGTAATCAACTGGATTAGCACTCGCCCCGCGCGTGTTGGGGTGATAAAATTCAATAAGAATTCACCAAGGTCTTTTTCCATGTATCTTTTCGCCATCGCCTCTCTCGCACCAATCCCGTTCCTTTGGGGTGCAGCAATGTTTGGCGGCTGGCTTACTGTCCTTGCGCTTCTTGCGATTACCGTCGGTGTCATGGCGCTTGACGTAGGTTTTTCCCGCAGCGGCCCCGAAGGCTCCGAAGAAGACCTTGAATGGGCAAACGCTCTTTCCATTTTCCTTGTGCAAGTCCACTTCATCACCCTTGCTCTTGTTGTCTATTCACTTGCCAAAGGTGACTGGGCCTTCTGGGAGAAGATTTTGCTCTTTATTGCGGCGGGCCAATACCTTGGACAGGTCAGCAACTCGAACGCGCATGAATTGATTCATCGGGGCACGCGTGGCCTCAATTGGCTCGGTCGGCTTGTGTTCATTTCGCTCCTCTTTGGGCATCATGCCTCGGCTCACCCGCTTGTACATCACAGGTACGTTGCAACTGACGGTGATCCGAACTCGGCTAAACTAGGCGAGAGCTTTTACCATTTCGCTTTGCGCGCTTGGAAAGGCTCTTTTGGACAAGGGCTTGCGGCTGAAACCGAGCGACGAAACAGAGCCAACAAATCGCGTCTGGGTCACCCATATATCGCCTATGTCTTGGGGGCTTTGGTCTTTGCCGCCATTGCCATTCTGATTGGCGGCTTCGCAGGGCTATTTTGGTATATCCTCGTGGCAGGAAACGCGCAGATGCAGCTGCTTCTATCCGATTACGTTCAGCACTATGGCCTACGTCGCAAAGTCATTGACGAACAGCTCGAGCCAGTCGGACCACATCATAGTTGGAATGCACCGCACTGGTTCTCGTCGGCCCTAATGCTCAACGCCCCTCGTCACTCTGACCACCATGCGCATCCGTCCACGCCCTACCCACTCCTACGATTGGGCGATGTCCCGATGCTGCCGCGATCGCTTCCGATGATGGCAACGCTGGCACTTTGGCCGCGACGTTGGCGAAATGTGATGGACCCGCGCGTTGCGCAATGGAACGAGAGATGAACCCACATCTTTCAAGATTGTTGGTGTGGGTCCTGCTGAGTTCCGCTTTGACTTCTGCCGCATACGGTCAGTCGCTCCTGAGTGGAGATGAATTCGACGCATATACTGTAGGCAAAACATTTCTCTTCGGCCACAAAGATCAGGACGTCTATGGAGCTGAACACTACCTACCAGATCGCAAAATCCTTTGGTCCAATCTGGACGGATCCTGCGATACGGGTTCTTGGTTCGACAACAACGGGCAGACCTGTTTTTTCTATGAACATAGCCCCTATTTCCAGTGCTGGAACTTCTACCTCAAGGATGGAGAACTGACCGCAGAATTTCTCGGAGTAACCAGTGGCTCTCCGTTCTATACTGTCACCGAAACAACAGAAGACTTGACCTGTACGCCTTAGAACAAAGACCCCTGCTCAGGTTCTTTGGGCTTTGACTTGGCTTTGGTTGTTGCGCCACCGACCGCGAACCGACCATCACTAAACTCAATCTCGAGCGATCCGGCTTCCTTTGCCGCCTGCGCTGAAGTGATGATCTGATCTCCCGAACGAACGACGGCATAACCACGCTTAAGCGTTTCCTTATACCCAAGTGTTTCACGCAAACGATCCAAGGCCTCTAGCCGTGTTCGGCGGTCGTTCTGCTGCCGCTGTGCGCGGTCGCTCAAACGGCGTAGCAAGGTCTCAAACTTTTCGCCACTGCGTTTAATTTGAACCTCGAGCTCCCGAGGGCGAAGCCCGCGCGAGGTTTGGTCAAGCCTACGCCCTTTATCCAAAATCGCTCGTTCCAATGCAGGCTTCAAACGCTCAGAAAGGCCTTTCAGGACGCGCTTTTCTTCGGCAATGCGGCGCGAAAGCACCTGAGGGCGGAGCGCGCCCGAAGTCTGGCTCAGCATCAGAGCCTTCCGCGCATTCCCTGACCGAAGTGCCGCAGGAAGCTTTTCAGAGAGGACATCAAGCTTTTGACGCGGCCCTTCCAAAATTGCGTCGTCTTTGGGAAGGCCACGGGACAGATCCGCAAGCCGCTGGCGACGCATCTGCATCGCACGCGTCACCGCATTAGACAGTCGCACACCTTGGTTTTCAGTCCAAGACATCAGCTCCATTCGTACTGGAACGGCCATTTCAGCGGCAGCTGTCGGTGTGGGCGCACGCCTGTCAGACACAAAGTCTATCAGTGTAGTATCTGTTTCGTGCCCCACCGCAGAAATGAGCGGAATATTCGAAGCAGCAGCCGCTCTTGCGACAATCTCTTCGTTAAATCCCCATAGATCTTCAATCGAACCACCACCTCGGGCGACGATCAAAAGGTCAGGCCGAGGCATAGCGCCGCGAGGCGTCATCGCATTGAAACCTTCGATCGCAGCGGCGACCTGAGGGGCGCAGCTCGCCCCTTGAACGGCAACGGGCCACACCAGAACTTTGCGTGGAAAGCGATCTCTTAGGCGATGCAGAATATCGCGGATCACAGCACCGGAAGGAGACGTCACGACGCCAATAACCTCAGGCAAATAGGGAATCGCCTTCTTGCGTTCTGGAGCAAAGAGCCCTTCCGCCTGAAGTAGCGCTTTGCGCTTCTCCAGCATCGCCATCAAAGCACCTGCTCCCGCCGGCGCGATGTCGTCGATGATCATCTGATACTTAGATTGGCCAGGGAAGGTCGTAAGCTTGCCAGTCGCAATGACCTCCATCCCTTCTTCAGGACGGTGGGTCAAAGCCTGCGCACGGCCCTTCCAAATTACACTGGCAAGGACGGAACGATCATCTTTCAGATCAAGATAAAGATGCCCCGACGACGGACGGGATACCCGTCCGACCTCACCGCGCACGCGAATGTACGCGAACTCGGATTCGATAGAGCGCTTCACAGCTCCGCTAATCTCGGAGACCGAGAACTCAGGTGCGTTGGTTCCAGCGTTGTTTTGCGGTTCGGGGTCTTCAAACAGGTCACTCATAACCTCTTTGTGCGCCAAGGAACGCGCGGAAGCAACACCCCACGCTTGCCCATTGTCACGACTGCCTCTAGGAAGGCCCAAGATTTACCAGAGGGCACGAGACATGAATATCCTGATCCTTGGCAGCGGCGGCCGCGAACATGCACTTGCTTGGGCTGTGAAGCAAAACCCAAAATGTGACCGCTTGATCGTCGCACCGGGCAACGCTGGGATCGCGAACATCGCAGAATGCGCCGATATCAACATTCTTGACGGCGACGTCGTTGCCGGTTTTGCCTCGGAGAATGCCATCGATTTCGTGATTATTGGCCCAGAGGCGCCTCTGGCTGCTGGCGTTGCCGATCGGCTCCGCAGCGCCGGTTTCACGGTCTTCGGGCCTTCAGCCGCCGCAGCGCGTCTTGAGGCGTCCAAGGCATTTACGAAGGCGATCTGCGACGCCGCAAATGCGCCGACCGCTGCCTATGCACGTTTCACTGAAAGCGCTCCCGCCAAAGCATATATCCAAGAACAAGGCGCACCCATTGTGGTAAAAGCCGACGGTCTTGCTGCCGGCAAAGGGGTGATCGTCGCTATGACCGTGACCGAGGCCCTTGGCGCAATCGACGACATGTTCGGCGGCGAATTTGGCGAAGCGGGTGCAGAAGTCGTAATCGAAGAATTCATGGACGGCGAAGAAGCCTCCTACTTCATCCTTGTCGACGGCGAGACAGTGTTGCCCATCGGGACAGCTCAAGATCACAAGCGCGTCGGCGACGGCGACACCGGTCCAAACACTGGCGGTATGGGCGCTTATTCTCCTGCACCCGTCCTCTCGGATGAGATCGCCGCCAAAGCCCTCAATGAAATCGTTATTCCCACGATGAGGGTGATGAAAGAACAAGGCACCCCTTATCAAGGCGTGCTCTACGCAGGTCTCATGATCAAAGACGGTCAGCCGCGCCTCGTGG
>JAYPUF010000047.1:0-17842 GCA_038133925.1 Marivivens sp. | reverse complement strand
GCGGCGGTGCGTTCTCGGGCAAAGATCCGACCAAGGTGGACCGTTCGGCGGCATACGCGGCACGCTACCTTGCTAAGAACGTCGTGGCCGCTGGCCTTGCCGAGCGTTGCACGATCCAACTTTCTTATGCGATTGGCGTTGCCAAACCGCTCTCCATCTATGCTGACACTTTCGGCACGAGCGATGTGGACCCCGCCAAGATTGAGCGCGCCATCGCAGAGGTAATGAACCTCACGCCGCGCGGCATTCGCTCTCACCTTGGCCTCAACCGTCCAATCTATGCGCGCACCTCCGCCTACGGCCACTTTGGCCGCGCCCCCGAAGCCGACGGCGGCTTCTCGTGGGAACGCACCGATCTGGTCGAGGCGCTCAAAGCGGCGATCTAACGAACAAAGGGGCGAGGGAAACTTCGCCCCTCTTTCATTGCAAGGACAGGGCGAAGTTGTTAAAGGCGCGCCATGACCCAGAACCAGCATCCCTCGGGCGCCCCTTGGCGCAATTTTTATGGCCGACTTCGTGGCAAGACCCTGCGCGACTCGCAGGAAGAATACCTGCGCGATGACCTTGACGGTCTTTCACCAGGGGCTGTTGGCTGGGATGTGAACCCTGACCGCAAACCTCTCGATATCGACGGGCTTTTCGGTGGGAGACCACTTTGGGTCGAGATCGGATTTGGTGGCGGTGAACATCTTGTTCATATGGCGAAGACTTATCCTGATGTGGGGATCATCGGGTGCGAGCCGTTTATCAATGGCGTCGCGATGCTGCTCGGTAAAATCCGCGAGGCTGGTGTGACCAATCTTGCCGTGCATCCGGGTGATGCACGTGACCTTTTTGATGTAATCCCAGAAGGTACTGTGCAAAAGGCATTCCTGAACTATCCAGATCCTTGGCCCAAGAAACGCCACCACAGGCGCCGTTTTGTCACCCAAGATCACCTTGAGCCGCTGCACCGCACAATGGCCAAAGGTGCTGAGTTTCGCGTCGCTACCGACATCGAGGATTATGTACGTCAGACCCTCCAAGAGGTACCGAAGGCTGGTTTCGAGTGGACCGCGCAAAGTCCCGAAAATTGGCGTGAACCTTGGTCTGATTGGATATCAACACGCTACGAGCAAAAGGCACTCCG
Source organism: Marivivens sp. (assembly GCA_038133925.1). Taxonomy (GTDB): domain Bacteria; phylum Pseudomonadota; class Alphaproteobacteria; order Rhodobacterales; family Rhodobacteraceae; genus Marivivens. Next base: position 16,713 of record JAYPUF010000047.1, on the reverse strand, counting down.
CGAGGGTCGAACGCCACACTATTTGACGTTTATCCGTCGCTGATACCTGACAGCGTCCATATCTCTTTCAGACGCTTGCTTCACGCTCACTTCTTTCGTTTGAATAACGGTAACCATGGTGAAAGCCATTTCCGTTCGAAAGGAACTTGCATGCGCATTGGGATAATTGGTACCGGCACGATTGCGAGTGCTGTTGTGCGCGGCATTGCAGGAGATGGGCATCACATCACAGTGTCAGCTCGCTCTGCGAATATCTCCTCGGCACTGGCAGAAGAATTTGCCAATGTCATAGTGGCAGACAACCAGCGGGTTGTGGATCAAAGCGATGTGGTTTTCCTAGGTCTCATCGCTGAGCACGCCAATGGAATTTTGAAAGAGTTGAACTTTCGCGGATCGCAGCGTGTCATTTCATTTATGGCAGGCGCTTCGCTTGAAGAGGTTGCCGAGCTGATTGCCCCAGCAGAAGCGAGCGCGATCATGCTTCCTTTTCCAACAATCGCAAAAGGCGGTTCGGCGATACTAGCGCTGGGTGACACAAGGCTCGTAAACGAGATATTTGGCGCGAAAAATCAAGTTTTTGCTCTTCAAGATGCCCAAGAACTCGACGCTTATCTCTGCGCCCAGGCCGTCCTTTCTCCGGTTGCGCGGCTCGTTGCGGAAACCGCGAAATGGCTTGGCGAGCGGATCGATGCCCCGAATGTGGGCGAAGAGTTTCTCCGAGTGCTTGTTGCCTCAAGCCTTGGCCAATCCGAATCCGAAGCACTGATACAATCACTCAATACCGAAGGCGGTTATAACCAACGCCTCCGACTTCATATGGAGATCAGTGGAATGAGCGCAGACTTGGTGCATGGTCTCGATGGGCTAGAGAAAGGTACTCTCAATTGAAACATATTCTTCAGCCGCTTGAATTGGGCACTAAGGTTCTCAAGAACCGTATCGTTTTCGGCGCACACACTACGAATATGGCACGCAACGGTTTGCCCTTTGAGCAGCACATAGCATATTATCGGGAACGCGCGCGGGGCGGTGCTGCGATGATCGTGGTAGAGCCAATGCCCGTTCATGCCGCTGCTGTGTTGACGAGAGGCAATTTTCTCCACTCCGACGACAGCGTAGTGCCGCATTTCCGCGCCCTCACAGACGCCTGCAAACCGTTCGGAACGGTTATGATCCAACAGCTCTATCACGTTGGTGCCCACGGGGACTGGGATAATAGCTGGCACCCCAACTGGTCTCCTTCTGGCGGTCCAAGCTATCATGACAACGATGGCAGCCATGAGATGACTGCTATCGAAATTGAAGAGACCATAGAAGCTTTTGTGCAGGCAGCAGTACGTTGTCAAAAGGCAGGGTTCGACGGGGTTGAAGTCTGGGCCGCCTATCATTCGCTTTTGGATCAGTTTTGGACCCCATTTTCGAACGCTCGAAAAGACGAGTGGGGCGGTTCGCTTGAAAACCGAACGAGAGCATCACGTGAAGTCATGCGTAGAATTCGCGATGCATGCGGGCCCGATTTTATTATCGGGTTGTCGGTCAACGACAATGAAGAGGTCGAGGTTTGTTTGAGCCGAGATGAGATGGTTAAGATTGTCGCTCTGCACGACGCCGAGGGATTGATGGATTACGTTACCGTCGGTTCAGGCAGCTATTTTGAGTATTACAAAATTCTTCCGAGCTTTCAGTTTCCCGAGAATTTGGGCGCTGACCTTGCTCAAATGCTCAAATCTGCGGGGCTAAAAGCAAAGGTAACGGCAGAGGCAAATATTCGAACGCCAGAGAACGCAAATACCGTCATCGGCTCGGGGCAGGCTGATTTGGTTTCGATCGTCCGTGGGCAAATCGCTGACCCGCATTTGGTCAAGAAGGTCGAAGACGGTCGCGTCGAGGATATTCGCGGCTGTCTAACCTGCAATGAGCAATGCTGGGGACGACGTGGCCGCGATTACTACATCTCATGCCTGATAAACCCTGCCGTAGGTCACGAATATCTTTGGGGCGACGAAGAGTTTACGAGGGTCCATGAACCGCGCTCTGTATTGGTTGTTGGCGGAGGACCCGCAGGCCTTGAAGCGGCTCGCGTTGCTGCCGAGCGAGGGCACAAGGTCTGCTTGATTGAGGCTTCAGGTGAACTTGGTGGTCAGTTTAGGCTCGCTGGATTACAGCCGCGCCGCGCTCAAATTACCGACCTTATTAGCTGGTACGAACGCCAGCTGAATAGGCTTGGCGTCGACCTACGGTTCCACACCTATTTCGATGCAGATGACATTAAAGCCTTTGGCGCAGATGAAATCATTATGGCAACTGGTTCATTTCCGAATGAGACCGGTTTTCAAAAGGCTCTCCCGCATGTGGCAAAGCTCATTGGCTCTGATCGAGGAAATGTTTGGAGTGTCGCTGATGTCATGGGCAAGTTGGCGCGTTTGGGCCAGCATGTATTGGTTCTTGATGAAGGCGGGCATTGGAAAGGCGTTGGCACCGCTTGGGCGCTGGCTGAAGCAGGGCATCAGGTCACCTTGGTCACACCTGACGCATTAATTGCGAAAGAGCTCTATCGCTCGGGTTCCGATGTGCCTGCGCGCATGACACTTTCGAAGCTTGGGGTCAGATTTGTGACGGAAACTGCGATCAATGAATGGACGGAAAAAGGCGCACGTTGCCTCTCGCTTCTCACGGGTCAAGAGAGCGTTATCGATGCGGATACTCTTGTACTTGCGACAGGTAACTTATCCGAGACGTCTCTTGTGCCCGAGCTTTTTGCCATGGGACTAGCTCCGCGTGTGATCGGAGACGCGATGGCTCCGCGCAAAGCGCCCGCAGCAATTCGCGAAGGAAGATTGGCCGGCCTTTCAGTGTAAGCCATTTGCCGAACCTCACGTATTTTTTGCGTAATTCGGGTCGCTTGTATTGCGATTGCCGGAAAAACACATTTTGGTGAGCGCTAACAGTTTGGACGCCGACTGTTTTCTTATCTGAAAAATCAGGAGCCTGACATGGACAAACCTCAGATCGCAGTTACGCGGTTCTATTTCACTTTGTTCATGCCTGCGGCCGCGACTGTTACCTATCTTCCAATTTGGCTGGATCACATAGGTATAACCGAGTCTCAGATTGGCGTTCTGAATGCAGCGCCATTAGCCGTAACGCTTCTATTTACGGTGTTCGTGGGACGCATCGCGGACAAAGCGGCCGATTGGAAGCAAACGATCATTGTTGGTCAGGTTCTGACGGCAATTTTTGCGATGTTCTTTGGTCTTGCAGATACCTTTGTGACGGTCTTGATCGCTTGGGTTCTGGCAACTGCTCCCGGTATGATGGTCGGCTCTGTTGCAGATGCTGCGACGATCCGCTTGGGTCAAAGGAGTGGGTTTTCCTTTGGCACGGTAAGAGCGTGGGGAACGGCTGGATTTCTCTTAATCAGCTTAGTGACCGGCTATCTTGCGGACTGGTTCGGTCCGAATTCATTCCTATGGCTCTTTGCTGGACTTACCATACTGAGGGTCATAGCAGCCTTCTATCTTCCGACGATGCGCGACCCGAACAGCAAACGGGCGACTGGGGGTGGCGCTGTCTTGACGAGTGAGTTGCGTCAGGCACTGAAGCTTTGGGTCTTGCTTCCCCTCATCGCCGGTGCGCTTATATTCTCGACCCATATGATCATGAACGGCTTCTCAGCATTGGTGTGGAGCAAGCAAGGAATCTCAGAGAGCACAATCGGACTTCTCGTTGCTCTTGCGGCAGGGGCTGAGGCCGCGACTATGCTCATTTGGAAGTTTGTCGAGTTTCGTTTTTCTGCGCGATCACTTCTTATATTCGGCGGCGTTTTCGCGGTCCTTCGATGGACCATGATGGTGTTCGAGCCAAGCATTCCTGTGCTCGTGATTGTTCAATTACTCCAAGCGTTTAGTTTTACATTCGCTTATCTTGGAGGGATGTATTTCATCGCAAAGCGCACTGATGAGTCTGTGTCTGCCGAGGCTCAGGGCTTCTTTGCGATCCTGATGCAAACTTGTTCCATCGTCGTGCTGATGGCGTTTGGTCCGATCTTCAAGACCTTTGGTGCTCAAGCATTTTATTTCAGCGCATTTGTTTGTTTGATCGCGATCGTTCTGACTTTCATGTCAATGTTTATTCAGAAAGATCAGTCAAGGTAATGTCTAAGGAAATAATTTGCTGCGCCTTGGTGTAAAGCGCAGCAATTGATCGACTAGGCGTCGGCTTTCATTTCCATGACTTCTGCGAACTTGGCAAAGAACGCACCTGCGAGCTTCTTTGCAGTGCTTTGGATCAAGCGGCTACCAAGTTGAGCAAGCTTTCCGCCAATCTCGGCCTTTGCCTCATATGTAAGCAGTGTTTTGCCGTCGACTTCGGTCAGTGTTACATCTGCTCCGCCTTTAGCATGACCCGCAGCGCCGCCGTTACCTTGGCCAGTCAAAGAGAACGCATCTGGCGCTCCCGCCTTGTCCAAACTCACATTGCCACTGAACTTTGCTTTGACGGGTCCAACTTTGAGGACGACAAGCGCTTCAAGCTCGCTGTCCGAATGCTGGATTAGGTCTTCACAGCCTGGGATGCATTGTTTGAGGATTTCCGGATCGTTTAGCGCTGCATAAACGCGGTCCTTTGGCGCATCGATCAGAATTTCGTCTTTGAGTTCCATGTTCAGTCCTTCTTAGCAACAAGGGAATTTTACGGTTGCCAAAACCTCAGCTTGTTCAGGCGTAAGAGGCTTTGGTTTGAGTTGGTCGATCAAACGTTTAAGCGCTGGCTTCTGTTTGTCTTGGAGGTCAGGCATCGTGGCTTTCCTTCCGTTGTTTGCGACGACGAATTTGCGTGAGCTGAGCCAAAATCGAGAGCGCTATTTCATCTGGGGTGACGGCATCAATTGCGAGCCCGGCGGGGGCTTGGACGCGCGAAAGGGTGTCTTCGCTCAATCCCGCTTCTGAGAGTTTCGCGGCGAGAGAGGCCCATTTTTTCCGACTTGCAACAAAAGCAATATGCTCGCTTTCGGTCGAAAGAGCGGCCTTCAATGCGCTGAGGTCATCTTTACCTTGGGTGGCAACCACTATCATACGGCGAGCACCCGGTGCGAGAGGCGGCGTGTCATCCTCAGCGTTTGGTGTTTGGACTGACCAACTGAAGCGTCCGGCAAGCGCCACAAGTGCTCGGGCGACGGGCGAAGTTCCTAGAACAAAGAGTTCGGGCATTGGCACGACAGGTTCGATAAATATGTCGAGGGAACCCTTGGAAGGGCAACCGTTCTTGGCATAGCGCACTCCATTCACTTCTGATCCTGCTTCAATCTCCATGTCGGCAAGTACTTCAGCTGGGGCGAGCGAGATGAGCTGAGGCGCGCCTTCTTCGATCGCGCGCAATGTTGCTTTGGTCATAGCTGAACGGACACAACCTCCGCCGATCCAGCCATCAATGATTGTGCCTTCGTGGTTCAATATGGCCTTTGCCCCTGGTTTCGCGGCCGTTAGGCCAATGGCACGAATGACAGTGGCGATTGCATAGGGCTCGCCCTTTTCCGCCAATGATCGGAGGAGGGTGTCGAAGGCGTTATCTGAGAACTTTGTGGTGATCATAGTCGCATCAACTCCGTTTCAAGAGCAGCAAGGTCCGCTAGCGTGTTTGCTGGGCGGAAAAGATCGAGATGGGGAAGCGCGGCTGCCATACCCGTAGCGACTGGCTCGTAACCATCCCATCCCATTAGAGGATTGAGCCAAATAATCTTGCATCCGCGCTTTTTAAGCAGGGCGAGTGCTTCGCTAATTTGAGTGGCAGGGCCCGTATCGTATCCGTCTGACAGGATCAAAACGACTGTTCGACCATCGACGAATTTTCGTGCGTAGGTTTTTGAGAACTGGAGCAGCGAGGCTCCGATCTTGGAACCTCCGCCAAAACCATCAGCAAGTACAGAAAGCCGACCTAACGCACGCATTGGGTCGCGGTCGCGAAGCGCTTCGGCAATCCGAACCAGCCGCGTATGGAAGAGGTATGCATCCGCTGTGTCATCGGCACGCATGAGCCCTGCGACAAAGGCAAGAAAAACTTGGGCGTAGAGCGTCATTGATCCCGAGACGTCACAGATTGTCACAATCTTTTGGGGACGATCAGGGCGCTTTTTCATGGGCAGCTGCATCGGCTCGCCGCCCGTTTGAAGGCTTTGGCGGATGAGCTTTCGAAAATGGATGCGGTCACCTTTTTGCGCAACCTTGCGGCGGCGCGAGCGACGGTCACGCAGCGCGGCACCAAGACGGCGGGCAATCTGCTCGGCCTCTTTGATTTCCTCGGGCTGAACCACATGACGAAGGTCACGGCGCATTTTTTGCTGTGTCAGCGTCGCGACGAGCTTGCCTTCGCCGCCTGAGTTACTTTCGCCTTCGCCTTCATCGGGGGCGGTGGCCTCCCCAGACGCACCGCCCTCGTCCGCCCCTTGCGCGGGGCGGGACGAATGGACGTGTTGGGCCATGGTGTTTGACCGACCTATCCGCTCGGTCACGCGTCCCCCGTTCATCCAGAAACTGTCGAAGAGCGTATCGAACCGATCAAATTCCTCACTGCAGCCAGTGAGAACAGTCTTGAGTGCGCTCTTGGCTTCGTTTGGTTTGTAAGCATCAACACATTTCAAAGCGGCAAGTGACATTTCCGCTTCGGCGACACCGACACGAAAACCATTGTCGCGTAAATGCTCAACGAAACCTCCTAACCTCGCTGAAGGCCCGCTATCGCGCCCTGAAAACTTGGTGACACGTGTCATGCGGCTTGCCCTGCAAGTCGCTGCGTGATCTCGGTGGTGATGTTGAACCGGTCCACCTCGGTCTTGAGCAAGGTCGCCATGGTCGCCTGAAGCACCACCGGATCTTGGGTTAGGTCGTTCACGCCAAGCCCGATAAGCGCGGCTGCAAAGTCTAGCATTTCTGCGATGCCGGGCACCTTTTCAAGATCCTCTTTGCGCAAGCTTTGGACGAAACCGACGATCTGTCCTGCTAGTGCCGCCTCAATCTCAGGACAGCGGGACTTGAGGATCGCGAGTTCTGTCTTGCGGTCAGGATAGCCAACATGAGCATAAAGACAGCGCCGACGCAGGGCGTCGGAAAGGTCGCGTGTTCCGTTCGCGGTCAAAATGACGATGGGACGAGCTGTTGCTGTGATTGTACCAAGCTCGGGAATTGAAATTTGAAAGTCCGAGAGGATTTCCAGAAGGAAGGCTTCGAATTCCTCATCCGCGCGGTCGATCTCATCAACCAGAAGTACTGGCGATTTGTCTTGCCGAATGGCGGCGAGCAAAGGGCGCTCTAAAAGGAAGTCTTCAGAGAATATTCGAGCCTCAACCTCGGACGCCTTGCTCCCTTCAGCTGCGGCACGGATCGAAAGCAGTTGTTTTTGATAGTTCCATTCGTAGATCGATTGCGACGCGTCGAGCCCCTCATAGCATTGCAACCTGATCAATTTTGTATCGTTCACAGCAGCCAAAACTTTGGCGATTTCGGTCTTGCCAACGCCTGCCGCGCCTTCAAGCAGCAAAGGACGACCAAGGGTAAGAGCAAGATGAACGGCCATGGCCAGATCATCCGAAGCTACATAGCCTTGGTCCGCCATTGCGGTTTGGATCGCAGTGAAAGTCATGTAGCCCCCCGTTGGAGTGGGCCGCCCCAAGGAGAGGGGCAGCCCGTTTGCTTTTAGTCGTGCAGACCGAGCTTGTTGGCGGTCTGCCAAATACGCCAATGATCGTGCGGCATATGGGTGTGACGGAGGCCAAAGGCGCGGAATGCATCGTTCACTGCGTTCGAGAAGCAGGGAACGCCGCCGACGTGTGGGCTTTCGCCCACGCCCTTTGCGCCAATCGGGTGGTGCGGAGACGGTGTCACGGTGTGATCTGTGATATAGTTCGGAACTTCCCATGCGGTCGGCAGGAAGAAGTCCATGAACGTGCCCGTCTTGACGTTACCCATGTCGTCATAGGCAATCTCTTGGCCCAAGGCGACGGCAAGCGCTTCGGTCAAACCACCGTGGATCTGGCCTTCGATGATCATCGGGTTGATGCGGGTGCCACAGTCATCGAGCGCATAGAACTTGCGGATGGTCTGAACACCGGTGTCAACGTCAATGTCCATCACGCAGACATAAGCGCCGAAGGGGTAGGTCATGTTCGGCGGGTCATAGTAGCTCACCGCTTCTAGGCCAGGTTCCACGCCCGGGATCGCCTGATTGTAGGCGGCATAGGCGATTTCCTTCATGGTCTTGAACCGCTCGGGCGCACCTTTGACAACAAAGCGGTCAATATCCCACTCTACATCGTCGTCATGCACTTCGAGAAGGTAGGCTGCAATCATCTGCGCCTTGGCGCGGATTTTACGGCCTGCCAGAGCGGTTGCAGCACCTGCGACGGGAGTAGACCGCGAACCATAGGTGCCAAGACCGTATGGCGCGGTGTCCGTGTCACCTTCTTCGATGGTGATGCTGTCTGCGGGCAGACCGATTTCCGAGGCAAGGATCTGTGCAAAGGTCGTGGCGTGTCCCTGACCCTGCGAGATGGTGCCGAGGCGTGCGATGGCCGAACCCGTGGGGTGGATGCGGATTTCGCAGCTATCGAACATACCCATGCCAAGAATATCGCAGTTCTTTACAGGGCCAGCGCCGACGATCTCGGTAAAGAAGGTCAGACCGACGCCCATAAGCGAACGGGTCTCACCGCGCTTGAAAGCTTCGACACGCTCGGCTTGCTCTTTGCGAAGACCGTCATAGTCCACGGCTGCAAGAGCCTTGTCCCAAGCAGTATGATAATCGCCCGAGTCGTACTCCCATCCGAGAGCGGACTGATAGGGGAACTGCTCTTTCTTAATGAAGTTGATACGGCGAAGCTCGGCTGCGTCCATGTTAAGCTCGATCGCAAGAACTTCGATCATGCGTTCGATAAAGTAGACAGCCTCGGTTACGCGGAACGAGCAGCGATAGGCCACGCCGCCCGGCGCTTTGTTAGTGTAGACGCCATCCACAGCAAGATATGCAGTGGGGATGTCATAAGAACCGGTGCAGATGTTCATGAAGCCAGCGGGGAACTTGGTCGGGTCCGCACAGGCGTCAAAGGCACCGTGGTCAGCCGTTACATGGCAGTGTAGGCCAGTGATCTTGCCGTCCTTGGTTGCCGCGATCTTACCGGTCATCCAGTAGTCACGCGCAAAGGCGGTGGCCATTAGGTTTTCCATGCGGTCTTCGATCCACTTAACCGGAACACCGGTCACGATGGATGCAACGATCGAGCAGACATAGCCGGGATAAACGCCTACCTTGTTACCAAAGCCGCCGCCGATATCGGGCGAGATCACGCGGATGTTGTGCTCTTCGATTCCCGAAAGAAGCGATGCAACGGTACGTACCACGTGCGGCGCTTGGAATGTGCCCCAAACGGTGAGCTTGCCGTTGACCTTGTCCATCGACGCGACCGAGCCGCAGGTTTCGAGCGGGCAGGGATGTGTGCGATGGTAGTAAACGGTTTCGGTCGCGACGACTTCGGCGTTGTCGATGACATCATTGGTCGCGGCTTCCTCGCCTACTTCCCACGTAAAAATGTGGTTGTGGTGCTTGCGAGGTCCGTGTGCGCCTTCCTTTTGGTCGGCAATGTCTTCGCGAAGAACGACGTCTGACTGAAGTGCCTCGAAAGGATTCACGATGACGGGAAGTTCTTCGTAGTCCACTTCGATAAGTTCCACCGCGTCAGCCGCGATGAAACGGTCCTTGGCAACGACGAAGGCGACTTCCTGACCTTGGAAAAGCACTTTGCCGTCTGCAAGAACCATCTGCTTGTCGCCTGCAAGTGTCGGCATCCAGTGAAGGTTCAGCGGAGCAAGGTCGGCAGCGGTGAGGACAGCAACAACGCCTTCAAGTGCCATTGCCTTGGTGGTGTCGATCGACTTGATACGAGCGTGGGCATAGGGCGAGCGCACAAAGTCGCCGTGGAGCATGCCTGGAAGCTTGATGTCGTCTACATAGTTGCCCTTGCCTTGGGTAAAGCGAGCGTCTTCAACCCGCTTACGTGAGCTGCCCAAGCCTTTGAGATTTGCTGAACGCTCTTTCTGCTCTTCGGTAAAATCCTTCATTCTGCGGCCTCCTTCGCAGCGTTCATTTCACTCGCAGCAGCGAGGATTGATTTCACGATGTTCTGATAACCGGTACAGCGGCACATATTGCCCGCCATCCCGAAGCGTACTTCCTCCTCGGTCGGGTTTGGGTTCTCTTCGAGGAGCTTGGATGCACGGGTGATCATACCGGGAGTGCAATAGCCACACTGAAGGCCGTGATGTTCGCGGAACGAACGTTGAAGCACATGAAGGTTGTCGGGCGAGCCGATGCCTTCGATCGTGGTAATTTCTGCACCATCAGCTTGAGCGATAAACATCGTGCATGCTTTGACCGACTTGCCGTTCAACGTCACAGTGCATGCACCACAGTGAGAGGTTTCACAGCCGATGTGCGGACCCGTGATGTTCAGGCGCTCGCGCAGCGTGTAGATGAGTAGTTCGCGTGGTTCTGCGAGGAACTCGTGGTGATCACCGTTCACGGTGATATTGATATGCATTTTCTTGGACATGTTTTTCTCCTTACGCGCGTTCCCAAGCGCGGGTGATCGCGCGAGTGAGGATGATGCCAGCCACGTGCTTTTTGAATGCAACGGGGCCACGGTTATCTTCGGTCGGGTCGATGTCGTCGAGCATGGCGACAACGGCAGCTTTGATTGCGTCCGCGTCACAGGCCGTACCGACGATTGCATCCGCAGCTGCTTCTGACCAAACCGGCGTATCGCTAAGGTTGGTCATTGCTATTGACGCGCTTACAACCTTGCCGCCGTCCTTTTGGATAGTGACGGCAGCCGCCGCAGTCGCGTAGTCGCCAATCTTGCGCTTCTGCTTTTCGTAGGAATAGCCGCCTTTGGGTGCGTCAAAGCTTATCGCGGTTAAGACTTCGTCGTCCTCGCGCGCCGTGACGTAGGCCGCCTCGTAATAGTCGCGTGCTGCAATTTCTCGTGGACCATTCGGACCGACGAGATGGAGCGTTGCGTCAAGGCATTGCATTAGCCCCGGCATGTCATTGCCCGGATCGCCGTTTGCGACATTGCCGCCAACGGTGCCCATGTAGCGAACCTGAGGATCGGCGATCTGAAGTGATGTTTCGCGAAGGATCGGAGCTACGGCGGCGAGATTGCCGTCGTTGATGATGTCATGCTGAGTGACCATCGCGCCGATGGTAACACGGGTGCCGTTGACCGAAATACCTCTCAGGCTCTCGATTGCTTGTAGGTCGATCAGCTGTGGAACGTCAGCCATTCGAAGTTTCATCATGGGGATGAGACTGTGCCCGCCAGCGATAACGCGAGCGTCGTCCCCATGCTCCTTGAGGAGTGCGAGCACCCCTTCGATATCGCTGGGACGGTGATAGTCGAAAGACGCTGGAATCATTCTTGGCCCTCCCTGCCTCTGATGATCAGACTAATGGGAAGGTGTGTTGCCTCTTCGAAAAGGACAGCCTGATTTGCCTTATTTCAGAAGGTTTTCTCACGAAGTGCGAACCACTCGCACGAAATGCGAATGGTTCTATAGCCCCAAAGCTTCGCGAACGGTTTTGAGCTGTGTCCTGCTCACGGGCACCTTTGCAAGGTCAGCAAAGCCAAAGTAGCAAACACCCGTGTCTTTGAGACGTTCAAAACCTTTTACTAACGCAGGGTTGATAAGATAGCTGCGGTGGGTCTTGATGAAGTTCGATTTCGCAAGGCGCTTTTCCGCCTCGGCAATCGACCACGCACAAAAGAAATGACCCTGTTCGGTGTAGATATAAGTGTAATGGCCTTCCGCACGGATCGCGGCGACAGAACCTGCATCAATGAACCGCGTCTTACCCTCGAGCTCGTAAGGTATTTGCTTCATCGTCATGGATGCAGGCATTGGCTCGGGGGCCATATCAGGTATTTTCGAAGGCTGAGCCTCATCAGTTATTGACACATCTGAGGGCAAAAACGTTGCCGTCGAGAGGAGAAATGCCCCGCAAAGTGCAAAGCTGCTCAGCACAACTCCAATTGCAAGAGTCTCGTTGCTCATCATTGGGCCGACTTTCGAAGTCTCGAGAAGTTGGCTGAATTTGGTCGAGACCGTCGCGATGAAATGCACAGCGAACACAGCTAGTCCAAACACGACGGTGCCAAGTAGAATGTTGCGACGATTACGCTTGCTATATGCAATCCCAAATGCCGATACGCTCAAGAGACAGGACGAAGCGACCGAGAGTGCGATGCCAACCGGTGTATAGATGGCCTTGCAAAGTTGCAGCGCGGCCATCCCTATATAATGCATCGCAATGATACCTAAGCCGACGATTAATCCCGCAACGATCAGTTTGGGCCGAGTGCGTTTGCCAAAATGAAGTATGAGCAGCGCAGCGCCGACCACGAGTATGGCGACAAGCGCTGAAGTGAGCGTGATTGCGGCATCGTAAAAGAAATCAAAGGGGAGTTGGAGACCAAGCATCGCAACGAAGTGCATCGACCATATACCACCGCCGAGCGCGATGGCCGCGAAAGACACGGCAATTTTGCGATAATTAGATGGGTAGTTGGACAAGCCACTAGTCAGGCTCAGGCCTGTAAATCCAGCCATTAGTGCAACGGCAAGTGATGCAGCGACGAGCCACAGATTATGCGAAAATTCGACGATTTCCATTCCGAACGCCAGCTAGCCTCCCTCCAACTGGTTCGTGTGCGAAACGACCTAGTACAGTTTCGCGACTTTAGTAGAGCATAGCTCGAAACTAACACATATTGCGAACTATTTGCAGAACCCTCGTGATTTTAATAGTGATCTTTTTTCTCTCTGACTTGCGCATCTCAGATCAGGACCTTTTCAAAGTAGACCCGAGCAAAACCATCTTCGGTACGTCTGTCTGTCTCAATATAGCCGAGCTTGGGGTAGATCTTAAGATTGCTCGTCATTTTCTCGTTTGTGTAAAGCTCGATAGAACGAGCTCCAACTGAGCGCGCTTTGGCCTCACAAAAGTCGATCAATGCTCTACCGATACCCTTGCCCGTCGTTTCAGGGAAGACAGCAATATTCTCAAGCAGCACTGACGCGCCGACTGTGTAAAATACAATGTAGCCTGAAATATCTCGCGCTTCTGTTTCGGCCACAAACACCCTGTCCATCGCGATCTGAGCTGCGAAGTCAGCGTTCATAGGAGCTGGTTCTTTTCCGATTGAGGCAACGTATTGTTGGTAAGCAGCGCGCGCACATGCGCGTATGATAGGTTCGTCTTCTAAGGTAGCTTGGCGGATCATAGAGCGTCTCTGGCGATTGGTTTTGGAAGAGATTAGCGACATTCTCTCTGTCGCAATGACCAAGACAGATTGAGGCAAATTGCATTATGCTTTCCGAATTAGTGATACAGAGGGTCAAAGTATGTCTTCAACATCGATCTGCGTTCGAGCTGCTTGTTCCAACCTCGGGGAGAAAAGCGAATGAGACCTGAAGGTCGCGCAGAAACAGACTCGCTCTATTTCAACTACCCCTATTTTGAGGCCCCTCGACAGCGCGATACTCTCTCGAATGCAGCTCGCGTTGTTATCGTCGGCGCTGGACCAGTGGGTATGACAGCTGCGCTTGGACTTGCCCGTCAAGGTGTGCGCTCGGTGCTTCTGGATGCAAAGCAGACGTTCAACGATGGCAGCCGCGCAATCTGTGTCGCGCGATCAAGTTATCACATCTTGGAGCGATTGGGGGCGCTAGCCCCGTTCCTTGAGAAGTCGCTCGGATGGACAAAAGGCAGAAGCTTTTATCGTGGGCGGCAGATCCTTGAATTCGATATGCCTGATAGTGAGCAGCAGAAATTTAGGCCCATGTACAATATCCAGCAACAGTTCATCGAGCAATTTCTCTGGGACGCAATTGCAAATGAACCACTGATCGAAACCCGCTGGCAGAGTAGGTTGACTGGGATTGAGGAAATCGAAAACGGCGTTCGTCTATGCATCCATGATGCTCTTGATGAGTACAGTCTGGATGCGGACTGGGTTCTCGCTGCTGATGGCGCACGTAGTGCGGTCCGGTCGATGCGAAATCTGCGACTTCGAGGTGAGAACTTTGAGGGGCGCTATGTCATCGCCGACATCCAAATGGAGCACGATTATCCGACGATAAGGCGCGCCTTGTTTGAACCGGATTGTAGGCGTGGCGGTACGATCCTTATCCATAGGCAGCCCGACAACATTTGGCGCATCGACTACCAACTGCGTGAAGGAGAGGACGAGACACACGCGGTTCAAGAACAGACTGTGCGCCAGGATATTGCCGCAGTTCTGCGTGAAATAGGTTACGAAAACGACTGGGAGCTTGAATGGTGGAGCATCTATTCGGCCAATACACTTGCCTTGGATGATTACCGCGATAACAGAATATTCTTTATCGGTGACAGCGCTCACATTGTGCCCATCTTTGGGGTGCGCGGGCTGAACAATGGTCTTGCGGACGCCGATAACATCGCTTGGAAACTGGCACGTGTCGTCAAAGGAGAAGCGCCAGAACAGCTTCTCGATAGTTATACAACCGAACGACGGGGGGCGACGCTCGATGTCTTTGCGAATGCATCAAAATCTGCTCGCTTTATGACACCGCCTACAGAAGGTTGGCAGCTTATGCGCGATGCCGCCTTGAATTTAGCCTTGTCGCATTCCTTTGCAGGAGAACTGGCGAACCCACGGCAGATGCAGCCTTACACCTACTCAGAAAGCCCGATTGTCTGTGCTGATGACGCTAGGTTTGAGGCTGGACCAGTCCCAGGCGCGGCCCTTCCAGAGGCGCGGACTGCCGGTGGTTATTTGACCGACCTTCTGGGTCACGGCTTTACCTTGCTTTGTTTTGATCCTGAATTTGCTATGAGCGTCGAACACAAAGACTTGAGCTGTTATTCACTTGTGAATGAACCCGAGGCTGTCCGCACGCTTGGAGCGAGGCCCAAATCCGCCTATCTAATCCGTCCTGATGGTCACATTGCGGCACGGTGGTTCGTGGCGGATAAGGCGTCCGTAGCTGTCGCTTTGGCAAAGGCCCGAGGGGAATGAGATGATGAACCCGAATGAAGTCGAACAAGTCTACGAGGCCCTTGCGAATGTTTTGGACCAGGTTGGCGCAAGCAAGCGCGAACTTTATCTCGCTAAGCTCGCGCTCTTGCTTGCGCACGAGATCGGCGATGCGTCCCGCGTGCAAGAAATGATAGACGTTGCTGCGCTGAACCTAGAGGTTTAGCACCGCGCATTGAGGCGTATGGGAAGCCTGCCCTTCGGTTGTGGGATCGGAAGACGCGCCCATTCTATCGTGTCCTTGCCTTCGCGCGTCACGGTAAAGCGGCTTAGCAGACTATGCGTGAAGATCTTCACCTGCATTGATGAGAAATGCATACCGATGCACTTGTGCGCGCCACCACCAAAAGGGGCCCATGCAAACTCATGCGACCGATCTTCCGCACGTTCTGGAGAGAACCGGTCAGGGTCAAATTTTAATGGATCCTTGAAGTAGCGAGGGGACATCATGACCCCGCCCACATTCGCGGTCAAATTGGTGCCTTTGGGGAATTCATGTCCGCCAAAACTTAAGCTTCGGACCGCCTGCCTTGGGATAAGCGGAACAAGCGGGATAAAGCGCAAAGCCTCTTTGAACAACATTTCGGTGAGCGGAATATGATCCAACATCTCAACCGTAATCCGACCACTTCCAAGCGCGTCAACTTCATTTGTCAGTCGCTCTTGCCACTCAGCGTGTTCAGTAAGAGCCCAAATCATAGCTGTAAGTGCGCTGGCGGTGGTGTCATGGGACGCCATCATGAGAAAGTTAAAGTGCTCAGCGATTTCGCTCCATCGGCCTCTACTGGTAGTCCCGTAAATACCCGTGCCCCGAGGCGGAGCGTCAGAACTTTGATCATGGGATAGAACTTAATCGGCTTGTTGATAGGCCAGTTCGCGAGAAGCCCAGACATCGCGGGGACCATCGAAATCTCGAAGCATCAGACCACCCGAGAAAAATTCCTCGATCGAGAACCACCCGCGACCGGATGAAAACACTTTATCAGTGTCGTTTAATGAGAACTCCAAGCCTTCTGCGGAAACAAATTGGATGCGCCATTTGCCCAAGAAGCGAACGCGAAAAATCTCGCCAAATGCTGCTATGTTGCGTCGGTTAAAATCGAGCGGGTTTCGGATGATCTGGAGCGTATGTCCAAGGATCAAACTTTATGGGAGCGAAGGAACATGAGCGAGATCCTTCGCGGAGAGTTTAGGAATATCTGTATTTGTGGACATTAGTTTTAGGCCAAATGAGTAAAGAAATCGGTTGTTTATACCACCGGACTTCTCCGCCCGAAAATTTTTCTGCTTGGCTGCTGCTTAGAAATTTTGATGTATGTTGGTTTATGCTCATCAGTAGAGCTAACCGAAAGTCGAAATACGCGTCACGGCATACGATCAGATCCAGTGGACTGGGTCAGGATTCTTAAACTTTTCGGGAAGAGCTGGCTGTGCTGTCAGACTAATTCGAACTGGTCTCCGTTAGCCTGCGGCCTGAACCTTAGTATGCACCATGTTGGCGTCACTCAGCGAGTGCTGTAGTGCGCAAGTTTTTGAGATTGTCTCTGCTGTAATGGTGACGTTCATGGTTGAAGTGATTGTGGACAGAGGAG
>JAYPUF010000046.1:0-17992 GCA_038133925.1 Marivivens sp. | reverse complement strand
CAAGGAAATCACCTTTGCTTGGCTGACGCCGGAAATGCTGATGGATAAGGTCGAGGTGGACGAACAAGCGCTCCGCGACCTCTATGCCGAGCGTTCCGCCGATTATATCTTCCCCGAGCGCCGCCTTGTTGAGCGCCTTATTTATGCCGACGCCGCTGCTGCCGAAGCAGCGCTCGCACGTGTCACCTCTGGGGAGGCAACCTTTGAGGTTCTCGTTGCAGATCGCGGCCTTGCGCTTAACGATACCGATATGGGCGACGTTGCAATAGAGGGACTTGGCGCGGCTGGCGAAGCTGTTTTTGCGGCTGACACAGGTGCAGTCGTCGGTCCGCTTGAAACCGACCTTGGCCCCGCACTGTTCCGCGTGAATGCGGTGCTCGCAGCCGAAGAGACCACATTTGAAGAGGCCAAGGACGACCTGCGCGCGGAACTTGCCACCGCCCGCGCACGTCGCCAAATTACCGATACAATCGAAACTCTGACCGACCTAGCTGCTGGCGGCGCGACCATCGAAGATCTCGTCCAGCGCACCGATCTAGAACTTGGCACCATCGAGTTCAACGAGACAGTCAATGACGGAATTGCGGCCTATGACAGCTTCCGCACAGCAGCAGCATCGACAAAAATCGGTGACTATCCTGAGATTGTTGAAATGGCGGATGGCGGTGTTTTTGCGATCCGCGTGGACGCCTTGCGCGAGCCTGCTTTGCAAGAGCAAGCTGATGTTGCAGACGCAGTCCTTTCTGGCTGGCGTGCAGAGGCCGAGGCCAACGCTCTCGTCAATGCGGCCACCGAAATCGCAGAACGCATCAAAGCAGGTGAGACCTTTGCCGACCTCGGCCTGATAGCTGTCACCGAAGCGAACCTGACGCGCCGCAGCTTTGTCGAAGGCACGCCAACGGGATTTATGACCGCACTGTTCGAGATGCCGGCCGGCACCAGCCGTTCACTTGCAGACGACACTGGCTTGACCGTTGTAATGTCGCTCGATGCTGTCAACGCGCCTGACCTGAATGATCCAGACACCATCGCTCAGCGTGCCTCGCTCCTCGAGCAATCGGCCGCAGGTCTTTCGCAAGACATCTTTGATGCGACCCTCGCGACGATCCGTCAAAACACCACGATCAATCTTGATCAGGCGGCGATTAACGCCGTGCATACCCAACTACAGTAACCGGACGACACGATGGCACTGAGCCCCGATTTCGAGACCTTCAAGACCGCTTACGAAGCGGGTGAACATCAGGTCGTATATACCCGTTTGGCGGCGGACCTCGACACAACAGTGTCGCTCATGCTCAAGCTGTCCGGTGCATCCAAGCATAGTTTTATGCTTGAAAGCGTGACGGGTGGAGAGGTGCGCGGCCGCTATTCGATCATCGGCATGAATCCCGATCTGATCTGGGCTTGTGACGGAACCAAGGCGCGGATCAACCGCGACGCGCGTTATGACGAAGATGCCTTCCGCGAGGAAACCGTTGATCCTCTGACCTCACTGCGCAACCTCATTGCGGAGAGCAAGATCAACCTGCCCGACGATATCCCCGCCTCGTCTGCGGGGCTCTTTGGCTATCTCGGTTATGATATGATCCGTCTGGTCGAACGTCTCCCCGAGGCCAAACCTGACCCGATTTCCGTGCCAGACGCCGTCATGATGCGCCCGACCCTTGTGGCGGTTCTTGATGGTGTAAAGGGCGATGTGATCCTTGTCTCGCCCGCTTATGTAGGCAAGGGGCTCTCGGCACGCGCAGCTTATGCACAAGCAGCAGAACGCGTGATGGATGCACAACGCGCGCTGGATCGTCCGATCCCCCATGATACCCGCGAATATGCCGAGCCTCATCAGGTCGGCGAGCCTAAATCGAACTTTACCCGCGACGGCTTTAAAGCTGCGGTCGAGACGGCCAAAGACTACATCCGCGCGGGCGATATTTTTCAGGTTGTCCCCTCGCAGCGCTGGACCCAAGAGTTCAAGGAGCCTCCCTTCTCTCTTTACCGCAGCCTACGCCGCACGAACCCATCGCCCTATATGTTCTTCTTTAATTTCGGTGACTATCAGGTGATTGGCGCAAGCCCAGAGATCCTTGTTCAAGTTGCTGGAACCCGCGTCACGATCCGCCCGATTGCTGGCACGCGCCCACGCGGTGCAACGCCAGAAGAGGACAAGGCGAACGAGCTCGACCTTTTGGCGGACAAGAAAGAACTTGCCGAGCACCTCATGCTTCTTGATCTTGGACGCAACGATACCGCCAAGGTCTCAAAGATCGGCACGGTGCATCCAACGGATCAGTTCTTTGTCGAGCGCTATAGCCACGTTATGCATATCGTATCCAACGTTGTGGGCGAGATTGCCGATGGCGAGGATGCGCTTACGGCCTTCTTTGCCGGCATGCCTGCTGGCACAGTCTCGGGCGCGCCCAAGGTTCGCGCAATGGAAATCATCAACGAGCTAGAACCAGAAAAGCGCGGCATCTATGGCGGCGGCGTTGGTTACTTTAGCGCTGGCGGCGACATGGACATGTGCATCGCGCTACGCACGGCGGTTCTAAAGGATCAAAAGCTGTATATTCAGGCGGGCGCAGGCATCGTTTATGACAGCGACCCCGAGTCCGAATATATGGAAACCGTTCACAAATCGAATGCGATCCGCAAGGCCGCGCAGGACGCTACGATCTTTCGAACTGGCAACTAATTCATTGTAAAAAAAAACGCCGCCAAGATGGGCGGCGTTTTCTTATTGTGCCTGAAGGACGGCTGAAACCGGCGCTTGGGCAACTTGCTCTGCCCTATTCGCCGTCGCCCAAAGGATGAGCGCCGAGAGTGTGTCAGGCCGCACGCGTCCAAGCAGCACAACGCCACTTTCCTGACGGGCGCGAAAGGCCGCTTGATCGAGAAAGCGGCGGATCACTTGGGCAGATTGGTCTTCGCCATCAAGATCACGATAGATCACCGCAGAAGGCACTTCGGCCTCTGAAGCTGCACGAACCGTGGCATTCAATCCGCGCGAAATAGTGACATAGCCGCGACCCGCAGAGGCGAGAACCGCCATGCCCTGATTTGTCGCAGCGACACTTCCGAAATCTCCAGACCCGACATCGATAAGGCCAATTGTCTCGGGTAATACGTTGAAGGTGGCTTCAAGCATCATCTCGACATCACCCGCAGTTGCGCCTTGTGCAATATTGGCAATGGCCAAGACTTCGATACCTGCGTTGCGATAGGTCTCCATCAGCTCAATTGCATTCGGAAGGCTGGGATCAATCGCAACGGTAATCGGGAAAGGCGAACCACGAAGCGCGGCATCGGCATTCATCATCGTGCCATCATCAATAAGAACGATCGACATAAGCGGTAAATCGTTTGGGTTCGAGAACTCCGCTGCGAATTCTTCGAGTGCGGGCATCGTTGTCGGCGCGATTTCAGCGCTATCGCCCTGAGCAATGCGATTCACTTTAACGCCATCTGCGCCACTGGGCATTTGGCCAGCAAGCGTGCCGCTGAGCGACGTTGGAGGCTTCGTTGTGATCACTTCAGGGGTCACATTTGCGGTAAGATCAACGATCTCTTCCTCAACTTCGGCTTCCATACCCTCAGGGACGTCCATCGCCTCTGGCGCGGCTTCAACGGCGGCCGCTTCCTCATTCACTGGGGCGACAGGTTCTTCGATAACAATGACCAAAGGTTCAACCTGAACTTCGAGATTCGCTTCACCCTCTGGCGTGCTCGGCGCTTCGGCAGCTGGGTTGGGAAGCACGGGCTCTTCGATAGAAAGTTCGACGTTCGCGCTCCCTTCAACTGTAGGAGAACTCATCGCACCTTCGGTCGCAGTGACAGCGGGCAGAGCCGCCGACTCGGTGTCGGCATTCGGAAGCGCGCTTGCTTGGGTCTGAGCCGTTGGCGCAGAGCCGCTGACAGAGGGCGCGCTCATTGCAGGCGGGTCAATCAGAATTTCGGTGTTGCGAGCAGGATCAATTTCAACAGGCTCGACCGTTTCAGGAGCGGGCGCGACCTCTGTTGGCAGCGTTTCGACGGGTTTTTCACTCGTCACTTCTGGCGTATCAGCCTGCGACGGGCTGTTTTCCGTGACGTCAACAGCTACTATTGGCTCTGCTTGGGTATTCGCCGATTGATCCCGCGTTGGCGGGTCAAGCATCAGTGACGCGACCGAAAAACTGGCCCCTGCGACGACAACCCCAACCAAACCGCCTGAAATCAGTCCTTTCAGCACCAATCCGCCCCCGTTCTTGCCTTCAATCTTGTCTCTGGACCTTGACGCTGCTTGCACAGTCGGCCCATGTATGACCCGACTATACATTTATGGGGGCGACCAACGGTAGCCCTCTTTTTGAACAAGGCCGAACATGCTGCTTTTGATCGATAACTACGACAGCTTCACCTATAATCTGGTGCACTACATTGGCGAACTTGGTGCTGATGTTGTGGTGCGCCGCAATGATGCGCTCACTGTCGAAGAAGCGCTCGCCATGAAACCAGAAGCAATCCTGCTTTCTCCTGGTCCGTGCGATCCAGCGCAAGCAGGTATTTGCCTTGCTTTGACCAAAGCCGCAGCAGACGCAAAGATTCCGCTGATGGGTGTTTGTCTTGGCCACCAGACCATAGGCGAGGCCTTTGGCGGTAAAGTTGTCCGCTGTCATGAAATCGTTCACGGCAAAATGGGCACGATGCATCACAACGGCAAAGGCGTGTTCAAAGACCTTGCAAACCCGTTTGAAGCAACCCGCTACCATAGTCTTGTTGTCGAGAAGGACAGCCTGCCTGACTGTCTCGAAGTGACCGCCTGGCTCGAGGATGGCACGATCATGGGACTACAGCACCGCGAGCTACCCATCCAAGGCGTGCAGTTCCACCCAGAAAGCATCGCGAGTGAGCACGGACACAAGCTTTTGAATAACTTCCTCGAACTGGCCAACCTCAAGACGAAAGAGACAGCATGAGCGACGCAATCAAACCCCTCATTTACGCCGCCTCCGAAGGTCCTCTGAGCCGCGCTCA
Organism: Marivivens sp.; assembly: GCA_038133925.1. GTDB lineage: Bacteria > Pseudomonadota > Alphaproteobacteria > Rhodobacterales > Rhodobacteraceae > Marivivens. Next base: position 12,979 of record JAYPUF010000046.1, on the reverse strand, counting down.
GGCCAATCAAGCGTTCGAGATTCTCTTCGAAGGTCACGCCACCCCCGCACAGGTCGCCGGCCTTTTGATGTCCATGCGTGCACGCGGCGAATCTGTGTCTGAATATTCCGCTGCTGCTGCGGCGATGCGGGCAAAATGCATTCCCGTATCCGCCCCCGATGGCGCGATGGATATCGTGGGCACAGGCGGCGATGGCATCGGTACGCTTAACATTTCGACAGCGACCGCCTTTGTCGTGGCTGGCGCTGGCGTTCCTGTTGCAAAGCATGGCAACCGCAATCTCTCGTCCAAATCGGGCGCTGCGGACGCTCTTGGCCAGCTTGGTATCGACGTTATGGTCGGCGCCGACGTTGTCGAGCAAGGCATTCGCGAGGCCGGGATCGGCTTCATGATGGCTCCGATGCATCATCCTGCGATGAAGCACGTGATGCCCGTCCGTCAAGAGCTTGGCTGCAAAACCATCTTCAACATCCTCGGCCCCCTGACCAACCCCGCCGGCGTCAAGCGTCAGCTCACAGGGGCTTTTGCTGTCGATCTGATTTTCCCGATGGCGGAAACCCTCATGGAACTCGGGAGCGAAAAGGCATGGCTTGTGCACGGCTCGGACGGCACAGATGAAATGTCAATCACAGGCACCACGGCAGTGGCCGCTCTTGCAAATGGCAAGATCGAAAGCCTTGAAGTGCACCCCGAGGACGCAGGACTTCCTGTGCACCGTCTGCGCGATATCTTGGGCGGATCGCCCGAAGAAAACGGCAAGGCTCTGATGGCGCTCTTGGAAGGCGAAAAAGGCGCATATCGCGACGCCGTTCTTTTGAACGCTGCGGCGGCTTTGGTCGTTGCAGACAAGGCTAAGAGCCTCAAAGAAGGCGTCGAGATCGCGAGTGCCAGCATCGACAGCGGCAAAGCCAAAACCGCCGTTGAAACACTTGCCCGCATTACCCAAGGTGCCAAGAAATGAGTGATATCCTCGATAAGATCAAAGCCTACAAACTCGAGGAAGTTGCTGAGCGCAAAGCGCGTGTGTCCCTCGCAGAGGTAGAAGCGCGCGCCAAAGATGCGCCAGAAACACGTGGTTTCCACAAGCGCCTAGAAGAAGCGAGCCGTGAGGGCTATGGCCTCATCGCCGAAATCAAAAAGGCGAGCCCTTCAAAGGGTCTCATTCGTCCCAATTTCAATCCGCCCGAACTTGCCAAAGCTTATGAAGCTGGTGGCGCGACCTGTCTTTCAGTTTTGACAGACACACCGTCTTTCCAAGGCGCGGACGAATTCCTGACAGCGGCGCGTTCGGCGGTGAACCTCCCTGCCCTTCGCAAGGACTTCATGTATGACACCTATCAGGTGGCCGAAGCGCGTGCGCTTCATGCCGACTGTATCTTGATCATCATGGCTTCTGTCTCAGATGCGCAAGCACAAGAACTTGAAGATGCGGCCTTTTCTTGGGGCATGGATGTTCTCATTGAAGTCCATGATGCAGAAGAACTTGATCGCGCGATCAATCTCAAAAGCCCAATGATCGGGATCAACAACCGTAACCTCAAGACTTTTGAGGTCACCCTTGATACAACGCGCATCTTGGCCAAGCGCATCCCTGCCGACCGCATGATCGTTTGCGAAAGCGGTCTCTTTGTACCCGAGGATTTGGCCGACATGGCCCGTTATGGTTCGCGCACCTTCCTCATCGGCGAAAGCCTGATGCGTCAAGATGACGTCGAGAAGGCAACGCGCACTCTTCTGGCCAATCCGCTGACAGCAGGAGCGCTCTGATATGTCCGGCCTCACCCATTTCGACGAGGGCGGCAAAGCCCATATGGTTGACGTCTCTGACAAAGAGATCACGTCACGCGTTGCCGTCGCAGAAGGCTTCATCACGATGAATGCCACGACCTTCGCTCTTGTCGCAGAGGGGCGCGCCGAAAAGGGCGACGTTTTGGGCATTGCGCGTCTGGCTGGGATCATGGCCGCAAAGCAGACCTCGAACCTCATCCCGCTTTGTCATCCTTTGCCGATCACCAAAGTCACCGTTGATTTGATCCCAGATGAATCCCTTCCGGGTGTGCGCATCTCGGCGACGGTCAAAACAACCGGAAAGACCGGCGTCGAAATGGAAGCGCTAACCGCTGTCAGCGTAGCCGCCCTCACCGTCCATGATATGGTTAAGGCCGTTCAGAAAGACATGGTTATCGGCGGTATCCGCGTCACGCTCAAGGATGGTGGCAAATCTGGAAGGTACGAAGCCGAATGATCAGCGTTTCTGAGGCATTGGACAAACTCTTCGATCTTGCTCAACCGCTTGGATCAGAAGACGTTCCTCTCCTCGACGCTATAGGCCGTGTCATTGCCCAAGACGTGCATGCAAAACGCACCCAACCACCCTTTTCCGCTTCGGCAATGGATGGATATGCTGTTCAAGGCAATTTGGTAAAAGTAGGCGCAGTTTTCAAAGTCATCGGTGAAAGCGCCGCCGGTCACAGTTTTGACGGTAAAGTCGGCGAGGGTGAAGCTGTAAGAATTTTCACTGGCGCCCCGATGCCGGTTGGCACCGATCACGTTGTAATTCAAGAAGATACCACCTGCGAGGGAGACACGATCACCCTTACGGAAAAGCTTGACCTCGACAGCAATGTGCGGCCAGCAGGTGGTGATTTCTTTGAGGGGCAAGCCTTTGCCGCCCCGCGTCTGCTGGGCCCGGCGGATATCGCCCTTCTTGCCGCGATGAACATTGCGAAAGTTCCCGTCATTCGCCGTCCAGAAGTTGCGATTATTGCTACAGGCGACGAGCTTGTTCAGCCGGGCGAAACTCCTGCCCCTGATCAGATCATAGCTTCGAACAATTATGGGATCGCAGCGCGTCTCATCCAGTTTGGAGCCCGCGTTCGGCTTCTCCCGATTGCCAAAGACACCGACAGCTCGCTCAAGCAAGTACTCGCTCTCGCAAAGGGGGCTGATCTGGTGATTACGATCGGCGGTGCATCGGTCGGCGATTACGACCTTGTGGGCAAAGTCGCGGCAGAAATGGGTCTTGAGCGCGCGTTTTATAAAATCGCGATGCGTCCGGGCAAGCCGCTGATGGCAGGCCGAATTAACGGGGCGACAATGATCGGCCTACCTGGCAATCCTGTCTCCGCGATGGTCTGCAACGAGATTTTCATTCTCCCCTATCTTCGTGCAGTTCAGGGCCTAGGGAAATCGCCCGTTGCGCGTCAGACTGCGACCCTTGCTGCGCCGATTGGCGTTAATGGGCCGCGCGAACACTATATGCGCGGAACGCTCACCTCTGGCCGTGTCGTAGTGGCAGAGAACCAAGATAGCTCGCTCTTAAGCGTCTTGGCGCACTCCAACTGCCTTGTTGTCCGAGCGCCTCGGGATCCTGCCCGCGAGGCGGGTGAACAGGTCGAGATCATTACAATTTGATCTAAGTTGACACAAACAGAGAACACCTGTAGAACATTACGCAAACGCGGAACATAGACCGCCAATGTTCGAGGGAGTTCCTCCATGTTGACAAAGAAACAGCTCGACCTGTTAGAGTTCATTCACAAGCGCGTCCAGAAAGACGGTGTTCCGCCGTCCTTTGACGAAATGAAAGAGGCGCTGGACCTGCGTTCCAAGTCGGGCATTCACCGTTTGATTACAGCCTTGGAAGAGCGCGGATTTATTCGTCGTCTTGCGCATCGGGCCCGAGCGCTTGAGATCGTCAAGCTGCCTGACACGATGCAAGGCAAGACCGAAGCGCGCGGCTTTACGCCCCGCGTGATTGAAGGCGACCGTCCTGACAGCATACCGCCTGCGGCTAAATCGGTCGAAAGTGTTGGCGCGATGGAGCTTCCTGTAATGGGCCGTATCGCCGCGGGTGTCCCGATCGCCGCCATTTCCGAAGTGTCGCACAATGTGGCTGTTCCAGCGTCAATGCTGGGCAAGGGCGAGCACTATGCCCTTGAAGTCAAAGGCGATTCCATGATCGACCTTGGGATTAATGACGGCGACGTCGTGATCATCCGCGAGACGCGCACTGCCGATAATGGCGATATCGTTGTCGCTCTCGTTGAGGACAGCGAAGCCACGCTCAAGCGCTTCCGCCGTCAAAATGGGATGATCGCGCTTGAGGCCGCCAACCCTGCCTATGAGACACGCGTCTTGCGTGAAGATCAGGTCAAGGTTCAGGGTCGTCTCGTCGGTCTGATCCGCTCCTACTAGTCCAGAGCCGATCCCCAGTCACATCGCTTACCGTTGTGATCAAACCCTCTTTTGAAATGGCCAAGGCACCTGTCTTGGCCATTTTGCTTTGATCGAGAACCATGCAGGGTCGATCCCCCGCAGCCTTCTGATTTGAAACGAAAAGATCAGCCCCGCCGCAGTCTTCAATCGTTTCGAGCGCGGTTTTGCCAGTGACCAAGAGAACCTCGATCTCACCAACCTTACTGCGCCAAATACGTTCGGCCTCTTGCTCTAATAACGGCGCTGTGTCCTGCGGAATGGGGGTGCCGTCATTTTCAAGCCAGCCAGACGCGGCGAAACCGTCTCCTTTCAACTTATTGAGAGAACGCCCTTCTGCCCCAAGCACACCGATCAACGACCCTGTGTCGCTGATCAAGGCCATAGGCCTTTCGGTCTTGGCCCAGAGCCCCCCCGCAAGAACAACAGGAGCGAGACCGACAAAGCGCGGTGCACCTTTGAGAACGAGGGCAAGTACGCCACCTACTCCGACAAGGGGAAGCACCCAAGGCATCGGCGCCTTAATCCCCGAAGTCGCCCCTTCAAGCTGTGAGAAGTGAAACGCTACCCAAAGGATCCAATCAATGCCTTTGGCCATAACCACAAGTGCCAGATCGGCCAGTCCAAATGGCAATAGCATCAAACCAGCTAAGGCTGCTGGCATGATAACAAGCCCCATCACAGGCACTGAGATCAAGTTCGCGACAAGGCCATAGTGAGAGAGCATGTTGAAATGTGCAGCCCCAAAGGGAGCAGTCGCGAGACCTGCAATGAAGGACGAAAGGAACAGTGTCACAGGCCAGCGCAGATACCGGTTAAGGCCCTTTAAAGGCTCTCTGAGGAAGGCAAATACAGCAACCAGTGCCGTGGTGGCGGCAAATGACATTTGGAAACCTGGGCCAGTCAAAGCGACAGGCGAGAGCGTCAAGACGATAAGTGCCGCAATCGCAACCGTGCGGAGTGTAAGCGCACGACGATCCAGCAGAACCGCGATGAGGACAAGCGCCACCATAATAAATGCGCGTTGCGTTGCGACATTCGACCCCGAAAGCACGAGATAGGCAGCACCAACGCCCAAAGCCCCAATCGCCGCAAGTTTCTTGGCATTCCATTCGAGCGGCACTTTGGGCGCGATGACGAGCAAGAACCGCAGCACACCAAAAGCGAGCCCAGTCAAAAGCCCCATGTGCAATCCCGAAATTGCCAGAAGATGCGCAAGATTTGTCGCTCTGAGCGCCTCTAAGGTTTCGCGATCCAGACCTCTACGCTCGCCGACAATCAGAGCCGCTGCGACATCTCCTGCCTCACCTTCCATATGTGCGGTGAGCCACGCCGCAATGCTCTGCCGAAGGGTATAAATCCCCAGCCCCTCAGCATCGACTTTGCGCAGCGCGAGCGCAGGTGTCCGCGTATAACCGACAGCGCCCAAGCGCTCGAACCAAGCACTGCGCCTGAAGTCAAAGCCATAGGGCTCAATCGGGCCAGAGGGCGGCGAAAGGTGAGCCGTCAAACCGACATAAAGTCCAGGTTTCGGATCGATCCATCGCTGATCACCATGAAGCGAAACCCGCACCCGCTTTGGGGTTTCCCGCGGGTCCATCCACGACAGTACCACGCGATCCAAGGTCAAGCGCACGGCGTCAGACTGTGATTTGTCGATTTCAACGATCCGCCCTTCGACAGGGCCATAGTAGCGAAACCCCAAGACAGGCGACGCCACAAGATGAGCCGAGACACCGGCAGCACCGAATCCAAAGGCCGCGAAAGACGCGACAAAGACGAACCCCCGCCAATCGTGCCGCCGCACCCTGATCGAAGCCACGAGCCCAATGACCGCCGGTCCCGTCAGCATCCAGATCGAAGGCTCAAATCGAAGCGCAAAATACAAGCCAATCCCGCAGGCATAGGAAATAACCTGCCAATAGAGCATGCTGCCCTTCTGTAATCGCCATGCGCGGGCGAATGCATCCTTCACCGCACTTGTCCTTTGATCAGTGGCTTAGTATCCCCACGCTAAACCGATGCTGGTTCACGAAAGGTTAAGTCATGTCCGCTCCCGTCGTTACGCGCATTGCGCCCTCGCCCACCGGCTATATGCACATTGGCACGGCTCGCACCGCGCTCTTTAATTGGCTCTATGCGCGGGGCCGTGGCGGCAAGTTCCTTTTGCGGATCGAAGATACCGACCGCGAGCGTTCAACCCCTGAAGCCACCGCCGCAATCTTGCGCGGAATGGAATGGCTTGGGCTAGACTATGACGGCGAGGCCGTGAGCCAGTTCGAGCGCGCAGGCCGCCACGCCGAGGTTGCCCACGAGATGCTTGCCAATGGTCACGCCTACAAGTGCTTTGCAACACAGGATGAAATTCAGGCCTTCCGCGATCTGGCTAAAGAAGAAGGTCGCTCGACCCTTTATCGCAGCCCTTGGCGCGACGCTGACGCATCAACGCACCCCGATGCGCCCTATGTTATCCGTATGAAAGCGCCGCAGGACGGAACCACCGTCATCCGCGATCAGGTTCAGGGCGACGTCACGATCCGCAACGACCAACTCGACGACATGATCGTGCTTCGCTCGGATGGCACCCCCACCTATATGCTTGCCGTTGTGGTTGATGACCACGACATGGGCGTAACCCACGTGATCCGCGGTGATGACCACCTCAACAATGCCGCACGCCAAATGCTTGTCTACGAAGCAATGGGCTGGCCGCTCCCTGTTTACGCGCATATTCCGCTGATTTTTGGCCCCGATGGCAAGAAACTCTCCAAGCGCCACGGCGCGACGGGTGTCGAGGAATACCAAGGCATGGGCTACCCCGCTGCCGGTATGCGCAACTATCTCGCGCGTCTGGGCTGGAGCCACGGCGATGACGAGTTCTTCAGCGATGCCCAAGCGATGGACTGGTTCGATCTAAACGGAATCGGCAAGTCACCTTCGCGCTTTGACTTTAAGAAACTCGAAAACCTCTGTGGTCAGCATATTGCAGCCGCAGAAGATGCTGCATTGCTGCACGAATTAGTGGCGTTCACCGAAGCGAGCAGCGAAATTCAACTAAGTGATACGAACAAAGAGCTTCTTTCCAAAGGTATGTACTGCCTCAAAGAACGCGCCAAGACCTTCCCGGAACTCCTTGAAAAAGCTCATTTTATCATTGCAACCCGCCCACTGGCTCTCGACGAAAAAGCCGCTGCAGCGCTTGACACTGTATCCCGTGGTATACTGAAAGAATTGACGCCGCAGTTGCAAAATGCTAGCTGGGAGCGCGAGGCACTGGAGGGGGTTGTTGCCGCTGTTGCGGAGGCCCACGGAACCAAGCTTGGCAAGCTCGCCGCCCCCTTACGGGCCGCACTTGCAGGACGTTCCGTCACACCCAGTGTGTTCGATATGATGCTTGTCATCGGGCGGGATGAGACTATCAACCGTCTTAAGGATGTGGCCGGCTAATCTGGCGTTCAAAACGGACGTTACTGAGAGCTGGACCAAATAACGCACCCCAACTCGCGATCCTGCGGGCTGGGCCTTCAAGGGGAAAAGTGATGGCCGATACAAATAAGACTGCGAAACTGACGATCGACGGCAAGGATTATGACCTTCCAATCCTGTCGCCCACTTCGGGGCCTGACGTAATCGACATCCGTAAGCTTTATGCCCAAGCTGGCGTGTTCACCTATGACCCGGGTTTCACCTCGACCGCGGCGTGCGACTCCACCATTACCTATATCGATGGCGACAAAGGCGAGCTTCAGCACCGTGGCTATTCGATCGAGGATCTTGCAGGCAAATCGCACTACCTCGAAGTTTGCTACCTTCTGCTCTACGGAAATCTGCCTACCCGTGCAGAGATGGAAAAGTTCGAAACCACGATCACCCGTCACACGATGATCCACGAGCAGATGCACTATTTCTTCCGTGGTTTCCGTCGTGACAGCCACCCGATGGCGACCATGGTTGGCGTTGTGGGTGCAATGTCTGCATTCTACCACGACTCGACCGACGTGAATGACGAAACCCAGCGCGAAATTGCGTCTCACCGCCTCATCGCAAAGATGCCGACCATTGCTGCGATGGCGTATAAATACTCGATCGGCCAGCCTTTCGTTTATCCGCGCAATGATCTCGACTATGCAGCGAACTTCATCCACATGTGCTTTGCGGTTCCTGCAGAAGAGTACAAAGTCGACCCGATCCTGTCCCGTGCAATGGACCGTATCTTCACGCTCCACGCAGACCACGAGCAGAACGCATCGACCTCGACCGTTCGTCTTGCATCTTCGTCGGGCGCAAACCCGTTTGCATGTATCGCGGCTGGCATTGCATGCCTCTGGGGTCCGGCACACGGCGGTGCGAACCAGGCTTGCCTTGAGATGCTCAAGGAAATCGGTTCGGTCGACCGCATTCCCGAGTTCATCGCTCGCGCTAAGGACAAGAACGACCCGTTCCGTCTGATGGGCTTTGGTCACCGCGTCTATAAGAACATGGACCCGCGCGCCATTGTGATGAAAGAGTCGGCAGACGAAGTGCTTGAACTTCTCGGCGTCGAAGATAACCCGCTTTTGCAGGTTGCCAAAGAACTCGAAAAGATTGCTCTTTCGGACCCCTACTTCATCGAAAAGAAGCTGTTCCCGAACGTTGACTTCTATTCGGGCATCATTCTCGAAGCGATGGGCTTCCCGACCTCGATGTTCACCCCGATCTTTGCGCTCTCGCGCACCGTCGGCTGGATTTCGCAGTGGAAAGAACAGCTTGGCGATCCGCAGATGAAGATTGGCCGTCCGCGCCAGCTCTTCCTTGGCGAGAACCTCCGCGACTATGTTCCGGTAGACGAACGCTAAAACACAGAAATTCCAGATCAGGCCGCCTTTGGGCGGCCTTTTCTTTTAGCATCGCCCGCGCTAGGATCACATCAGGGTCCGCAGCTCACCTAGGCGTCGCCGGTCGAATGACCACGCTAAACCTGCTTTCAACGATACGATTGCACCTCTTTCGTGCCAATCGACAAGGGCGACCATCGAAGGTCCAATTGGGCCCACGTGCACAAGAGAAAGCAAGTGCCATGTCACGTGATGTGCTTCCATTTACTGTGGCCGACATATCGGCCTTTTCCAAAACACTCCGCGCTTCTTTAGAGGGTGCCGATCCCTTTCCGACCCACGCCCAATTCCTTGGGCTTGTGGCAAAAGCGGCAGGGTATCAAAACTATCAACACCTTCGCGCAGAACTGACAGGCGAGGTGACGCTCAACGAAAAGCAGCTCAAAGAGGTTTTGCGCGTCTTTGATGAGCGCGGGCGGATGCATCATTGGCCCAAGAAATACTCGATCAGGGCGCTCTCACTTTGGGTATTTTGGTCGCGGATGCCACGCAAGGACCTGACCGAACCAGAGGTCAACGAAATCCTAAAAGACGGGAGCACCTTTGGTGATCACGTTCTATTGCGGCGCGAGTTGATCGATCACGGGCTGATGGTGCGAGCACTTGACGGATCTAGCTATCGCAAGGTCGAGAAAGCGCCGCCTCCCGAGGCCCAAGCGCTTATTCGCAAGCTGATGGGGCGCGCTTAGCGCCCCTCGAACTTGGGTGCCCGCTTTTCAAGGAAGGCCTGAACACCCTCGCGGAAATCGCGGGTTTTGCCAGCCTCTCCTTGAAGACGGGCCTCAAGCGCAAGTTGATCTTCGAGCGTGTTGTTCAGAGACGCGCGCAGCGCCTCTTTGACAAGCCCATATGTCTTGCTTGGGCCTTGGGCGAGTTGAGCGGCACGCATGCGCCAATGGGCTTCAAAATCAGCGTCAGAGGCTGTTTCATAGATCATACCCCAGTCACGCGCCTGAGCCGCAGTGATCTTATCCGCAAAAAGAGCCGCCCCCATCGCACGTGCAAGGCCAATCTGGCGCGGCAGATAATAGGTGCCGCCTGCATCAGGGATCAGAGCAATCTTGGTAAAGGCTTGGGTGAAATAGGCGCTCTGGGCTGCCATCACGACATCGCAGGCCAGCGCGAGGTTCGCCCCTGCCCCTACTGCTGCGCCATTCACCGCAGCGATCGTTGGCACGGGGCAGGCATAGATCGCCTCGAGCATCGGGACGTATTCGTCGCGCAACACAGCCTCTAGATCAAGGTCGGCCGCATTGCCGCCATCCGCCAGATCCTGTCCTGCGCAAAACGCAGGTGCAGCACCGGTGAGGACAATCACGCGGGCATCGGTACTGATAGCTCTAAAAGCGCCGAGAATTTCGGCGCGCATCTGCGTGTTAAGCGAATTCATACGCTCCGGGCGGTTCAAAGTAATGACCGCAAGGCCATCGGTGTTCGTAAGTTTAATCGCGTTATACTGCATACCAACTATCCCAAAAAATATTTGGGGTAGAGATTACATCATCAACGTGGCGCGTGAAGTAAAACCACGCGTCAAGTGTCGAGAATTTCCTTCAGACGCTTCTTCTCGTCTTCGTTAAGGTCTTCCTCGGGCTTGGCAGTGGAGCGAGAGCGCACCGTTACAAAGCCTACGCCACCCGCAAGCAAGAGCATCAGCGGCGCCGCCCACCAGAGAATGAGGTTTGCACCCGACTTGGTCGGCTCGAGCAGAACATATTCGCCGTAACGCTCGACGATGAAGTCCACAACATCTTGATCGGTGTCACCTTCAACAAGGCGTTCACGCAGCAAAATTCGCAATTCACGCGAGATCGGCGCGTTGGAATCGTCGATGTTCTCGTTCTGACAAACGGGGCATCGCAGACCCTTGGAAATCTCACGCGCACGCGCTTCAAGTGCGGGATCGCTCAGGATTTCATCGGGTTGAACTGCGTAAAGTGGCGTCGCGAGAAAAGCGAGAAGGATCAGGAAACGCTTCATTCTGCTGGCACCGCTTTGGATTTAGACTTTGCCGCGCCCGCAGCAACGCGCAGGCGGCGGTCCGTGAGCGAAATCAACCCACCCAAAGCCATCATGATACAGCCGCCCCAAATCCAGTTGGCAAAGGGCTTGATATAGGTGCGCACCGCATAACCGCCGTCCGACTGCGGATCACCGATCACAAGGTAAATATCGCGCAAGATCCCGTTGCGGATCGCGGCTTCTGTTGTTGGCATAGAGGCCACGGGATAGACGCGCTTTTCAGGGTGCAGAACAGCTATGACTTTGCTTTCGTCACGCACCGTCATTGTGGCTGTCGTCGAGATAAAGTTCGGCCCCTGCACGCGCTCGACACCATCAAGAGTGATGTCATACCCCCCAACAGTGAAAGGCACGCCGATCTGGGCGGTTCGAATGTCTTCCTCTTCCCAAGCCATAAGACCTGCGATTGCGAAGATGGTGATACCAAGCCCCATATGAGCAAAGGCTTTACCCCAATCAGCACGAGGCATACGCGTCATACGTGCAAGACGTGCAGCGATGCCTTGACGGCCTGTGCGCATCCAAAGGTCATAGAGCGCGCCAAAAACCACCCATGCGCCAAGCATAACGCCGACAGGGCCAAGAGCGCTCTTGCCGGTTTGAAACGCAAAGACAAGACCGCCAAGCGCTACCGCAAAGAGAGCAATAGGCGCCATATCTTTGAGTGCGCGGCTTAGGTTTCCGCGCTTCCACGCAAGTATTGCCCCAACGGGAAGAACGATGGCCAAGGCGACCATGAATGGCGTGAACGCTGCGTTGAAAAACGGCGCTCCTACCGAAAGTGCGCGACCCATGGTCATCTCAGCCACAAGCGGCCAAATGGTGCCGATAAAGACAACAAAGGCTGCAACGGCGAGCAAGATGTTGTTCACCACGAGCGCGGATTCTCGGCTCACGAGCGAGAAGACACCCTTGGCCTCCATCGCCCCTGCCCGCGCCGCATAAAGCGTCAGAGCGCCGCCGACAAAGAAGAACAGGATGGCAAGGATGAAGACGCCTCGCTCTGGGTCGTTCGCGAAGGCATGAACCGAGGTAATAACACCAGAACGCACGATAAAGGTGCCAAGGAGAGAGAAGCCGAAAGCAAGGATCGCAAGCAGGATCGTCCAGCTTTTCAGTGCCTCGCGCTTCTCCACAACAATGGCAGAATGAAGGAGAGCAGCCGCGATGAGCCACGGCATAAAGGACGCGTTCTCAACTGGGTCCCAGAACCAGAAACCACCCCAACCAAGTTCATAGTAAGCCCACCAAGAACCAAGCGCGATACCGATGGTCAGGAATATCCAGGCAGCCAGCGTCCACGGACGTACCCAGCGCGCCCAAGCTGCATCCACGCGGCCTTCGATCAAAGCCGCAACAGCAAAGGAAAAGGCCATCGAAAGCCCTACATACCCCAAATAAAGGAACGGCGGATGGAACGCGAGACCGGGGTCTTGGAGGAGCGGGTTGAGGTCTTGGCCATCAAAGGGCGGCACTTCGAGACGGATGAACGGGTTCGAGGTCAGCAGAATGAACAGATAGAACGCGACCGAAACTGACGATTGAACGGCCAAAACACGTGCCTTAAGGGCGGCAGGAAGGTTGCCACCAAAGAACACCGCGCATGCGCCAAAAAGCGTGAGGATAAAGAGCCAGAGGAACATCGACCCCTCGTGGTTGCCCCAAACGCCCGAGACTTTGTAGAGCATCGGCTTTGCGCTATGCGAGTTCAGCACCACAAGCCTTAGAGAGAAATCCGAGACAACAAAGGAATATGTCAGGGCCGCAAAAGCCACCCCAACCAAGAGCAATTGTGATACGGCGGCGGGGTCGGCCACAGCCATCCAATTGCGCCACCCTTTGTGGGCACCGATCATGGGAACAATCAT
>JAYPUF010000045.1:0-18466 GCA_038133925.1 Marivivens sp. | reverse complement strand
GGGACGGACCAAGCCACCGTCGATAAACGCTATCAGGACACGCTTTACTGAATGATTACCGTCGTCACCACCGCTGAAGACCGCCAAGCCTGCTACGACATCCGTACGACTGTTTTTGTGCAAGAGCAAAAAGTGCCGCCTGAGCTTGAGCTTGACGAGCTTGAGGACCAATGCGTGCATTTTCTGGCACGCGAGAACGGTGTCCCTTTGGGCACCGCGCGTCTTCTTGATCGAGGTTACGCAAAGGTGCAGCGCGTTGCGGTCATGAGGGACGCGCGCGGCACTGGGCTGGGGCGACGCTTGATGGGTGCGGTTTTGGCACATGCAAAAGGCGCAGGGTTCACTGAGGCGCGTCTTGATGCTCAGGTCTCGGCCATTGCGTTCTATGAAGGGCTTGGTTTTGTGGCGGAAGGGCCTGAGTTTGATGACGCGGGAATTGCGCATCGACTTATGAAAAAGGAACTTTAGCCGTCCTTGCCATAACGGATTTGCTGGAGCGCCCCCGCGCTGATCAGATAAATCGAGGTGATCACGAGGCCATAGTGCGCCCAGCTTTCGGGATGGAAGCCAACTGAGGCGGCCCATCCTGCAAAGCCCGTCCAAGCAAGCGCCATCGGCAGCGTCACGATGCGCCATCGCGCTGTGCGAACGGGGTGCACAAATTTAATCGGAAGGAACATCGCCACTGCCAGCACCACCACAAGCGCAAGTATGACCCAGAAGTTTGGTTGAAGCGCAAAGAGAACCAATACGACCATGTTCCAGCATCCCGGGAAGCCAGAGAAACTATAGTCTTTGGTTTTCATGCGCGTATCGGCGAAATAGAGCGCCGAAGTGAAGGTAATCACGATGATTGCGATCCAGCCAGTCCACCCCGGCAAGAGGCCTGACTTGAAGAGAGCAAAAGCGGGCACGAAGACATAAGTTAGGTAGTCGATCACCAAATCGAGCAATACCCCGTCAAACACAGGTGCATTGACTTTGACTTGGTAGCGCCTTGCCAATGGGCCATCGATCCCGTCGACAAAGAACGCCACGACGAGCCACATGAACATTTCGTTCCAGAGCCCGTCTACGGCGGCAAGCATCGAAAGCATCGCGAAAACCGCGCCTGTTGCGGTGAAAAGATGCACGAGGAGGGCTTTGCGTTCGATCGTCATAGGATTTTCTCAGTTCGATTGGGCGTGAGGATGGGCGCGGTTATAGACGTCCATCAATCGTGCCGTATCGACGGCGGTGTAGGCTTGGGTCGTAGAGAGTGATGCGTGTCCAAGCAACTCTTGAATTGTCCGAAGGTCACCTCCGGCGTTCAATAGATGGGTTGCAAAGGAGTGGCGCATAGCGTGCGGCGTAGCAGATGACGGAAGGCCAAGTTGCATTCGAGCCTGCTCCATGACTTTCTGAATGGCCCGAGGGTTGAGAGCACCGCCGCGCGCACCCCGAAACAATGGCTCGTCAGGCGAGAGATCAAAGGGGCAGGCGCGGACGTATTCGGCTATCGCCGATTTGGCGACGGGGAGCACAGGAACGAGCCGTTCCTTGCCGCCTTTGCCGACGATCCGCAAAACATCTTTGAGCGGGTGGGCGGAACCTGCGAGGCCGAGCGCTTCGGAAATACGTAAACCGCAGGCGTAGAGCAAGGTAATCACAGCGACGTCGCGTGAAGCGATCCAAGGTTCGAGAGATTGAAGCTCGACGGTAGACAGCATGTTTGAAGCGGCATCAGGCGCGAGGGGACGCGGGAGCTTCTTCTGGAACTTGGGCGCGCGAGTTGAAAGAACGGCGGTGGGTTCAAACCCTTCGCGTTCCGAAAGCCAACGATAGAATGTTTTTACCGCAGATAACGCGCGGGCCAGTGATCGCGCCGAAATTCCACGACCGCGCTCATGAGCCATCCAAGCGCGCATGTCACTTACCGTGAGCCGTGAAATGGGGCCAAGGCCGTGCTGCTCGCCGTGATGGTGGGACATGAAGCCCAGAAATCCGAGCACATCTGTCTGATAGGCTTTTATCGTGTTGCCCGACACGCCGCCGATTGCACGGGCATGGGCTAGCCAATCATCAAGTGACTTGGTGAGAGCCTGAGAAAGCACCGCTTAGCCGAGCCAACGGCGCATCGCACGTTCAAACACGCCGCCGAAGAAAGCGAGCAGATCAGTGCCCTGAGCCTGGTTGAATTGATGTGGGTCCTCGGAACCCATCAACAGCATTCCTGGAAGACGACCCTCGCCGAAATCAAGGACGAGGCACGCTTCGGAGCGAATGAAATCTGCTTTGTCGCCAAAGAGCGAGTCTTCGGCAGGCTGAACTTGGCGAAGCGTGACTTGTCGAAGCGGTGTATTGCGGCCTTGGGTGACATAAGTTTCAACATAACCAGGCTCGGCGACTACGAGAACAGTGCCCAATTTACGAAGTGCAGGGTCATCGGACTTGGCAACGGACTCAAGGACGAGCCGGATCGAGTCGACGCGGAGAATGTCCGCAACTTCGCCCGAGAGATCGCCTAGGAAGTCCTCGAATTTTGTCGGCTCCATCATGCGTAGGACTGCGCGATGGATCTGATTGGTGCCCGCAAGGTTATCGTAAGCGGCGGCAATGACTGAACGATGTGTGTCTTCGAGACGGTCTAGCCGCGACTCGAGGCGTTCCATCGCGATGCCGCGCAGGTCGACAATATTTCCGCCAAGCGAACGTTCATTTGCAGCGACGAGCGCACGCATAATATCTGTGTCATCAAGCAGCGCTTCTGGCGCGGACATGATGGTTTCGCGGATTTTCTCGTCGATAATCGCGCCTTGGCTCATTGGTCTACTCGTTATTCTTGGCGATCTTTAGGTAGCCTTATAAGGGTTTTCGCAAGGTTTTTGCAATCTTTTGGTTTGATAAAGCAGCGGCATTGCGCCTGCTTCGGGGTTGGCGAAGGCGGAGCAAAGCTATACCTCCAAGTCTGAGAGCAGCATGAGGACGTGGCTAAAGTGAAAGAATTCTTTGAAGAGGGCGAGCTCGTCGGCGTGCTGACCGCACAGCCCCTTGATCGGATTCTGGATTACAAAGCGCCTGAGGGTGGTTGTTGGCGTGGTGCATTTGTCGAGGTTCCGTTAGGCCCGCGCAAGGTGCTTGGCGTCGTCTGGGGCGAAGGCAAGGGCGACTTTGATTATGCCAAGATTCGTTCGGTTATTCGCGTTCTCGAAGTCGCGCCCATGCGGGAAGAAATGCGCAGTTTTCTTCTGAAAGCAGGGGAATATACGCTTACTCCCATGAGTGCGATGTTGCGCCTTGCCTCTCGCGCACCTGGACTTGGCGATGCGCCATCTATGCGCAAAGTCTATCGGCTGGGCGAGAGCGTGCCGGAGCGTCTCACGGACGCCAGATCGAGGGTCATTGAAGTGCTTCGGGACTATGGCGGCCTTTCATTCACATTGGGCGAGCTTGCTGAAATGGCGGGGGTCGGAACGACTGTTGTCAAAGGTTTGGTTAAGCTGGGAGCCGTCCGCGAAGAGGATACGCCTCGCGACACGCCTTACATGCAGCTTGATCCGACCTATGGCGGCAAGGAACTGACCGAAGATCAGGCCACCTGTGCCGATGTTATTGCGACAGGTATGCGGGCCGGAAAGTACGCGACGACTTTGCTTAAGGGCGTTACGGGTTCGGGTAAGACCGAAGTATACCTTGAGGCCGTTGCCGAATGCTTGAGATTGGGGCGGCAAGCGTTGGTATTGCTGCCCGAGATTGCTTTAACGTCCGAGTTTATCACGCGCGTCGAGGCGCGATTTGGCGCAAAGCCCGCCGAATGGCATTCTGGCGTCACAATGACCGAGCGGCGGCGCTGCTGGAAAATGGTAGGGCAGGGCGATGCCCAGATGGTTGTCGGGGCGAGGTCTGCGCTCTTTTTGCCGTTCCGCGATCTTGGCCTGATCGTAGTCGATGAAGAGCATGACACCTCTTACAAACAAGAGGATGGAGCACTTTACAACGCGCGAGATATGGCGGTGCTGCGGGCGTCTTTGAACGACGCGCAAGTGGTTCTCGCTTCTGCCACGCCAAGCCTTGAAAGCTGGGCAAATGCAGATGCGGGCAAGTATCAGCGGCTTGATTTGACCTCGCGGTTCGGTGAGGCGGTTATGCCCAAGATGAGCGCGATTGATATGCGGAGCGAGGATGTTCCCTCGGGCCGCTGGATATCCCCTGCTTTGCAAGCTGGGATCACGATGCGGATTGAGAAAGGCGAGCAGTCGCTCGTTTTCCTCAATCGTCGGGGCTATGCGCCTGTCACGATCTGTCGTGCTTGTGGCCATCAGATCGCCTGTGACCACTGTGATGCGCGGATGGTTGAGCACCGTTTCTTAAAGCGGCTCATGTGCCATCAATGCGGTGAGACGAAACCGATGCCCGAGGCCTGCCCGTCGTGTCAGGTCGAAGGCAAGCTCGCTCCGGTCGGGCCTGGGGTTGAGCGGATTTCCGAAGAGGTCGAGGCGCTTTTCCCCGATGCAAGGACGGTCATCTTGTCATCTGATCTATTTGGGTCGGCGAGGGCGCTCAAGGAACGGATCGAACAGATTGCGGCAGGCGAGGCCGACATAATCATCGGCACACAAATTGTGGCCAAAGGGCATAACTTTCCACTCCTCACCCTTGTTGGGGTCATCGACGCGGATCTCGGGCTTCAAGGGTCGGATCTTCGCGCTGCGGAGCGCACGTTCCAGCTTATGCGGCAGGTCGCTGGTCGGGCGGGGCGCGCCGCTGCGCAAGGCGAGGCGGTACTTCAAACCTATCAGCCAGAGCACCCAGTTATTCGCGCAATCCTTTCTGGCGACGAAGAGGATTTCTGGGCTGCAGAAGCCGAACAGCGCCGAATGGCGGGCGTACCGCCCTATGGTCGAATGGCAGGCATCGTTCTTTCGTCGCCATCCGTGCAAGAAGTGTTTGATCTGGGCGCCGAGCTCGCCAAACGCGACGGACCGCTTCGTCAGATCGGGGCACAAGTCTTTGGACCTGCCCCAGCCCCGATTGCACGGATTAGAGGGCGTCACCGCGTAAGGCTGCTCGTCAAAGCCGCGAAAGGTGCTCCAATTCAAGCCGCGCTGGCGGCTTGGGTTGCGCAAATACGCGTGCCTAATTCAGTGCGTCTCTCCATAGATATAGATCCTCAGAGCTTTTACTGACCGCTGTCTTGGCGCAGATAACTGCCATATCTGTTTGCGCGTTTCCCTCTCGCTATTGCAGGGCTTTAGGCGTATCGAACCGCCATGGCTAAAATTGTAAAATTGTCCGAT
Organism: Marivivens sp.; assembly: GCA_038133925.1. Lineage (GTDB taxonomy): Bacteria > Pseudomonadota > Alphaproteobacteria > Rhodobacterales > Rhodobacteraceae > Marivivens. The sequence goes on along the minus strand of JAYPUF010000045.1, from coordinate 13,190 downwards.
GCGCAGTCGCTCCCCTTTTGGCGGAGACCAATCGCGCTTCTTTTTCTTATGGCAATGGGAATGCCGGTGGCCTTTAATGTGTGGTCGGCGCTCCTGAATAACTTTGTTGTTGAAGTCGCGAACTTTGATGGTGGCGACGTCGGGCTGTTGCATACAGTCCGCGAAATTCCCGGATTCCTCGCGATTGGGGTGATCCTTGTCATCATGCTCATGCGTGAACAGGTGCTTGGAGTGCTTTCGCTGTTTCTTTTGGGGATCGCGACCGCTGTCACCGCCTATTTTCCGACTTTGGGCGGCATTCTGACGATCACGCTTCTGTCGTCGATCGGCTTTCATTATTATGAAACGGTCAACCAGTCGCTCCAGCTTCAGTGGATTGATAAGCAAAAGGCGCCGCAGACATTGGGCTGGCTGCTTGCTGCTGGGTCTGCTTCGACCTTTATTGCTTATGGGTCGATTGTGGTCACTTGGAAGGCCTTTGATCTAAGTTACAACCTTGTCTACCTTATCGGTGGCGGAGTGACTGCTCTTGTCGCGCTCGTCTGCTTCTTTGCTTACCCGCAATTCGAGTCCCCCAATCCGCAGGTCAAGAAAATGATCCTGCGCAAAAGGTATTGGCTCTACTATGCGCTGCAATTCATGGCTGGCGCACGGCGTCAGATATTCGTGGTTTTTGCAGGCTTTATGATGGTCGAGCGATTTGGCTTTGAGGTTCACGAGGTGACGGGGCTGTTCCTCGTCAATCTCGTCGCGAACATGATCCTTGCTCCTGTGATCGGTCGTGTTGTCTCCCAGTTTGGAGAACGCCGCGCTTTGCTCGTGGAATATGCCGGCCTCGTGATCGTATTCCTTGCCTATGGCGGGGTTTACTGGTTCGGGTGGGGCGTGGTTATTGCGTCTGTGCTTTACGTTGTCGACCATATCTTCTTTGCGATGGCTCTGGCGCTTAAGACCTACTTCCAGAAGATCGCCGATCCAGGTGATATCGCACCGACAGCGGCAGTGGCCTTTACCATCAACCATATTGCGGCGGTGTTTCTGCCTGTCGTTTTGGGTGTGCTTTGGCTCTATTCACCGCTTATGGTGTTTATTCTTGCAGCAGCGATGGCCTCGGTGTCCTTCCTGCTTGCTCTTTTGATCCCGCGTCATCCGATGCCTGGGAATGAAACAATCTTTGCCCGCCCGTTGGCGGCGCCTGCTGAATGAGACTTCTATGACGACCTATAGCGCGATCACCACAATCAACGGACAACTTGCTGCCGAGGCTCTTGCCGAGAAATGCGAGAACCTGATCCCCGAACCGACGGGCGTCGGTACCTTTGAAGTCGAAGATGACTCGGGTCTATGGGAAGTTGCTGTCTATTTCACAGAAGAGCCGGATCAGGCTGGACTTGCACTGCTCGCGGCGATGCACGAGGCAAACGGCTTTGTCGTATCGGAAATCCCTGATCAAGACTGGGTTGCCAAAGTTCGTCGTGAGCTTGCTCCTGTGGATGCGGGGCGCTTCTTTGTTTATGGCAGCCATGATGCGGACAAAGTACCCGCAGGCCGAGTGCCATTGTTGATTGATGCGGCGATGGCCTTTGGTACTGGCCACCACGGGACAACGCTTGGGTGCCTTAAGGCATTTGATACCCTTCTAGAAGAGGGAGTGCCCGCGGGCAAAGTTGCGGACATCGGTTGCGGCACGGCAGTTCTTGCAATGGCAGCAGCCCGCGTTTGGGAAGGCGTGCCGATCCTCGCCTCGGATATTGACCGTGTCGCGGTCGATGTTGCCGAAGCAAACGTTGTTGCGAACGGTCTTGCTGGCAAAGTCAGCTGTGTCGAAGCGGCAGGGTTCGACACTCCCGCATTGGCAGAGGTCGCTCCATTTGACCTAATTTTCGCAAATATCCTCAAAGGCCCGCTGATCGCGCTTGCGCCCGAGATGTCCGCGCATCTGAAAAGCGGTGGTTACATCATTCTTTCAGGCATTCTGAATGAACAGGCCGATTCGGTAGAAGTGACCTATCGGGCCAATCAATTCAGTTCTTACAAGCGCACTAGTATCGGGGATTGGACAACGCTGACGATGCGCAAGGATTGATCTCATAGCGAGGACAGTGACACGAATTCGCCTTACTTGCGCCAGCGGACGGCCATAAGTGCGGCCTATACCGCGATGGTGTTCGTAATTGAGTGTTGCCATGTCCCATCCTCGTCACAATCCCGTGCAATGGCGCGATCAAAAATTCGAAGATCGTGTGCAAAATATGTATGGAAGCGACTTTCTCATCGGGCAGCACCATGTGCTGCGCCCGAATGATATTGCTGTACGGTTTCCATTTGGACCGCTGCTTGCGCTCGTGGGATTGTTCTGGATCTTAAAGTTGATCGCAGTTGTGGTCATCGGGGTGGAAGTCTTTGAGGCTCAGCGCCTTGAACTTTCCCATGGGACGTTGCCCGAAAAAATAGGGGCCGCTCTTTTACAGATCGACCCCATTACTGATAAAATAACCGAATTTGTATCAGCGAATTAATTAGATCTTGTGGATCATAGCGCGTGTCAGGCCGATGTCGGCAAGCTCGTGATCGCTTAGCGCTTCGAGTGCGCGCTGAGTTTGGTGACGTGCGTATGTGACCTTGAGAGCATCTACTACGCTCAGGACAGCAACATATGCGAGGTAAAAGGCGCGTGGGCTAAGTGCGCGGGACTGGTTGACTGCGATCATTGGAAACACTCCTGAGGGCCAACTATCGGGCCAAATAACGTTTGAGCGCCATTTAGAGTTTGCTGCACCGCAGCACTAGAAGTTGTTTTTGCATAGTTCTTATGCATTCAAAGCATGCCTCAATTCGGTCAAATCCCCTTTGTTTTGCTGTCTTTTTGTGCAGTCACTCGGAGCATGGTCGTATGGGGATTTCGAAGGGTCGCAAATGGTTCGCGGCGAAAGGGCTTGGCGCGTGTTCTTGTTTTGTGCTAGTTCTATTTTCAGAACAAAAACAAAGGGCAGAACATGCGGGTGATCGGAATCGATCCAGGTCTTCGCAATATGGGATGGGGAATCATCGACGTGGATGGCTCTCGTCTTACGCATGTGGCGAACGGTATCTGTAAATCGGATGGTGCCGCGGCTTTGTCAGAACGGCTTTTGTCCCTTCATCAGCAATTATCCGAAGTTTTTCGGACCTATGCGCCGACTGCTGCTGCGGTGGAGCAGACCTTTGTGAACAAGGACGCTGTTGCGACGCTCAAGCTCGGACAGGCACGCGGCGTCGCTCTGCTTGTGCCTGCGCAAGCGGGGCTCGAGGTTGGAGAATACCTCCCGAATGCGGTGAAAAAAGCCGTGGTTGGTGTTGGGCACGCAGACAAGCGTCAGATCGACCATATGGTCAAGCTCCAGCTTCCCGGAGTTAAGATCGCTGGGGCCGATGCCGCGGACGCTTTGGCGATCGCGATTTGCCATTCCCACCATTGCCAATCCGCAGGACACCTCCAGCGGGCCATTTTGAAAGCGGGCGCATGATCGGAAAACTCTCTGGCCGAATTGACTATAAGGGTAGCGATCACATTTTGATCGATGTGCGCGGGGTCGGCTATATCGTCTATGTGTCTGACCGTGTGATGGCGTCTTTGCCGCCCAAGGGTGAGGCCGTGGCGCTTTATACGGATCTACTTGTTCGCGAGGATTTGCTTCAGCTCTTTGGCTTCACCACGCTCGTCGAGAAGGAATGGCACCGCCTCCTTATGTCCGTTCAGGGGATCGGGGCCAAGGCGTCGATGGCGATCTTGGGGGCACTTGGTGCAGATGGTGTAAGCCGCGCAATTGCGCTTGGTGATTGGAGCGCCGTGGCCAAGGCCAAGGGCGTTGGTCCTAAGACCGCGCAACGCGTCGTGATTGAACTTAAGGACAAAGCGCCGAGTGTCATGGCAATGGCAGGCGGCACAGCCGAGGCCGTTGATGTAGAAGAGGTGGTCGAGGACGTGCCTGTTCCGAAAGCCCGAAAAGCGCCACCTGTACAGAACATGGCACAGCCAGAGGCTCTTTCGGCGCTTGGGAACCTTGGCTATGGTCCGTCCGAGGCGGCGAGCGCCGTTGCCCAAGCGTTGGGGGAGACACCTGATCTTGATACAAACGGGCTTATTCGTGCCGCGCTCAAGTTGCTTGCTCCAAAGTAAGGCTGTCTGATGACTGAACCAGATCCCACTCTTCGACCTGAGCGGCAGCCAGAAGACCGTGACCGCGCTTTGCGTCCTCAAGGACTTGAAGAGTTCATCGGACAGGCGGAAGCCCGCGCCAACCTTCGCGTATTTATCGAGAGCGCCAAACAGCGCGGCGAAGCTATGGATCACACATTGTTTCATGGTCCGCCGGGCCTTGGTAAGACAACGCTCGCTCAGATCATGTCACGCGAACTTGGCGTGAATTTCCGCATGACTTCGGGCCCTGTTTTGGCCAAGGCGGGGGATTTGGCGGCGATCCTGACAAACCTTGAGGAGCGAGACGTTCTGTTCATCGACGAAATCCATCGACTGAACCCAGCTGTCGAAGAAGTGCTCTATCCCGCGATGGAAGATTACGAGCTTGATCTTGTGATTGGTGAGGGTCCTGCGGCGCGAACTGTAAGGATCGAATTGCAGCCATTTACGCTCGTGGGTGCGACGACGCGTTTGGGGCTTTTGACGACCCCGTTGCGGGATCGTTTCGGCATCCCGACGCGACTTGAATTCTATACGGTCCCCGAACTGAACGAGATCGTCAAACGCGGGGCGCGTCTTCTTGGTGCGCCTGCGGATGAAGATGGCGCGATGGAGATCGCAAGACGTGCGCGCGGAACGCCGCGTATTGCGGGACGATTGCTGCGGCGCGTTGTGGACTTTGCAATTGTAGAAGGTGACGGGCGCGTAACTCGTGCTTTGGCGGATCGTGCACTGACACGGCTTGGGGTGGATAACCTTGGGCTTGATGGGGCCGACCGCCGCTATCTGAAGCTTATTGCCGAAAGCTATGGCGGCGGGCCCGTAGGGATAGAGACGCTTTCGGCGGCCCTTTCGGAAAGTCGTGATGCCTTGGAAGAAGTAATCGAGCCCTATTTGCTTCAGCAGGGTTTGATACAGCGGACCCCACGTGGGCGAATGCTGGCACAGGCCGCTTGGCGGCATCTCGGACTAGATGCGCCCAAAGGACAGCAAGATCTTTTTGGCAAGTAAGCGCGACTTGGTTCTTGTGGCCAGATGTGTAAAGAGAGGTCGCAGATAACCGAAGACGCGAGACTATGCCAATGATGACCCCCGACCAGATCGAGGCCCATTTCACGCATTCGAATGGCGATTTCTTGTGTGCGCGTTGGGGGCGGCCGATTGTTCCGGTGGTCTTTGGGGTCGAGGATGCAACACTCTCGACGATCAAAGGCGCAATTGAACTCGTCGTAGGTTTCTCAGGTCATAAGATGGCTGAAACCGATCCGGAATTCGGCGCGAACTTGATGTTTTTCTTTTGTCGTGACTGGTCGGATTTGGTCGATGTGCCCAACCTTGACCGACTTGTTCCCGAACTGCGTCAAGTGGTGGAGCGTCTTAGCGGAGCGGATGCGAACCAATATCGCATTTTCCGTTTTGACCGCGATGGAGCCATTTGTGCTTGCTTCGTGTTTCTCCGTATGGACGCCGAGATGTCAAAGCTCCCTGCTGAGACGATTGCTCTGGGGCAGGCAGTTCAGATACTTGCTCTTTGGTCTGAAAGCGCCTTTGCCGCGACTTCGCCGCTCGCACTTGCCAACGGGGTCGCCGTGCTTCGCCCAGAGATTGGTGCGCTTCTCAAAGCGGTCTACGATCCAATCCTTCCAGCGGGGGCAAAGGATAAAGTCCACGCACTTCGCCTCTTTGCACGAATGTCAAAGGAGACCCTTTCGTGATCCATACCTTTTCGTGCCGCGTCTACTACGAAGACACCGACCTTGCCGGCATTGTCTACTATGCCAACTATCTCAAGTTCATAGAGCGAGCGCGGACCGAATGGGTTCGAGCGCAAGGCGTGGATCAGGCCAAGCTCAAGGACGAGCAGGGAATCGTTTTCGCTGTGCGCCGCGTCGAGGCAGATTACCTACATCCAGCTAAGTTCGACGACGAATTAACGGTCGAAACACGGGTCGAGTCACTTACGGGTGCACGGATCGTTCTATCTCAAGATGTGCTTCGCGCGGGCGAAAAGCTCTTTGCCGCGCATGTCACGCTTGTTGCGATTGGTGCGAATGGGGCACCAGCACGACTTCCGGCAATTCTCCGCCGACCGTTGCATTGATTTCAGCGAAAAACACAGGTGTGATCGCAGTTCTATTGGCTTTGTTCGCGTAAATGGGGTAAATCGGGTCCAAATAGGCCCGAACGGCCACAAAAAACGAGCAGATTTATGGAAGCAGCGACCGACTACACGATGTGGGCACTTTTTGCGCGTGCCACACTTCTGGTGAAATTTGTTATGATCATGTTGATGGGTGCCTCGATTTGGTGCTGGGCCGTGATCGTAGACAAAATGATCCAATACCGCAAAGCCCGCGCCGAGGCCGCTGTCTTTGACCGATCTTTTTGGTCTGGTGAGCCACTTGATGAGCTATTTGACTCAATAGGCACCAAACCGCGGGGGCAGGCAGAGCGCATTTTTGCAGCCGGTATGCTCGAGTGGCGGCGTAGTCACCGCCAAGACGGTGGGCTCATTGCGGGGGCTCAGGCTCGTATCGACCGTTCGATGGATGTCGCAATTGCGAAAGAGGCGAACGCTCTTCAAAAGGGGCTCCCCGTTCTTGCGACTGTTGGTTCGACGGCGCCGTTCGTCGGTCTGTTTGGTACTGTATGGGGCATCATGAACTCGTTCATTGAAATTGCTCAACAACAGAATACCAACCTCGCCGTTGTGGCGCCGGGTATTGCCGAAGCTCTTCTTGCGACGGGTTTGGGCCTTATGGCCGCTATTCCTGCGGTTATCTTCTATAACAAGCTTTCGGCTGATAGCGACCGTATCCTTTCGGGATACGAGGCTTTTGCCGATGAATTCGCGACGATCCTCTCGCGCCAGTTGGACAGCTGATCCATGGGTGCTGGTGTCATGAAAAAGGCATCGGGCGGCGGGCGGCGTAGACGTCGTGGCGGCGCTCAGCCAATGGCCGAGATCAACATCACGCCTTTTGTTGACGTGATGCTTGTGCTTTTGATCATCTTTATGGTGGCCGCGCCCTTGATGACCGTTGGTGTGCCTGTAGAGCTTCCCAAGACACAAGCGAGCGCGCTTCCAACTGATGAGGAAGAGCCCCTGACGGTGACAATCACCGCTGAGGGTCTCGTTGTGATCCAGAATTCGGATACCGAAGAAGCGCAGCTTGTTGAAAAGCTACAAGCGATTGCGGCAGAACGTACGTCTGATCGGATTTATCTCCGCGCTGATGGTGCCAATAATTGGGACCGTGTCGCTCAGGTCATGGGACTGCTCAATGCGGGCGGTTTTTCGAACATCGGTCTTGTGACCGACATCGCAACAGCGCCTGGCGGGGCGCGGGAGTAAGGGCGCGATGCCCGTAAGTTTTGGAACCTATGTCTCAGGCGCAGGCCATGTGGCCCTTCTTATCTGGCTCTTGGCCGGATGGGGGCTGAACAACGAGCCGCTTGATTTCCAGATTTCGGAAGTAACCGTCGTCTCAGGCGAGTCCTTTGAGGCATTGGTTCGTGCGACCTCGCCCCAGCCGACGACCGAAGTGCCTTCGACCCCAGTTGCGCCCGTTGTCGAGGAAACACCTGTGGTAGAAGCGCCGCAGCAGGACACGGCCCCAGAACCTGTGCAGCCAGCAGTGACCGAGGCTCCCGCAGAAGAAACGCCGCCACCTGCGCAGCCCGAACCACCGACCCCACCTGCCGAAGTCGTTGATACCGCGCCCCAGCCTCCTCAACCCGAGGTGCTTGCAGGGGCTCCTGATTTGCCGGTGAGCGAGCGCCCTCAGGTGCGCCAAGCAGATCGCGTGGCGGATACGCCCGTTGCTCCGCCTCCGCCCGATGTTGAAACTGCGCCCGTTGAGCAAGCCGAAGTCCAAGAGGACGCCGAGCAGCCGGCCGAGCAGGAAACTGTAGTGCAAGAGCAGGCCGCGCCGGAAGAGACGACAACCGAAATCGTAACCGAGGCTGAGACCCCAGCGGGTGCGCCCGATACTTCGCCGCGTCCGCCTGTCCGCCCGTCCCGACCGACGCCTGCACCTCAGACGGAGACCGCTCAGGCTGAGGAAACGCCTGCTGCGGAAAACTCAGACGCCGAAGCGGAAGAACTCGCTGCACTCTTGGCAGGAGGGAGCCAATCGAGCGCGCCGGAAACTGCAACTGCCTCTGGTCCGCCGCTATCGGGATCAGAACAGGAAGCCTTCCGGCTGGCCGTAAGCAACTGTTGGTCGGTCGATCCTGGTGCCGAATGGGCGCGGGTCGTAGTGACGGTCGAGTTTGATCTCACACCAGAGGGCAAAGTTGACGGGGATGTGCGCTTTGTGTCCGCAACCGGCGGCACAGACGCACTGACCCAAACCGCATTCCAGACTGCACGTCGCGCCGTGATGATCTGTGGCGCGCGCGGGTTTAGCCTTCCGGCAGACAAATATGACCACTGGAAACAGGTTTTTCTGACATTTGACCCAGCAACGATGCGCTTAAGATGAAACATTTCATCACTTCTTGGCGTTTTCTTGCCGGTTCGAAAGATTATCAATTGCCCGAGTTATGCGCTAACACTAGCGCTAAGGGTGTGCCGCAGATGTGCGGAGCAAATGAGGATACATATGTTTAAGAAGTTCATGGCGCTCGCATTGGCCCTTGTGCTTGCTGGCCCAGTCGCCGCTCAAAACGGTCCGCTGCGCTTGACGATTACCAACGGTGTTATTGAACCGCTGCCTTTTGCCATTCCGCAGTTTCAAGCTGAAACCGGAGGCAGCGAAGCGATTGCCGCCGACATAAGCCGTGTCGTAGCAGAAGATCTGATTGGCACTGGCCTGTTCCGTCAAATCCCTTCGACTGCATTTATCAGTCAGCACGCAAGCTTTAGCCAGCAAGTTGCCTATGCCGATTGGCGCGCAATCAATGCTCAGGCTCTGGTGACTGGAGCGGTATCGGTCCAAGGGCAGCAAATCTTTGTTAAATTCCGTCTATATGACGTGTTCTCGGGCAATGAGATGGGCGATGGTCTTCAGTTTGCTGGTACAACCCAAGGCTGGCGTCGTATGTCGCACAAAGTGGCCGACGAAGTTTATGCCCGTATCACTGGTGAAGAGCGCTATTTTGACAGCCGCGTGATCTATGTCGCTGAAAGCGGCCCTAAGGATAACCGTTCCAAGGCGATTGCCATCATGGACTATGATGGTGCGCCAGGCAGTATTCAGTACCTGACCAATGGCAATTCGCTTGTGCTTGCGCCGCGTTTTTCGCCTACGGGGGATCGCGTGCTTTACACCACCTACGAGAGTGGCACGCCTCGTATCAATGTGCTCGATGTGGCTTCGGCTGCGGCGCAGCCAGTTACGACCGCTCCTGGTGAAATGTCGTTCTCGCCGCGTTTCTCACGCGATGGAACAGGCGTGATTTACTCGCTCTCCTCCGGCGGCAACACCGATATTTGGCGCACTGATTTGCTCAATGGACAGCATACGCGTCTTACCAATGCGCCTTCGATCGAGACTGCCCCGAGTTATTCGCCCGACGGCAGCCAGATCGTCTTTGAGAGTGACCGCTCGGGCACGCCGCAGCTCTATGTTATGGGGGCGAACGGCGGTGAAGCTCGTCGTATTTCCTTTGGTGAGGGCCGCTATGGCACCCCAGTTTGGTCTCCGCGCGGTGACTTGATTGCATTTACCAAACAGAACGCCGGTCGCTTCCACATTGGCGTCATGCGCACCGATGGGTCTGAGGAGCGTCTCTTGTCTTCGGCTTCGGGAAGCGCGCTTGACGAGGGTCCAACGTGGTCACCGAACGGTCGTGTTGTCATGTTCTTCCGCGAAACACTGGGTGCGAATGGGGGTCCATCGCTCTATTCGGTTGATGTCTCCGGTCGCAATTTGCGTCAGATCTCTGTTGGCGGATTTGCATCGGACCCATCATGGGGCCCACTCCAGCGGTAACAAAATCCGGAGCGGATTCCCAAGGGGTTCGCTCCATGCTAATGTAGCGTTTAACGAGCACAAATAACTTACACAGGATCCACCCAATGCGCAGCCTCACAAAAGCCGCACTTATTCTACTGGCCCTCTCGACGGCCGCATGTACCCGCCCTGATCGCTTTGCTGATAATGGCAACTCCGTTGATCTGAATGCAGCAGGCGCAGGCCTTGCGGGATCGGCGAGTGACCCATCAAGTCCGGCTTACTTTAGCCAGACTGTCGGTGATCGCGTGTTCTTCCTTGTCGATCAGTCCACCCTTACGGCCGAGGCGATGCAGGTCCTTGATGGTCAGGCGAATTGGCTGATGACCAATATAGACTACCTTGCGCTCATCGAAGGTCATGCCGACGAACAAGGCACTCGTGAATACAACCTCGCACTTGGTGCGCGCCGTTCAAACGCTGTTCGCGAATACCTAGTGTCCAAAGGAATTCCTGATGCACGCATTCGCACAATTTCCTATGGCAAAGAGCGCCCGACCGCTGTTTGCGCAGAAGAATCGTGCTACTCGGTCAACCGCCGTGCTGTCACGGTGATTTCGATCGGCAGCATTGGCTAAAATTTCTGAAAAAGGAGAGCAGGATGATCCGGCGTCTCGCATTCGTATTCATGATCGCTCTGTCTTCGCCGTTGGTGGCGAGTGCACAGCAAACAGAAACGCTTGCGGATATTCGGGCGCAATTGTCCTCTCTTTATGTTGACGTCCAGAACCTCCGCTCCGAACTTTCGGCTAGCGGGGGTCTGACGGCGACCACAGGCGCGGGAAGTACGCTTGATCGCTTGAACGCGATTGAGGCTGAACTACAGCGACTGACCGCTAAGTCCGAAGAGCTTGAATTCCGTATCAATCAGATTACCGAGGATGGTACGCGCCGGATTACTGATCTGGAGTTCCGTCTGTGTGAACTGGAAGAAGGTTGTGATCTGTCGCTCGTCGGTACCGGCACGACCTTGGGCGGCGTTGATAGCGCGGCGTCTATCCCTGCACCTCAGGAGCAAACCGCCTCTACGCCCGAACTTGCAGTTGGCGAAGAAGCTGACTTTGCAACGGCCGAGGCTGCTCTATCCGAGGGTGATTTTACCACTGCGGCGCAACTCTTTGCGACATTTGTCGAAAGCTATCCCGGCGGTGCGCTGAACGCACAGGCGCATTACCTGAGGGGTGAGGCGCTCGAAAGCCTTGGAAATATGACGGATGCAGCGCGCGCTTATCTAGCGAGCTTCTCTGTAGATCAGTCTGGTGAGATTGCTCCAGATGCGCTCTTCAAGCTTGGCTACTCGCTTGGGGCAATCGGGCAGGTTCAGGATGCTTGTATCACCCTTTCGGAAGTGGTCTCTCGCTTTCCTGATCTAGAGGCAGCGGCTGACGCCAAGGCTGCGATGCAGTCGCTTTCCTGCGGGTAAGGTGAAAGCTTCGTTTAATACGCATTTTGCTTGTGCGCCGAATGCGCTCGGTCTCGCCGTTTCGGGTGGAAGCGATAGCCTTGGGCTGCTCTCGCTCGCGCGTGAATGGGCGGCGGAGCACAGTGTCAAGTTAGCCGTTGCGACCGTAGATCATGGCCTCCGACGCGAAGCCAAGGATGAAGCCGCTTACGTTGCTGACAAATGTCGGTCGTGGGGCATCCCACATAGTGTTCTTACTTGGGCGGATCATCCCCAAACCGGCAACTTAATGGCTGAAGCGCGGAGCGCCCGATACCGGCTCATCGCGGGTTGGGCAAAGGATTGCGGTATTCGAGACGTTGCGCTTGGCCACACGTCGGACGACAACGCCGAGACCTTTGTAATGGGCCTAATGCGCGGGGCGGGACTTGATGGCCTATCGGGCATGCGGGGGCAGTTTGAGGCCCATGGCATTCACTTTCACCGTCCACTACTTGGAGTGCCGCGCTCGGACCTCAGAACCTTGCTACGCGAACGGGGAATCAAATGGGTTGATGATCCCACGAATGACGATGACCACTATGACAGGGTAAGGGTTCGCAAAGCGCTTGCGGGGCTGAGTGGCCTTGGGCTCGAGTTTGACAAAAGCATTTCAAATCTTCGCGCCACGCGAGGCGACCTGATGTTGGAGCTTTGGTCGAAAATTGAAAGCAGTTTGTCGGTCACTCCAATTGATGTGCAAATCGAAGAGAACGCGTTTCTCTCGCTGACACCTGAATTCCGCCGCCGGTTTTTCAACGCTGCCTTGCGGTATGTCAGTGGGAGCGATTACCCACCCAGAGCGGACAAGGTGCAAAGGCTTGTCTCTGGTGGGTATCAAGAGGCAGCAACTTTGGCTGGAGCGCTCGTTTATCTTCGTAGAGGTGTCATCCATATCACTCGCGAACTGAGCAAGGTGCAGAACCTTGAGGCCAAGGCCGGCGAAATTTGGGACAGTCGCGCAATAGCCAATGGCCCCAATTCACCTGCAAGAATCCGCGCTTTGGGCGAAAATGGACTGAGACAGATTGGCGCGATTTGGCGAGAAACTGGGAATCCTAGGCGCTCTTTGATCTCGTCTCCCGCTATTTGGGAGGGTGAAAAGGTGATTTTTGCCCCATATGCGGGCGTTTTTCATCCTGATTGGGAAATTAATTGCAAATGGGACGTCGCGAGTTTGCGCGCATTTGTATTAACGCATTGAACAACCTTTTCTGATCCCTATTTTAAGGACACGGTCGGCGCGACTCTTGCGCTACCGACGAATTTCAAAGGAGTTCCCCTTGGGTAACGCGCGCAATATCGTTTTCTGGGTCGTCCTGTTCCTGCTGATCGTTTCGCTGTTCAATATTTTCAGCGGTGGCAGCAGCAGCCTTCAGGCTTCGAGCCGGAACTATTCCGAATTTGTTTCTGCTGTTGATAATGGCACGGTGACTGAAGTCACGATAGACGGCGAAAAGCTGCTCTATACCGCTGCTGACGGTCGTAGCTATGTCACTATCAAGCCTTCGGACGCGAAGATTACCGACGAACTCATCGCAAAGAACATCCCTGTTCGTGCAGAGAGCCAAGAACAATCGACGTTCCAAGCCTTCATCTTGAGCCTGCT
>JAYPUF010000044.1:0-19325 GCA_038133925.1 Marivivens sp. | reverse complement strand
CGGACACGCTAAAGTCTGGTGACACGATCTTCTTCGATTTGCCCGAACCGGTGCTAGGTTTCGTGCGCGGCGGTGAAGTCTACTGTTACTTCAACCTCTCGAACGAGGCGCACTCGATTGCGTTAACCGAAGCCCTCGCGCCTGATGTCGTGAATAATGCTTCAGTCACCGGAAATACCCTCGAACTCGGTCCGAACGCTGTGTTCGTAGGACGCCGTGCCTAATCGACGAGTTACCAAAGCAAAAGGCCCGCAGGTGCGGGCCTTTATTCCTTAGCCTGAGTATTGCTCGTCCGTGACGTGTTCCATCCAAGTCACTCCAATTCCGTCAATGGCTTCCTGAATGGCGATATGGCTCATGGCAGTCTCGGGGCTTGCGCCGTGCCAATGTTTTTCGTTGGGCTCAAAGTAGACAATGTCACCGGGGGTGACTTGTTCAACGGGACCGCCATCGCGCTGAACGCGGCCACGTCCATGGGTGATAATGATCGTCTGCCCCGCGGGGTGGGTGTGCCAAGCGGTGCGTGCTCCCGGTTCAAAGGTCACAAGGTTCCCAGCTGCATCGCCTGGCGCTTCGGTTTGAAACATTGGATCAATGCGAACAGGGCCTGTGAACCAATCTTTGGGGCCAACCTTGGAAGGGACAGTTCCCGAGCGTGTGATCTTCATAGCGGTATCTCTCCAATCAATCTTGCGCCAAACTATCTCGTCTAACGCACTCGGTCTTCCTATGCCTCAGCTCTGCGGTCGAGCTTCCATCCGATGAACAAGAGCGCTGCGCCAGCAAGGGCAAAGCCCCCGAGCGCGATCAGTACGGTGCTATAGTGCACCTCAGTAGCAAGGAGCGCAATTAGGCCAGCCGTCGCAAAACCAGCAATAAGGGTCATGACATCTAGTAGCGACGTGGAAAGACCGACGCGCCCTTTGATTGCCTCCTGAGTATAACTGATGATCAATGTGAGCAGGCCAGAAATCGCGAGTGCGTTTAATCCTTGGAGCCAAAATACCTCTGTTACAGTGTCTGCTTGTCCAAGAAGGAAGAGGTAGGCAGCAAAAACGATCGAATTGCCAACAATGATACCTTCTTTTGCAATGCGAACAGCTGCATAGCCCCAAGCGAGCATCAAGGGCACTTCTAGGAACGCAGCAAGGCCTGACGCAAACCCAAGTTGTCCAAAAGTTCCTTGTGCATCGTTCACCATGAAAAGTGGGAATGTGGTCATATGTCCGAGGACGGCGATACGTGTGCACATGACCCCAGACAGACCAATAACCCGTGCGAAAGGAAGTGCTTTTTCAGCCTTTCCGCTTGCGGAATTTGGAGTGGGGGCAGGCTTGGCAATCGCACCTTCAGGGCGGCCAAGAATGACGAAATAGGCAAGTGCCGCACCGATTTGAGCGAAAGCCGCGATCAGGAAAATCAAGAACACCGACTGGTTCGCAGCAACCCAACCCATGAGCGGCGGAGCAACAATCCACGCCACAGAGAAGAGCGTCCGCAAAAGAGACATCATAAACTCTGCTTGGGCACCGAGTGTCTCGTTCAAATGTGCACGTGCATAGGACAGACTTTGGGACATAACGGCGCCGCCAAAAGGCAGGAACACACATGTTGCGATTATGAAGGAAAGTTGGGTCTGAACAAAAAAGATCAACCCGTAAGCTATCGCCCCCGCAAGTGCCGCACCGATGACGAGCTTTCTTCGGTCGTCAACCTTGTCAGAGACATAGCCCATGATGACCGAGCCGATTGCGGCTGCGATGGAGCCGATGGTCAACACCAAAGCAAAGGTGTCATTCGACATGCCCAAGCCGTCTATCGCGAGAATGCCGCGGAAAGGGTTCACCGACGCAGCTGTGATCCCGATCAGGAAAATCGCGAGGCCAAGAAGGACAGTAATCGTCGTAATCGTGACTTTGCCTGAGGTCGTTATCATTTAGATTGCGACCGTGTCGTGTTCCATGAACTCGGCAACTTCGGGAATCCACTTGCCTTCGACAAAGGCGACGTGATGCGGGTGCACGTTATAAGCGTCATACGCCGATTGATCCGCAAAGTTCATCGAGACGGCATAATCATAAGGGTTCTTTGGGCTGGTCTCGCGCGAAAGTGCGAAATCTTGAACCCCAGGAATGCCCGCCAGTTCTCGAATAGAGCTAAGAAATGCGGCTTCCGCCTCAGAACCTTTAGGGTGTGACAGGCGAAACAGTGCAGCGTGGCGTATCATGGAAAGACCTCACTTATTCAATTGCCGAACTAAGAGCGCATCGTTTGCGCTAACACAAGTGAGAAGTCGGATCACGAGGCCCAGAAGCCTATTTTCCCCAGAAATCAGTTAGAAGCTTGGCAACTTCAGCCGCATGGGTGTTTGCAACCATATGGCCGGCCTTCGCGATGACTGCGTCTTGAGACGTTGGGAGCCGCTTCTTGAGGCTGTTCATGATCACCTTGACGACTTCAACTGTCCGGTTCCCATGAACGAGAAGGATGGGCATTGTCAGGTGTCCAAGATTGGCGAGGACAGTCTCGTCCTTGGGGCTGTTATAGTCCCCCGGACGGCAGGCATCAACGATAGGGATCTGCTTGATGAGCGCCGCGCGTCCAGGTTCGGGGATTTGCTCCCATTGCACACCGCCACCCCAAATGCCGATGAACTTCTGCGCAGCGGTGTCGTTGTCGCCTTGGGCAAGCGAGTCAAAGTGCGGCTGCATGCTCGCTAGGTAAGCATCAAGCGTCGCAGGCGCATCATGTGCACAGGCTACAAGGAATATCGGTTCAATCAGTGTAAGGCTGCGAACCAATTCGGGGTGATTGCTCGCAAAATGAAGCGCGACGAGAGCGCCATAACTGTGACCGACAAGGTCAACGGGTTCGGTTCCAATACACTCTGCTGCGATCGCTATCGCGTCCTCAAGCATGAGCCCTTTGCCCGTCCAAGGCGCGCTTTTACCATGGCTCGGCCAATCCGGTGCGATGAAGGTGGCATCCTCGATCTGGCGCGAAATTGCAGCCCAACTGGCGGCGCGACCCAAAGCGCAGTGAAGCGCTACGACGCGGCGCTGCCCGTTGCCGTAGGTCTCGATGTTGATCCCGTTGAGCGCAGTCATCTTTCTCTCCCTCGTACTCCGATCAGGCGGTTAACTTAGGAGACGCAGGTCTTGCAATGTGTCACTCTGACCGTTGTTTGCCGATTTGATATTCGCGCCAAATCGTAAATAGACCCGAGGTAATGATGATGGTCGTTCCGATAAGTGTCATCATATCCGGCGTTTGCCCGAAGAGCAGATAGCCCAGTATGCTCGTCCAGATGATCATAGTGTACTGCATCGGCGCAACTGCAACGGCGAGAGCAATCTCAAGCGCCTTGATCACAAGGAACTCCCCAACCGCAGCAAGGACACCATAGCAGATGAACAACAAGATGTGTTCGGGTGCGATGGGTTGCCATACAAAGATTTGCCCAACGCCGAGCACGGCCGCGCTCACTCCCGCGGTAAAGGCGACTGTGGCAACTGTGCTTTCGGTCGAGCTTAGGTTTCGAGAAATGAGCTGCCGTGTCGCAAAGAGCAGGGCGGCCACAAGAACCAGCAAATAGGCGGGATGAAACCCGTCGAACCCAGGACGCATAACAATGAGCGTTCCTAAAAAGCCTGCGCTCACTGCAAACCAGCGGCGCGGCCCAATCGGTTCCTTGAGAAGGATTGAACCGAGGATCGTGACGAAAAATGGTGCTGCAAAGGCAATTGTTGTCGCGTCTGCAAGCGGTACGTAACGCAACGCCAAGACAAAAAGGACTGCTGAAACCGAAGCGCAAAGCCCGCGCAGAATTTGGAGCTTCGGCTGCTCGGTGCGCAAATCAGAGGTGCCCTTAATTGCAAGCCAGATCAAAACGCCCGCGAGGAGCCCGAGCTGCCGCAACCCCGCAACCTGAATGGGATGATAGGTGCCCGCCATGAGCTTTGCGATAGCGTCCGCGAGCGCAAAAAATGCGAATGAAGTACCCGCCAAGGCGATGCCGAGCGTATTAGACTGACGACGAACAAGTGTTGGCATGGGAGCTTTCAATTGAATGGTTTAGCGCACGTTACTCCCATCGAACGCAATGGCAAGGTTAGGACTACTAACAAGAGAGTTAAGGGTTACTCTCGCAAGGCCGTGTCGCGAACTCGGATAACAGGGTTCCAGATGTATTCAAGGATCGACCGTTCGCCGCGAATAATATCCACTTGGGCCGCCATGCCAGTCCGCACAGGCATTGTTTCACCACTGGAGAGCCTCAAGTAACTTGGAATACTAATCTCAACCTTGAAAGCCCGCGCATTGAGCTCTTCCTCGAATGCAGCATCTGCAGAGACACGCATAACTTCCCCATTCAGTGTCCCATACTTCGCCGCATCGTAAGCAGTGAGCGACACACGTGCACTCTGGCCCGGTTCCACGTTTGCGATGTCTTCGGGCATGATTAGGGCTTCGATATGTAGTGCCGTACTGCTCGGAACGATTAACGCAACCACATCGCCTTGTGAGACGACTGCGCCTTCGGCAGCAAAGAACACTTCGTCGACTATTCCCGAGACAGGAGATTTGAGCTCGGTTACTGACACGCGTCGCTCCAGCGCTGGCAAGCGCTCTGCGAGCTCAGCGATCTCTTGTAAGACAGAAGCCCGTTCGGATAGCGTTTCGGTTCGAAACGCAGCTTGAAGTGCGCTGGTCTGTGCGTTGATTTCTTCTATTGAAAAGGCGAGGGCTGCCTCGCGCTCGGTAAGAACTTCGCGACTTGTTTCGAGCGCGGCCTTATCGCGATCAAGGCGAAGGCGCTCCGATTGCCCCAACGCACCTGCGGCGATCAATGGAGAAAGCTTTGCGTCTTCGCTCTCGATCAATTTGCTTTTAACATCAAGGCCTGCAATCTCGGCGCGTGTTCCTGCGAGTTCACGCTTACGCTGTAGCCTTGTCTGTAGCAGTGTCGTCATTTGTGCTGTTAAATCACTTTGCCGCGCCTGAGAGAGAGCGACTTGCGCTTCCATTAATGCTTGAGTTGCTGGATCATTGCTTTCTAACTGACCGCTCCAAACATTGCCCTTTACTTCATCGTCCAAGCGGGCGCGCTGAAGTTCGAGTGAACGTAATCGCTTTTGGATTTCCGCAAGTGAGGCTGCAGCTTCTGTCGGGTTGATTTCCGCGATCAGCTGTCCACGTTCAACAGGCTGACCAACCTCGACCACAAAGGCATCGATTGAACCTGAATAGGGCGCTTGAATTTCTCGGGTTTGGATCGGGGTTACGACGCGTCCAGTACCTCGAGTGACGAGGTCGAGCCGAGTGAGATGTGCCCAGCCTAGCGCGCAAACCAGTAATACCACGCAGATAACGATGAGGTCCTTGCTCCTGTCTTCACAAGAGGCGCCGCTGAACATTAGCCTTTACCTCCCGTCGAATTCTTCGCCGATCTTTTGAATGTGAACGTCTGAACCGGCGCATTTGCAGGGGACGTCGCACGAAGCTTTTTACGGTATTCACTCGTTGGCATATCCGCTGCGATTTGTCCGCCCTCGAGTATTACAACGCGATCACAAAGATCGATCAGCGCGGCCTTATGGGTCGCAATGAGAGCAGTCAGAGGAGTTTCATATGTGCGGAGCGCCGCCACCACATGGGCCTCAAGGCCCGCATCCATCGCAGAAGTTGGCTCGTCGAGAAGCAAGATTGGAGGCTTGAAGGCGAGAGCACGCGCAAGCCCGATGGCTTGCCGCTGGCCGCCAGACAAATTGCGGCCATGTTCCTCAATAACGAAATCCAAGGTTCCTGTTGTCTGATCGGACAGATCTATGAGCTTCACTTTGGAAAGGGCCTCAAGAATGTCATCCTCGCTGATAGTTGCCTGTCCCAAGCCTATGTTCTCGCGTAGAGTACCTGCGAAAAGCCAGGGTGCTTGAAATGCGGTGCCCACTAGGGTCGAGATATTCGCTCGCGGAATTGACGATATAGGCTGTCCTGCAACGATTACCGCTCCGGTTTCAGGTTCAACGAGACCGTTAATCAAATTCAGAAGAGTAGATTTTCCAGACCCCGTTCGGCCCAGAAGCGCAACTTTCTGACCGCGCTCGATTTTAAGGTGAAATCCAGCGAAGATCGCATCGCCACCCGATTTGGGTCGATATGTTATGTTATTAAGTTCGATTAATGGGGCGTCATTGGATCTTGAGGCAAGCAAACTTGCACTGCCCGTTCTGCCGGGGCGTTCCGCCATGAGAAAGGCCTTGATGTTCCCGTATCCAATGAGAATTCCGTTGAGCCTTCCAAAGGCTTGGCTCAAGCGCGCCATCGGTCCCATTGCTCGCCCTGAAAGGATGACTGCCCCCATGATGGCTCCCATCGTGATGTCACCACGAGTGAATAGGTGAAACCCAACGACGATGATTGCGACTTGAACGGCTTGCTGCACCGTTGAGATGACTGTGCCTACCGCCGAGGCGACGGCCTTGCCGCTTTCGGTTGCCGCACGCTGCTGTGAGGCCTGCAAAAGGAAACGACGTTTCATCAAGCCATAAGCGCCGCTGACACGTAGTGCATCCAGACCAATCAGGATTTCCGCAAGAAGGCTCTGTCTTGAGCGGGTCATACGCGAAGTCTCGCGGCTAGCTCTTGCTGCAATTGGTTGTGCGATAAGGATCAGACCGATGATTATGGGCAGCGCCAAGAGCGGCACAAGCGCGACAAGACCTGCGATATGGTAGATGACCGCGATAAAGATAAATATGAAAGGAAGGTCGATTACAGCCAGAACAATGGCTGAGCCCATGAAATCGCGGAACGCTTCATAGTCGCGCATGATCGACGAGAGTTCACCTACGGACTTCGACTTTGAGTGTGGCGCTTGGACGTACTGATCAAATAGGTCCTCTGTGACGCGGCGATCGGCAATCTCTGTGGCTTTATCCAGAATAGCAGAGCGAGATCTGCGCAAGAGCGCATCAAAGAGCACCGCGAGTACCACGCCAATCGTCAATGCATAGAGGCTCTCTACAGCTTGGTTTGGTAGTACCCTGTCATAAACGACCACAACAAAAAGTGACGTTCCAATTCCCAACAGATTAGAGAGAAATGCCGCCGTCAAAATCCAAGCCAATCGGCTCGGTCCGATGGCTTTGATGGGATTAAGAGCGCTGAGGCGGCCTTGTGCAGATTGGTTCTCAAGAGCATCCGCGACAAAACGATAGCCATAAGATAGCTCAGGCGCTGCATCCATCGCGACTTGGGCTCGCGTCTCGCCATCTGTAGAAATGACCAAAGAGGCAGATGTTGAGTTGACCTCGTGAATAACAAATAGGGTCCCGTCGCTCGCAAGACCTGCAAGTGGCAAATCCTGAGGCGTGATTTGGTCAATCGATTTACGTATTGGCAATGCCGTATAGCCCAGCCCACCAAGCGCCTCACGTAGGGTTTCCAGAGAGCTTCCCGCCTCTGCGTGGATTATCAGTTGTTCTTGGCGTTCGGCATCTGATCGTTTGTCGCTCAAATCAGATAAAAGAACTTCGAGCAGCGGTTTAAGATTGGCGGGCAACGCTTGCGGCTTCTTGCTGGTAAATATTTTCATTCTTGGAAACTCGCCTTTTCAATCGCACCACAAAGGTCGAGATATGCGCAGCCACTTCCCTGCATTCCTGCACGTGAAAGTCCGTCTAGGGTCAATTCAGCCTCGAGTTCAATCAAGCCGAGTTGGGTTTCCGTCAGAGAGAGGATCTCGCGACCGATTTGACCAATGTCGGCACGTCCTGCGGAAACAAGCTGTTCCAGTTCTGCAATCTTGCGTTTTGATATCTCTGCGCGCTTTTCGAGAAGCAGTCTGCGGCGCAAAGAGTGAGCGCGTCTTTGTTCCGAAAGCCGATCTGCTTCGGTAAATTGTTCTCTCAACGAAGTCACTTGTAACGCACGTGCGTCACGTTGATTTTCTGTTGCGCTTACGCGTGCCGCATTGCGGCCAGCGTCACTTATCGTCCATTGCACGCGCAAACCGACGAAAAGCTCGGCGCCCATTTCTTGGGTTGCAGGCACGCGAATACCTCCGAAGAGACCACTCGAGGGGCGTCCGGCCGCTACCTGACCCAGCCTTTGCGTCTCAGCTAAATCCACATCTCGTTCTGCTGCGACCAAACGCCAATTTGGGGCAGCTGCTAGATTGACCGAGTGACTCAGGCGATGTTCTGCCTCGTTCTGCGCATCGGGGGATTCTAGTAGGTAGGAAATCGTAAGGTTCGACATCTCGATCTGGTTTCTCAGATCAAGCTTTCTTTGCTCGATATTCAGGGCGGCATCTTCGATTTCATACATGACAGCGTTGGTTATTGCGCCGCTCGCATGGGCCATCTCGATCAAGGATCGTTTTTCCTCGTATCGGGCCATCGCTTCGTTAATGGCCGCTAGGCCTCGCTGAGCATAAGTTTTCTGCAAAAGCGCGCGCGCAAGATCGGTAGAAATTGTATCTGCGGTGAGAGCATAGGAGATTTGGAGTTTGGCAAGGTTTATCTCGGCACTTGAAATCGCCGCCTCAGTGCGGCCCCCATCGTTCAGTGATTTGGTGACGGATACGGTCGCACTCGGCACCACGTTTGACTGGGTTTTTGATTTGTTTGCACCTAAGCCAGCCTCGGCGTTCACCTGCGGAGCATTCGAGGCACGAATTGCAGCTAATTCGTGCACGGCAATTTGGATAGATTTTTGCGCGACCAAGAGGTTTGGCTGAGAGAAGAGTGCTTGTTCTAAAGCCGTCCCATCGAGCACCATGAGGGGCTGAGTTTGCGGCGCAGTGGTGTTCGTGCAGGCCATGAGTCCCGCGAACGCGAAGTTAAGGATCTTCAAAGTTTCACCTCATAGTAGAGCGACGTGAAACTGCCAATTTTCGAGCCGGAAATCTCACCCACGATTGCAGCGTGTGGTGTCAAATTGATCGCTCCGCGCGCAAATATAAAAGGCAGTTGAGCTGACGCGCTGTCCACGAGGTTGAAGCTTGCAAGCTTGCTTCGTTGCTCAGCGTCAAACAACCAAAGTCCTGCACCTAGATTAAGTGAAACGTGTTCGCTCAAGAACTTGCGGGTCACAAAGAGCCGCGTATCGATGAAGTACATCGTGAGTTCACTTTTCATCGCGTTGCCGATGATCCCAATGCCTTGGGGCCAATCGATATGTGCGTGACTAAAGCCGGCCGCGAGCCGAGTTCCCAAATCAAAAGGAAGCGGTTTTGGCAGAGCGAACTCACCAGTTAGCGCAATGCCAAGTGTGAACTCTTCGCTTTTCGTCGTTGGCTTGTTGCGTCCATTGTCGAGAGCGGAGGTTGCCTCCAATCCTATTTGGGTCAGAACATTGTCCCGTCCCTCAAAGAGTGAAAGTTCCCATTCAGCTGCTTCAACCGGCGCCATGAATGCGAGAAGACTGGCCACCAAAAAGGTGGCCAGTCCCATAGATCTAGCAATCATTTGCCTTAGACCAGAGCGTCTGGGTGAAGAAATGCGTCAATTTCAGCGCCGTCTCCTATAAGAGCGTAGAGACCATCGTTGTCGATGTACTCATAGACAGTAGCGCCGTCATGCTCGTAGCTAATTACGTTCTCACCATCGAAATCGATCGAGTTGAAAAGCGCAGCATCAAAGCTCTCTGGATCGCTGACGCGCAAACGCATGACCGTCTGATTTGCAACTTTGATGTCTGCGTAGGTTAGGTAATTGAAATTGTTCTCAGAAAGGGCATTGGCAAGTACACTTACGCCTTGTTCAGAGCTGAGGTCCACGGACGTGGCTGTTAAAATGATGTCTGCAAGTTCTGGCAGTGTGTCTCCAAAATCGCCGACCAGACTGATAGAGAGATCGCCGAACCTTGCGTAAACTTCATCCGGTCCAGCGAGCGACGTTGTATTGTCGCGGTCGAACTCGATCTGGATCAGGCTGTTCTCTTTGTTTGTTTCGTTGTTCGCAGTTCCAAAATAGACACCGTTGATGTCCTGTGATGCCTGTAGCAATTCGAGAAAATCTACAAGCGTGTCGGGACTGCCCATCGAGTTCAGAACATCTTGAACATTTTGCCCGATGACAGTCATGGCATTGTCGAAGTTGCCATAGAGACCGATATCGCGGATTTGGTCACCCGTTGCGGTGAAATCAATGATCCGAAATACATCCTGCGGATTGCTACCGCCGTATCCACCCGCATCAAACTCGAATTTGAGCATCGAACCTTCGTCCGTTCTGAACGAAATCGCGTTAATGCCGCCAGCGATGGCCCATGTATCGGGATCAAATGGATCTACGTTTTCTGCACTGCCAATCGAGTCAAAGAGACCTTGAAGCGAGGTCTGGTTTAGACCATCGAAGTAAAGGCCGATATTGTATCCATTGTCGAATTGGATATGAGCATAGTTTGCGTCACCGGACCCATCCAAGTTGTCGCCAAAGAACAGTTCCATTCCCTGATTTGCAACTATATCAGCGAATTCCAAAAACTTTAGTAAACTGTTAGATTCAATCGAACCTAAATTGCTGCCGAGACTAGAGAGGCCTTCAACCGCAGTCTGAAGTTTGTTCTGGGCGCCTGCGAAGAAGTCGATGGTGAACGGAATGTCGTCCGAAGCGGGCAGCACAGTTCCAATGTCTTGGCTGAATGAAGAGCTGTTGCCCTGTTGGTCAACGAGGGTGTGGCGAACTGAAAGTGTCTTCCCGATATGTTCATCGAGTGGCGTAAAGTGCTTGCTCGTCGCCCCGCTTACTTCAACGCCGTCCACGAGCCATTGGATTGAGCTACTGGCGAAGGCTGATGCGCTCTTTCCTGCGATTGCGTTGTCGGCATCGCTAAAGTGCGCGAAGAGTGCCGAGCCCACATCAACGCCCAGCTGGTCCCCTGCGCGGGCAAAACCAGCGGTGTTTAAGTCGCTCGTTTGTACGGTTGCTTCATTGACACCAGTAACGCTAATGCGGAAATCCTCCGAATAGGTCTTCTTTCCGGCGTCTGTCACAGCAATCTTAAGGCTGTACGAGCTTTGTGCTTCGTAGTCAGCGATGTTCTTCAAGAAGAGTTCGCCATTTACCACTTTAAACTTTGCGGAGTCTGCTCCGGAAAGCGCGAAAGCAAAGGCCTGAGAGGTTCCTGCGTCATCGGTGACCGCGATTTTCCCAAGGCTCAGGTTGGAAGCGCCTTCTGTAATCGACACCTTGCCGAGCGCGAGATCAGTCGGGGCGGCGTTCTCAGCAAGCTGAGTTACGTTGGCAGTGTTACCAGCCTGAATTCCCTCTTCGCTATAGACTTTGGACAGGGCAGAGCCAGTGCCGAACGCATTCTTGGCAGCATCACCTGTCAAGCTGGTCACTTCGGAAATTTCCGTGAACATCTGATCAATTTGTTGGGCGATTGCCTGTTTGTCCGCAGCTGAGAGCTGGGTCGAACTGGCATTAACTGCATCAGCGACCAGAGTGTCTTTGCTCGCAGTGCCGTTTGCGACTTTTGTAATTTGATCCGAGATTTTGGTGAAAGCTTTCATCAGGCTTTCGCCACTATTTGCTTCGCCGCTCTTTTCCAGAGTGGCAGCAATAACCTGTGCAGCGCCAACAACTTGCTGCGAAGCTTTTTCATAGGCGAGCGCCGCTGCGGAATTGACGCCGTCAGCATAGGGGTTGAAGGTGTTGAAATCGGTGTTTGGATCAAGGCCCAAAACCTTGGCAAGAGCGCGTGTGTCAATGCCAGAATTCGCAAGACCTGTAAGAGGGGTAATCACACCAGAATTGGCCGAACCTTTCATCACAAGCCCCGAAAGAACCTGACCTGTCGAGGTGTCGATGGTCTGATCATCTGTCACAACTACGATTGAGTAGGCATTTGGATTCGAGAGTGAGTAACCGCCGCTCGCATCCGTGCGCGTTGAGGTTTCACCAGCATCGAAAATACCGTTTCCGTTTGCGTCAGCGAAGACCAAGGCGTTGGAAAGTGGGCCTTTTACGGCATAGCCCGTGCTTGTTGAAGTATTCTCGCCTCCGCAAGCCGTGAGTGCAAGAAAACCAAGCGGGCTGAAAACCCGAACCTTTTTTGTCATGTAATTCCCCCGTCTACCCTTTTTGGGTGATTTATTGAGAAAAAATATACCTTTGGTTGGTTTTTAATAAACTGGGGGAATTTCCCCAAGAGTATTACTTCTGGCCTCTGAAAACCATCACCGCTGCTGCAGCGAACAAGATTAGGGATAGCAAAATTGGGGCTCCCATTGGGTCAGATAGTGACATGGCTCCGCCGAAAAGAAGTGGGCCGATGATCGACGCTCCGGCATAAAGCGTTCCGAATTTTGCATTCGCAGCGGCAAGCTCAGCCGCACTCCATTGGTCGGCAAGCATTGCTAGGCAGGTATTGTAGATACCAGGAATAAAAAGACCCATAGAAAACAAGCAGATAAAGAGGATGACGGTGTCTGAAATCCAAAGCGTCAAGGTGCATGCTGTGATTGTGGCTAGAACTGTAAGGACACGAAGCATTGCGGGGCGTCCAAAACGGTCGCCTAGATAGCCCACTGGGATACCGCCGATCAAAGCACCAAGCGCAAAGGTGGAAAGAGTATAGGCTGCAACCGTTTCATCATGTCCGACATGAAGCGCGACGATGGACATCAGATAGGCCATTAGGTCTTCGACCAATCCATAGACAAAAATCCCTATGAAAACAGCCAATGGGAGCCTTAGGAGCAATGAGCGGTAAGATAGAGTTTCAATCTTTTTGCTCGCAATTCGCTCGACGTTACTAAGCAAGAGTGGTGCGGCGCCGAGTAGGAAACCAGTAAAGATCACAATCGGCGCGATCATCAAGTCTTGGCCTAGGAGAGGTTGTATTACGGAGCCAATGGCGATGCCGCATACAAATAGCGCCGAATAGGTTCCGATCAGGCGCCCGCGTTTGTCTGGGCTACAGATAAGTGTCAGGCGGTATTCGAAATACCGAAAGAGTAGGCCAATCGCGCCGCCGAACACAAAGCGAAGCAAGGTCCAGACATAGGACACTTGAATGAGTGCCATCAGAAAGAGCGAGGCACCGATCAGCGCGATCAATGCTCCAACGATCTTGGTACTCGGGACGCTTGCGGTGATGCGAGGTAGAAATGGTGTTAACAAGAGCCAAGCCAGTGGGGGCATCGCGGCGTTTAAGCCAATCAACATCGGACTTGCGCCAAGTCTCTCCAGCCCAATCGCAAGGAAGGGAAATGACACGCCGTAGCCAATGGTTGCAAGCAGAGTGCACCAAAATATCCATAAGAGCTCGCGATTGTAAGTTATCGACATGGACCGGATCTCTAAGGCTGGATGATATTCAAAATAAGTGCTCGAACTACTGCGTGATCGCGGGTTCTGGCTTTGAGCTTGGTCTTGGCGCCTTGAACATACTTCTCGAAAGTCTTCTCTGAAATCTTCAGCCGAAAGCTAATTTCGGCGGGGCGAAAGCCCATGGCAAGCCAACTTAGACAGTCGATTTCACGCGGTGTAAGCGAGGGAAAGAAGTTAGGTTCATTGACGCGAACGCGTTCATCAAGTGCGATTGCTGCACGGGTAATTTCATCGCCGTAGCGTTCCCAATCGGCTCTGAACTTGCGGTTGTCAATTTCTGTGGATTCGTGATGAAATCCCAAACCGGAAAACCCAAAGTCCCGAGAGAGAGAGAAGCTTACACCGTTGATCAGGCCAATTTCTTGCTCGGCCATCCATAAGTTTGTCTGCTCTGGCGTCATTTCTTCACGGATTTGTTGGGAATTTATCGGATTCCACTCAACCAGGTTTGTCATTCCCTTAAACAAAAGTTCCGCAGACCGGTCGTTCTTTAGCAGTGGTTCTGGCGACAGCTCTTCCCATTCTTTGGTGAATGTGTGGTGAAGGAAAGGGATCGAGTTTGCAAACTCGCGCTGTACTTCATTAGCGCTGCAACCGAAGCCATAGATAAAACCTTTGCCGCCCCTCTGCTCAATGAAAGTCTGAAAGCTGCTCAATGGATCGTGGCTGGTCTTTACGACTTCGATAAATTCAATCATGCCTCAAGAGTCGCACTGCTATAAGTATAATCAGAGTTACGACTATCTACCCTAGAGCGTTTTTGGCATCAACTAACTTATAGTCTCGGAATGGCGGGATGCCGAAGCGACGCATTACGGTTAAATGTATGCCTTAATGCTTGGGCCAATCCCTTGATCTTGAGGGAAAAGGGGGATGAGACATGCTTGAAGGGCGTGGTAGATGTCGGGTTTGCCCTTAAACACTGTGGTGCGAGGTGCTCCATTCGCGTCTACCTCGGGCCACCAGCCTCCATTTTGATGGTCGATGAAGTCGGCCTCTAGGGTGGCCCAGATCTTGGCTTCCCATTCTTTGAAACGCGGCTCTCCCGTTAGATTGGAGAGCACCGAGGCGGCGGCTGCCCCTTCGCAGCAAGGCCACCAGAAGCGGTTGGTCATCGCGGCTGTGCCATCCCAATCCAAGGTATAGTGAAAGCCGCCTCGTGGGCTTGACCAGCCTTGTTCTACTGCCTTGTCGAAAAGCGCTATTGACGCTTCCTTCATCCAATCCTGTGACTTGCCCGTGAGCTGCCACAATTGGATCAACAGTCTGCTCCACTCCAGAGCATGGCCGGGAGTGGTCCCAGCGGGGCGGAACATTGGGTCGCCTGCGAAATCCGGATCAACGTTCCAGTCATTGTCGAAGTGCTCGGGTACAACCCAGCCGGCTTTGCGCGCATTTTGGTTGATAATGCGCTCTGCGATCCGCACCGCCATGTTAAGGCAGCGCTCATCGCCCCAAGTCTCATAGGCCGCCATAAGCGCTTCTGTGCTATGCATGTTGGAGTTTTGGCCGCGGTAGTCGCTGAGCTTTTGCCAGTCGGCAGTGTATTCTTCGGTCATCGCGCCAGCTTCATCGTCCCAAAAACGGGCGAGGATCACGGACATGACCTCTTTGTGCAGGGCTTTTGCTTCGGGATGCTCAACGAGACCCGCGCTGGCGGCCGCCAAAAGGACAAAGGCATGGCCATAGGCTTGCTTGTCGCTACGTTCGGCTGCGACGTCATTCAGGCCCCAAAAGAACCCGCCATTGATGGGGTCTCTGTTGCCTTTCAAAAGATAATCCATCGCATGGTTCATAATCTCGCGCGCACCGTCGACCTTCATAAGGGTCGCAAGGGCGTAGCAATGGACCATGCGGGTGGTCTCGTGAAGCTCGCGCAACGTTCCATTCGCGCCTGCATGGATCGGAGAGCCGTTTCCATCAAGCTGATAAAAGCCACCTTTGGGGTTAATGGAAGGCGCACCAAAGAAACGAAAAAGCGCTTGTGCATGCGAGAGAAGGCGGTCGTGCGCGATGGTCATAATACGTTCCCTGAAGGCCAGTTTTGCATATCTTCTAGCGCTAACAGTTCAGAGTCCACTCCCCAAAATGAGAAACCGCACCCAATATTTGGATGCGGTCTCATTGGTGGTAGATTTGGGACGTTAACCACCGTTCTGGATGGCCTTGCACGAAACAAGGCTGGAGGGGGTTGTGACCACGAGTATCGGGCATGGTTTGCCCGTTGGTCAATTTGGACATTTGCTATAGTGTAGGGTTCAAAGGTCCCTGTGGTTTACCCAAAATGGGTGTCAAAATACCGTCAGTCCATCAAGCTTGACAGTCCGATCAAGCTAATTGCTTCGAGCAAGGATTTGGGCGCAGGTGGACGTTTCGGCATAAGCGCCTCAGTTTTGAAGTGAATTTGCTTCTCCATCTGATGCAGTT
Organism: Marivivens sp.; assembly: GCA_038133925.1. Taxonomy (GTDB): domain Bacteria; phylum Pseudomonadota; class Alphaproteobacteria; order Rhodobacterales; family Rhodobacteraceae; genus Marivivens. Next base: position 3,552 of record JAYPUF010000044.1, on the reverse strand, counting down.
CCTCAAAGAGCCGGTCGGACTTGCTCTGCATCACCGGGGTTTCGCTTTTGTTGAATGTTGCCATTGGCTTTCTCCCACACACACTCGCGTTGTTGCGAGCCACTAAGAGAAGCTAACCTGAACAGAGCTAAGGACGCGTAAACATATAGATTTTGATCTATTTTGGGGATTTTGGATGCGGCGCCGATTGACAAAGAGGTCGGTATCGGACCACCAAAAGCTATGAATAACCAAAGCTCAGAAGCGCCGCAGATCAGGATATATCCGCTTGGGACGGATGGGTATGTGCTGCGTATCTCTGATTCATTAACAGCTGCCGCGAATGCGGCGGCGATTGCGCTTGCTGGCGCTGCGGAACAGCTTGCCGAGGCTGTCGAAGTTGCCCCTTCGCTGACCTCGGTGCTCGTTCGGTTTGATCCATCGGTGACTATGCGTGCATCATTTGTCGCGAAACTCGAAGCCCTGATACGGTCTTTCGAAGCGGCAGAATATGAGCCGCAGAGGCGTTGGACCATTCCGGTTTGTTTCGATCACGCTGCGGCCCCGCAACTTGCGGAAGTTTCTGCTTTGACGGGGTTGAGCGAGGCAGAACTTGTGGCGAACCTGTGTGGAGCCAAGTTGAGCGTTCTTGCTCTCGGGTTCGCACCTGGCCAACCCTACATCGGGATATTGCCACAGGCGTGGGATATACCGCGCCAAACGGCCCTCACTGATGCAGTGCCAACGGGGGCGATTACTGTTGCTGTCCGTCAAATCGTACTGTTTGCCAATCGATCTGCAACGGGCTGGCGTCAGATCGGTCAATGCGCTTTTCGTCCCTTTGATTTACAGCGCGCGCCCCAAGTGGCCCTTAGAGCGGGTGACGAAATTAGGTTTGCTCCAATTGCAAGGGTGGAGTTTGATCCGCTTTGGGCAGATCCCTTTGGTGGGGCGAGGCTTGAGAGCCTATGACACAGCTTATTGTAAAATCAGGCGGTGCACATCTGAGCGTTCAGGACTTCGGTCGTCGAGGTCATTTTGCCAGCGGCATCTCGGTTGGTGGGGCGGCGGACCCAATGGCGCTCTGCGAGGCTGCGGCGCTTCTTGGGGGCTTTGGCGCAACTCTTGAAATGGCGGGGCATGGCGGACGATTTAGCTTTGATCAAACCAGTGAAGTTGCACTAACCGGCGCCCCGATGCGGGTCAGCGTCGATGGTAAGCCTCTGATTTGGGGCGCAGTTCATCGGATCGAACGCGGTGCTGTTCTTGACATTGGAGCCGCCGAAAAGGGTGTCTACGGCTATCTCACTCCGCGCGGCGGAATTCAGAGCGAAGACCTCCTTGGGAGCCGCTCGGTTCAAGCCGGTGCTGGGATAGGTCGGGCGATAGAGGCCGGTGATGCTCTTGCGATTGGCGGTGGCACGGCGGCGCTCGTTAAACTGCGCCAAAGTGATCGTTTCTCTGGTGGCCTCATACGCTTTGTTAAGGGATCGCAATCGCACTTGTTCAACGCAGATACCTTTGCCCGTTTTGAACAGAGCGATTTCAAGCGTGATTTGCGCGGCAATCGCCAAGGCGTTGCGCTTGCCTTTGATGGTGAGGGCTTCACTGCAGAAGGTCAGCTCAGCCGCGTGTCTGACTTTATCACGGTCGGGGACATACAAATGACGGGCGATGGGCGGCCCTATGTTCTTTTGGCGGATTGCCAGACGATCGGTGGCTATCCCCGCATCGGAACTGTGATCCCAGCGGATATTCCCAAAATCGCGCAAGCCAGCGCAGGCGCGCCACTTCAGTTCCAGTGCATTTCACTTGAGGAAGCGGACGCACTTCATTTCGATCCGCAAAAAGAGACCCAAGCGCTTAGGCGAAATGTTGAACCCATTGTGCGTGATCCAGGTGAAATCGCGGACCTTTTGACCTATCAACTGATTGGCGGGATGATAGCAGGAGATGAAGAATGGCTCTGAAGGTGGATCTTAATGCGGACATGGGAGAGGGCATCGGCAATGATGCGGCTCTGGTGTCTATCGTAACCTCGGCCAATGTCGCTTGCGGATTTCACGCGGGTTCACTTCAAACCATGCGCGAGACGATGAAGGACGCGATCAAAGCGGGTGTCGGTATCGGAGCGCACCCTGGATTTGATGATCGTGAAAACTTTGGCCGCACGAGGATGCGGCTTACTGCCGAAGAGTTGGGCGCGCTGACGGCGTATCAGCTCGGTTCGGCAATTGGGATGGCACGGCACTTGGGCGGAGAGGTAAGACACCTCAAGCTTCATGGGGCGCTAGCAAATATGGCGAGCGAAGAGCCCGAGATTGCGCGCGCGTGCTATGAGGCCGCTCTGAGAGTTCAGCCCGATATTGTTTTGATGGTCATTGCAGCTACCGCTCAAGAGCAAGTCGCAAAGGACATGGGGGTACAATGGGCGGGCGAAATTTTTGCAGATCGCGCTTACAACGATGACGCAACACTTGTGGATCGTTCGATAGACGGGGCTGTGCTTCACGATCCTTCGCAAATCACGCAGCGCATTTCACAGATGCTCAAGGAAGGCGCGATTATATCGCAAAGCGGTAAGCGTATCCCTTGCAAGATCGACACGATTTGCCTTCACGGAGATACAAAAGAGGCGGTCGAAATCGCCGCCTCTCTTAGGGATGGTTTGACCACGCAAGGCGTGACCCTTGCGCGGCTCTGATTATTCGGCTGCTGTCGCTTAAGAAGGCGTCAGCTTGCCCATTGCTTCGAACTGAGACAGGAAGACTTCACCGGTGAGATCGTGGAGAAGGTGCGAACGCTTAAGGCGATCCATCACCGGCCCTTTGACTTCTGAAAGGTGGAGCTTGATGTTCATATCCTTGAGGCGGTTGTTGATTGCCTCGAGGCTTTCGAGCGCCGAGAGATCGACTTCGTTAACCGCAGAGAACATAAAGACGACGTTCTTGAGTTCGCAGTCCTTTTGAACGCGGGTGTAGACGTAATCCTCAAGGTAGCGAGCGTTCGCGAAGTAGAGGCTTTCATCGATGCGGATGGTCAGCAAGGTTGGGTGGGTCTCAACCGTATGACGCTTGATGTTACGGAAGTGCTGGGTGTTGGGAACAAGACCAACTTCTGCGATATGCGGTCGCGAGGTCTTGAAGAGGAACAGGACCACCGAAAGACCAACACCTGCCGAAACACCGGTTTCCACGCCAAGAAGCAGCGTCAGAAGAATGGTTGCGGCAACCGCGATGAAGTCAGGGCGGGAATATCCCCAGCTGCGCTTGAGGATCGAAAGGTCCACAAGGCTCAGAACTGCAACAATGATGGTTGCTGCAAGGGTCGCCTTGGGTAGGAAGTAGACGAGCGGGGTGAGGGCAACAGCGGCGATGGCTAGGCCAATGGCTGTGAAAGCACCCGCAGCAGGCGTTTCCGCACCAGCGTCGAAGTTCACAACCGAGCGCGCAAACCCACCCGTTACCGGATAGCCCCCAGTGAAGGCCGCACCGATGTTCGCAGCACCAAGTCCGATCAGTTCCTGATCCGGGTCAATCCGCTGACGCTTTTTTGCAGCAAGCGTTTGGGCAA